>JAQBVJ010000067.1 GCA_027623235.1 Planctomycetota bacterium
CCTTCTCACCGAAGTCGATCGTCCAGTCGTTAACGTACATGCCGACGAATTTGTCTGCCTTCGCGCGGTCCAGATCGCGGCCGTATTTCAGGGCGTGGTCGAGGGCTGCCTCGCGATGGTCCAGACCGTACTGGATGCTCTGTTTGAGAATCGCCGTGACCTCGTCCATGACCTGCGGGCCGAGATCCTTGCGGATCGCGTTCGCACCGAGCGGCAGCGGCAGGCCATCGGTCAGCTCGTACCACCACTCACCCAGGTCGACGATCAGCTTCAGGCCCTGGTTCTCGTACGTCAGCTGACCTTCGTGAATGATGAGGCCGGCGTCCGCGTCGCCTCGTTCGACGACGTTGAGGATCTGATCGAAGTCGTGGATCTCGTACTCAAACGAGTCTTTGCCGAGCAGCAGATTGAGAGCCAGAAATGCCGAGGTCATCTTTCCAGGGATCGCAATCTTCTTCCCCTTCAGGTCCTCGATCGAGCAGGCTTCCCTCGCCACGACCATCGGCCCGTAGTTGTCACCCATGCTCGCCCCGCACGAACAGATGGCGTACTTGTCGGTCATGTAGGCGTAGCCGTGAATGCTGACGGCCGTCAGTTCCAGCTCGCCTTTCAAGGCCCGATGGTTGAGCGTCTCGATGTCCTGCAGCGTGTGCGTGAATTCGTAATTGCCACACTCGATCTTGTCATTGGCGAGCGCGTGAAACATGAACGCGTCGTCCGGATCGGGGCTGTGAGCGATGTTGATGAGCGTTTTTGTCGTCATGATTCCGTGCCCGCCTGGTGCGGTCTTCAAGTGCGTTTCGAGAGTGCAGTAAGGCCTCGTCGAGGGCCGAATTCGGCGGGAGTTTGCCGAAAACAGAGCAAGCTCCGCAGCCTAACGGGGCGTCAGAATCGAGGCAACCAACGCGGTTTTGCCTCGAATCACCGCAGCCAGACACGGCTTCCGGCCCCGTCCCAACCGTGATCAAACCGGAATCTTCACTGAGAATCCCGTTGAATTTCGCAGTTCCAGTTCCGGCTGCCGGGAATTGGGCCTTCATGAAAAACGTTTGGTCACAGCGCAGGTTCGAAGCGCAGGCGAGATGGTCCTCAGAATGATCCGCGTATCCACGTGCCTGGTGATTGTTCAATTCGCTTATCCGTGAGTTTCCTCGGGCTGGGTGGTAGCATCGTGGAACTCATTTCTGATTCGCACCTTCGGCAAAGAGCGGCCAATGAGCAGACTGACCACAGGATTGATTGCGGCGGTTTTTGTCCTGTCGCCGATATTCGTTGCGGAGACCCGGGCAGACGTCTTTGAGTACGTCGATGAAGACGGAAAGACGCAGACTCTCGACGGCCGGCTGTACGCGTCCGGACAGGGCATTCTCGCCGTGGAACCGGCCGATGGGTCGTTGAGACTGATTCCGCAGGACGTCGTCAGGAAGCGGACGCCCGGGCCAGACCCGAAACCCATCACACCTCAGCAGATGCTCGACCGGCTGCGGGACGAATTTGGCGAAGAGGAATTTCGCGGAGTCATTTCCGGTCAGTACGTCATCGGTGTTGTCCTGCAGGCAGAGCTGCCGCGAGCGAGCGAGCGGCGAGTCACCGCGGCTCTTCGAAAATCCGCCAGTTACATGCAGAGCATCCAGACGATGTTCGCGAGCTTCGCCCGGACGATGGATGTTCAGACAGAGTCGTCGAAGTTTCCGATGGTCGTCCTCATCTTTGAAACGGACGAAGACTTCGAAGCTTACACCGCGAAGGCGACGGGCAGCCGCGGCCTCTCGGCAGGAAACATCGCGGGCTTCTACTCGCACCTCACGAATTATCTCTATGTCAGAATGAGCGAGTGTTACACCTTCGGCACGCCGCTGCACGAGGCAATCCACCAGCAGTGTTTCAACACGGGAGTCTTCCAGCGGCTGGCTCCGATTCCCGTCTGGTTTGCCGAGGGGATGGCTTCCGGTTTCGAAGGGGGCGGCGACAAAGTGAAAACCACGCCGCAGAAAATCAACATTGAGTACGCTCGACTGATCGTCGAGGGAGAAATTCCGCAAGGACTCGGATGGGACGTCATTGCCGGCAGCGATCAGATTTTTCGAGGCGACATCTTTGCTGGCCCGGCTTACGTCCACGGCTGGAGCATGCACTGGTTTCTGGTCAGCAACTACCAGAAGGAGTACGCAAAGTATCTGCAGTACGTTCAGACTCTGCCGCCGCTGGAAGAAGTGTCTGACCGCGGACGGCAGGCGAAGTTTGAGGAGCTCTTCGGCAAGAGTCCGTCCGATTTCCAGCCGGAGTTTCCGGCGGCATTCGGCAACGCGTTGAAACGGCAGAGGCTGCCACCTCAGCCGGACCCGATCCCCGGCCTCGTTCAGCAGAACACGAACCTCGCTGGAATTGATCTGTTTGCCGAGTCGAACGGGCGGGAGATGCTGGTGCAGGGCAAGCTGCGAAACATCTCGCCCATCCGGGATATGACGTATTACGTCACGATCGTGACTGACACAGGAACGTTCGCTGACTGGTTTGTGCCTCGTCTGAAAATTAACCAGTTGATCCCGTTGAAACCGCAGGCCGCTCGACGTCCAGACGGACGGTTCAGCGCTCCCGGTCGGTCCTTCCGGATGCGGGTGCAGTCGGTGCCCGCAGACAGCGACGCAGCGAAAGCGTGGGCGAGCGGTCAGTTGCCGTCCGCCGGTGCAGGGCGAGGAAACGAACGATGACAGAAGCCATCATCGGCAGCACGCTGATCTCTCTTGCGTTCGGCGTTCTGCCGTACGCCGCAGAGAGCTACTACCTGTCCGGGCTTGAGCGACTCGAAGTCAACATGAAGGACAAGCTGCGGCAGCTGCGTGTCTCACCGAAGAACCTGCGCAGCTGGCTGGTCGCGTGGTCGACACTCCTGCTGCTGTCGTTTCTGACGATGACAGTGGTCTTCGGCTCGCTGCCGTTCGGGCTGGTGACAGCCGGACTGCTCGCCGCGCTGCCGTGGCACATCTTGAAAGTCATGGCCGAAAAGCGGCATCAGCAGATTGAAGATCAGCTGGCCGACGCGATGGTGTCTTTGTCGAGTGCGATCAAAGCCGGCCTGTCGCTGGCCCAGGCCCTCGACATTCTCGCGCAGCAGACACCGCGACCGATCTGCCAGGAATTTCAACAGATCGTCGGCGAGTACCAGCTCGGTAAGCCACTCGAGCGGTGCCTCAAGGAAGCCAAGGTGAGGCTTCGCAGCGAGAACTTCGCCCTCTTCGCCGCCGCCATGGAAGCCAGTCGTGAGAGCGGCGGGCGACTCAACGAAACCGTTGAGCGGATCGCCCACTCCGTCCGTGAGCTGCAGCGACTCGAACGGAAGGTCCTGTCGGAAACGGCTCAGGCCAGGACCTCGGCTCTCTACATGGCCCTCGCCCCGGGAGTTGTCCTGGCGATGTACTACTTCTTCCTGGACCCGGTCAACACGGCGCGGCTTTTCACCACGTTCGCCGGCCAGGTTATGCTTTGCGCAGCCGTCCTCCTGAACGTCTCCGCCTTTCTATGGGCCCGCAAAATTCTCAACCCCGAAATCTAGCCGTGCGGATCCGCTGCGGCTTTCCGCCGTTGTGTCGCAGCCCGAATTTCGAAGGATTCTTCTGCGAGGAAGCTCATGGAACTTTCGCCAGTCGCCTGCAACAACTGTGGAGCTCCGCTTCAGATCCCTTCAGCAGCCCAGTACGTGACGTGCCAGCACTGTTCGTCTCAGCTTGAGGTCAAGCGGAACGAGTCGGTCGCGTGGACGGAAAAGATGGAGCAGATCGAGACGATCGACCGTCGCACCGAACAGCTTGTTGACCAGGTGGCTCAGCTGAGATTCCAGACCGAGGTCAATCACATTGATCGGTCGTGGGAACGGGAAGAGCAGCGCTACATGGTCCGCGACCAGTACGGCAACACTCATCGCCCAAACGCAGTGGGAAGTGTCGTTGTTGGCTGTGGCCTGGCAACTTTCGGATTCGTCTTATTGTTTGCCGCCGATGGGGGATTGTTCCTCGGCCCCGTCATGATGCTCGCTGGACTGGTAGCCGGGCTCGTGGGAAACCACCAGGCCCTCAAGTATCAGAACGCGAGGCGGCGTTACCAGCGACGTCGGAATGAAGTCCGGATCGAAGACTACCGTCTCGATCTGGCAGAGAACCCCGAGGAACTCAGTCAGAGCCCATTCGGCTTTCTTCCGCCGGCTCCTGGCACAGGCCCGATTCCGTTGCGGAATGAGGCCGATTTTCCAGGGCTTCCTCGAACGTGAAGTCGCGGGGACTGGTAACCCGACGAGGCTGTGAGTTTTTCGAAAAGTGAAAGTAGCAGGCACACTCCGTGTGCCGTATGCCCCGAAAAATACGGCGTTGGACGCAGGTTCCGGCGGACGGTACACGGAGTGTGCCTGCGACATCAAAAACACTCACACGCTCAAGCCTCGGGTTACTTACAAAACCCGAATGCGAATTGGTTTTGACGCATCGGGCTGCGATAGAAATTCCCGTCGAGCGGGCGATTTCTGCCGAGCCAGGTTATCCTGCCTGGCTTCGAATCGTGACTCAAAACTGACAGGCTTATGGCAACTCAACTGGGACAACTTCGGTTGAAACTCGTTCGACTTCAGTCGACACGAAAGTTCGTGCGCTGGGGTAACGGGTTCAGTCTTCTCGCCACGGCAGCGGTCGCGATTCTTGTTGTGGCTTTTCTGGCCGACTGGCTGCTCGATATGTCGAGGGCTCAGCGGTTTGTCCTGCTCACGCTGGTCGCCGGTGCCGGAGTGTGGGCCTTTCGCAGATTCACTCGGCCATGGCTGCAGCAGAAGGAAGACCTGGTCGAGCTGGCTTTGCAGGTCGAGCGGCGACAGGGAATCGACAGTGACCTGGTCGCGGCAATGCAGTTTGAACAGACCGAGGCGAAGTCCTGGGGATCGCCCGATCTGGAAAACGCCGTGATTTCGCAGGTCGTGGACCTCAGCCCGAAGCTGGATGTGTTCGCGGGATTTTCCTCGCAGGATTTTCGGCGGCGAGTTTTCATCGCGGCCGCGGCGACGGCCGTAATGCTCGGCTGGGCGATCGCACTGCCCGGTTACTTCGGAGCGTTCTTCAATCGGCTTCTGCTGGGAGCCGACAGCTATCCGACAAAGACGCAGATTGTCAGCGTTAAGGTCAACGGCAATGCGGTGCTCGCGGCGGGAGAAGTGAAGAAGCTCAGCTCGCCCTACGGAGCTCCGTTGTCGTTCGTGGTGACCGCCGGAGGCGAGCTGCCTGCCGACGGGTTCGGCCGGATTCGCATTGAGAGTCTCGACGGGAACATCGCGACAGATATCGAGATTTCGTCCTCCGCGGCGAAGCGAGGCGGCGACGAAAAATCGCCTGCCGACGCGAAGGTAGAGGTCAGCAGTTCCACAGTGTTCCGTGGAGAGCTGCCTCGCCTGATGGACTCTGTGTCTTTTCGAGTTTACCTCGGCGATGCCCGTTCGCAGCCGATGCGGATCGACGCGATTCCTTTGCCGACGGTCGATGTTGAGATCAAAGTCACGCCGCCGGACTACGCGAAAGAGTTCGCGACGAGCGAAGCGGACGGCAAGACCTCGCGGCGTCAGCTGTCCGTGATCGAAGGCTCGCGAGTCGAACTTTCCGTGCGGTCGCTCAACAAGAATCTCGAACGGGCGAAGCTGTGGATCGGCGAGAATGGATACGACCTGACCTCAAAGGACAGGCAGCGGTGGAGCTTCAACATCACCGGGACTCCCTTTGAGTCTGTTTCAGAGCCTCTGAAATACCGAATCGAAGTCACGGATACCGAAGGTCTCCAGTTGGAAAGCCCGATCCACGGGACGCTGAGGCTGAAGAGTGACCAGGCTCCGCGGACGGCGATTTCGCTGCGGACCCGCCGAGTTGTACCGACGGCTTCCCCCCCGATCGTCTGGTCGGCGAGCGACGATTTCGGGTTGTCCAAAGTGGTGGCTCAGGTTCAGGTCGCCCGTGTCGATGGAGAAGTGGAAGAGGATGAGGTGGAGATTGCGGCTTCGGTCGCCGGCAAGCCTCATCCCGAATCGCTGCGCGGCGAGTATCATCTCGACCTTGAGAAGTACAAGCTGGTAAAAGGCGACGAACTGAAAATCATGTTCATCGCGTGGGATTATCGAGGTTCTCTCGAACCGCAAAAGAGTTTCAGCGAACCCCTGATCCTGTCGGTCACGGACCAGCAGGGCATCCTCTCCGGGCTGCTTCAGACGGACGAGGAATCCGCCAAACAGCTCGACGCGATTATTCGACGAGAGCTGGGGATCGGGGAAAAGTAATAGTAGGGCCGGTTCCTGCCGACCGAAAATCCAATGCCGATTCGGCCGGTGCGAACCGGCCCTACGGCCATCAGGCCTTTTCTCCGGAGAGTCGAAATGAAGCGACACTCGACGCGTTCGTTCGTGACGTTCCTGCTGATCTTCTCGCTGGTCTTCCCGGCCGGGGCGGTCGACAAGCTCTCGCTGCGCCGGAAGCAGATTGATCAGCAGCGGGCCCGGGCGATGGCTCAGAAGCTGGTCACTTCGGCGATCTCCATGCAGCTCACCCAGCTCGAGGACAATGGCCTTACCGAACTGCCGATCTACGGCGAAATCCGCAGCATGCAGAAGAACATCGGCCAGCTCGTCGACGACGAGATGGCTGACGTCGTGAAGCTCTTCCTGGACGCTCAGAACATTAAGTCGTCGACGGAGCGCGAGGCCGCCTTCGTCAAAGCCCGTACGACGATCCGCGAGATCGTGATCAAGCTGGCCATCGAGCGGCAGAACCTTTTGAAGCGTCTGAAGAATGCCGAAATCGCCGAGCAGGTGAAACGCCTCATCAAGCTCGAATCGGAGGCGATGGACACGACGAAAAAACTGCCCGAGCTGTCGACAACGGAAAAGGAAACCGCAGCCGTCCGCACAATCGAAGATCAGCGAGACGTGAAGCAACTGTTCCTGCACCTGGTCGAAACGCTGGCCGACGTCAGTAAGTGGGGCGGCCCGATCGGGCAGGGAGCCGGCAAGGGTCTCGTCATCCTCAAGAAAGAGGAAACCGGCACGCACGTCGACAAGGCGGGCAAGGAACTTGAAGCGACGCGCTACGCCGGCGCGACTGTCGAGCAGGCTCAGGTGGTGGCCGGTCTGAAGAAATTGTTGGAGCAGGTTCTGGCGACGCAGGGAGTCATCAGCTCTGACCGCGAGCAGTCGCTCGACCGTTTTCGTGATCTTGCCGAGCAGCAACGCGACGTTCGGAAAAAGACAGAGAAAGCCGATCTGACAAACCTCACCGAAGCCAACGATCAGGTCAAATCACAAAACGACATTCGTGCCGCGCTGGAAGAGATGAAAGATTCTCTGCCGGCTGATTCTCCGGCACAGGACCCGCTTGCAAACGCGATCGAAGCGGCGGCCGAAGCGGCAGACGACATTTTTGCTGATCGTAAGGACGAGGCCGTTGAGGCTCAGCGGACAGTCGAGGGTCAGTTGGCCAACATCGAAAAAGCTTTGATGGAAGCGTCGGAAACTCAGACGGCCGACGTGACCGCTGCGGAACTTGGTGAGCAGGCTCGCAACCTGGAATCCGCGAAAGAAAAAATCGAAGCAGCCGTGAACGCTGCGAAGGAAGCTCAGGAGAATCTGACCACCGACCCGAAGAAAGCGACGGAACTCGCCGACGCGGCGAAGGCTGGCTTGGAAGAAGTTCAGAAGGCTGCCGACGAAGGCAAGCTGACGGACGCCGTCGACGCGATGCTTGACTCAGCCGAGGAAGCGGTCAACCGGGCAGCGGAAACTCCCGTTGAGGAAGTCGCTTCGACCGACGAAGAAACGAAAGCTCAGACAAAAGACAAGTTCGAAAACGCGACGGAGGCTCTTGAGCGAGCCCTCGCCACGACCGAAGAACAGATCGCCGAAACGAAGCGGATGGAAGCCGCAGTGAAGATTGGCGAGCTCGCCCGGGCCGCCGAGGCGCTCGAACGAGCCGCCGCGGCCGAACGAGAAGTCGCGGACGCGGCGGAAGAAATCGCCAAAGGCGAAATGACCACGAAGGAAAAAGCCGAGGCACTCGCGAAGGAACAGGAAGACGTTGCCGACGTCATCGAGAAGGTTGCCGAGGGTCTTGAAGAGACGGCTCCAGAAGTGGCAAAGGCCTTGAAAAATGCTCTCGCCAAAGCCGAGAAAGCCGAAGAGCCGCTCGACAAAGTGGCGGCAGCCACTGCGAAAGCCGAAACGGCGAAAGCGGAAATGGCCGACGCGGCAGAGAAGAAAGACGAAGCGGCGATGAAGTCCGCCGAAAAGGCTCTCGAAGACGCGATGGCAGACGCCGCAAAAGAAGCGCAGAAGGTGACTCCGGAAGCAAAAGCGACTGCGGCAGAACTCGCTGAGGCTGCGAAAGCAATTCGTGAAGAGATTGCCGAGACTGCAAAAGAGCTCGCCGCGCTGACCGAAGCGCAGCTGGAGAAAGTCGAAGTCGCCCAGGGGGCCGTCGATGAAGCGATCAAAGAAGCCGAAAAGACGATCGCTCAGAAGCTGAAGGAGCTGGAACGGGCCGGAGAAAAAGTCGACGCCGCGGAAGCCGCTCAGCTTGAGGCTCAAGGGAAAAAGCCCGCGGCGGATGCGCTGCGACTGGCTCAGAATATTGAAGATGCCCTGGAAGCCCAGAAGCAGGCCGAAGCGGCCGCGAAGAAGCTCGAATCGGGCGACGCGACAACTCCCCTGGAAGCGGTGAAGGCGCAGCAGGAAGTCGCCGAAGCCGCGACAGAAGCTCGCCAGGATGCGGCGAAACGCGATAAGGCTGAAGAGGCACGCAAAGAAGGCAAGCCCGACGAACTCGCCGCAGCACTGGATGCGGCACAGCAGGCTGCTGCGGAAGCCGCGAAGCAGACGCTCGACGGAAAGAACGAGGAAGCGGAAGCGGCCCGCGAACAGGCCGAAGCGGCTCTGGAGAAAGCTCTCGAACTGGCACAGGCCGAAGTTGAAGCCGCGAAGAAAGCCGAGCCGACCGGTAAGCCGAACGCAGAAGCTCAAAAGCAGGTCGCCGAGAATGCAGAAGCCGCCGAGCAGTTGGCTCTTGCCAATACCGACGAGCCTCAAAAAGGTGACGCAGCGGCCAAAGAAAACAAACCGGGTGAGCCCGGCCAGAACGATCCGAAACCGGGTGAAGAAAAGCCCGGCGAACCCGGCCAGGATCCGAATGCCGAGCCAGGTGAACCCAGTGAAAACGCCGAGCCGAAATCGGCCATTGCTGAAAAAGCGAAAGAAGCGGCCAAGGCTCTCGCCAAGGCCGGTGACGCTGCTAAAGAAGCGGCCAGCGACTTGAACAAGGGCGACGCCGAGAAGGCGAAGGGCAAACAGGAAGAAGCAGCGGAAGCACTTGCCGATGCGGGCGAGGCTCTCAAAGAAGCGATCAAAGAAGCCGCGAAGCAGCAGTCGGATCAGCAGGCGAAGGTGTCTGAAAAATCTGACGCTGCCGCCGAAAAAGCCGCAAAGGTCGACGCCAGTGCGGCGGCGGCTTTGCAGGACGCTCAGCGAGCGGCCGACCAGGTGGCCAAAGCGGGCGAGAACACTTCAGCCGACGAAGCGGCCGCGGCCGACGAAGCGGTTCAGGAAAACCTCGAACGAGCGGCGGCCGATCTCGCCGCGAAGGGACAGCAGCTCAAACGAGAGCAGGCTCTCGCCCAGGCTCTCGCCGAACTGGCGAAGGATCAACAGAAATCCGCGGAGCAGATCGCCGAAGCGCGAGACATTCTCAACGACCTGACCGAAGCGATGGCTGATCAAGGTGAGGCCGGCGAAGAACCCGGAGAGCCAGTCGAACCCGCTCAGCCGGGCGAAGCGAAACCAGGCGAACCTGGTGAGGCCAAACCCGGTGACGCGAAGCCGGCACAGCCTGGTGAAGCCAAACCCGGCGAGCCAGCGAAGCCCGGTGAACCTCAGAAGGGGCAACTGCAGAAAACCCAACCGCAGAAAACTCAACCGACGAACCTTGCTGAGAAAATGACGCCTCAGCAGAAAGATGCCGCGGAGAAACTCAACGCCGCGATTCAGAAATTTGCGGAAGCTCAGCAGCTGACCGGTGAGGGTGCTGTCGAACTTTCCGGCCAGAAAGAGGTTGCCAACCAGCCGATCCGCGAAGCGCTCGAACTGGCCTCGCGACTTCTCGAAAAACCGATGGGTGACGCGCCGGAAGGCACAGAAGTCGCCTCAGCCGAAGGAGCGAAGCCGGGCGAGGCACCTCCCGCCGGTGAAGGGCAGCCTGCAGAAGGACAGACGCCGGAAGGTCAGCCACAGCCTGGCGAAGGACCTGCTCCGGAAGGCCAGCCAGGAGAACCTCAGAAACCGAACGGTGAAGCTCAACCGGGCGAAGGAAAACCAGGTGAGCCCGGCAAAGGTCAGCCGGGAGAGGGTCAGCAGCCCGGTGAGCCGCAAGCCGGTCAGCCTCAGCCAGGTAAGCCGGGACAACCTGGGCAAGGCCAGCCCGGAAAGGGCCAGCCGCAGACGACGGAGCTGGGAACCGGATTCGTGCCGGCGTCTCCAGAAACGACCGCTCAGCTGATGGCCGGTCCGAAGCTGCTTGAGCAGCTTGGGGAACTCATCAAGCCGACGGCTCTCAGCGAGGCTCTTGCCGCGCAGGAAGGCGAAGGCCAGCCGCAGTCGGCTCAAAGCCAGGCTCAGGCAGACGCGGAGGGTCAGGTTCAAAGCCAGAGCAAGTCGCAGAGCCAGACTCCGTCGAAGCAGCCGAAGGAAGGCTCAACGTCGGCAACAGCTCAGGGTGGCGGAGCTTCCAAAGAAGGAGACGCCGCAGAGAACGAAGCCACAAAGGAGGAATCTCTCGCCCTGCAGGACACCACCGGACCGGCCGGCAACAGCCAGACCGGTTCGAAAAAGGGCGACCGCGACATCCAGACTCGAAAGCTCGAACAGGAGCCGTGGTTTGCCAAACTGCCGCCTGAACTTCGAGCGGCCATTCGAGCAGGTTCGCAGCGTCGAGCTCCGCGAGCCTACGAAGAACGTCTGCGTCGCTACTTCCAGAGCGTCGAATAGGCATTGTCAAACCAGGACCCGCGGCTCAGAGTGTGGCACGACACTCCGTGTCGTGGGTGCGCGGTCCTCGCCATGGAGTGCCGAGCCACTCTCTACGTTGCATTGAAGTCTGGCGGAGCGAAACGTGACTGACGGAACGGTGCCTGAGCCGGAAGACAACCCGCACAAGATTGCCTGGGCTCCCAGGAAAAAGTCCGTCGAAGTTGAGGCAGCCGGGTCGACTTCCGATGCCGACCCGAGCGGAGAATCGCCGGTTGAGACCGACCCCATTGAAACTGAGCCTGCCGATGATGCCGCCGACTCTGGCAGATTGAACGATCCCTCGCCGCCATTGCCGATCGCTGCGGATCCGGAACAGGCTTCGCCAGAGGCTCCGGCCACGGACGACCCGAAGCCGGAGATCGCCACCGGGGAATCACCAGACGAGAAGCCGAAAAAACGCCGCGTTAATCCGTTTTCGGGAGCTTCGGAGTTCTTCTCGGTCCGCGGCTTCCTGGCTGCGTCGTCGCTCTTCGTCCTGACTTTGTTTGTGTGTCTGCTGGCGGTCGACCTGATCTGGGCTCTGGCAATCTCGCTGCTGTTTACCGTGGCAATCTCGACCGGCCACCTCGTCTTTTACACCCGGGATCGCCAGGTGCGCGAGCGGGTTTATTTCGGCATCGTGGCGATCGGTGCGTTCTGCGGCGGAGCACTCGTCGTCGACCTTCAGCTGACTCATCCGTACTTCATCGGGCAGAGAGAGTTCAGCCACGCGACAAAGACGTTGAAGGAACAACTCAGTACCGACGAGCGATTCACTGAGGTCAAAGTTTCGACGAAACTCACAAAGATTCGGGTCGCAAGTTTCACGGGAACCGTCCAGAAACGGCACCACCTTCGTGCCCTCGAACTTCTTGCTGAGGAAGCCGGCTTCGCGGTCGGCGAGAACGAAGTCACAGTTGTCGGTGAGGCTGCTGCTCCTGCACAGAATCCCGCAACGGAAGAAACGGAAGCGACAGGATCAGAAACGGGCTCGAATTAACTTCCCGACCTGGCATCGCGTGCAGGGAGGCGAGGCTCCTTCCGAGCCGCGCTGCCCCCGTGATCAATGTTCCTCAGGTTGGCTCAGTCGAACGCGCGGGCAACAGCTTCTTTCGATTTGGCCAGTCCGGTCTTGCAGACCTGTTCTGCATCCTGCGACCAGTAAGTCGGGTTGAACAATTCCAGCGAGAGTGCTCCCTGGAAACCGTTGGCGGCCAGCGTCTGGAAGATGTCGTTGAGCGGGGCGATTCCGTCGCCGGGGTAGACCCGGTCTTTGTCCGAGATCGTCTCGCGAGGAGGCTCGGCCGGGTAGTCGTTCACGTGGAAGCAGTGGATCTGCGTGCCGGCGATCATCTTCAGTCCGGCGAAGTCCGAGCCTCCTTTGAAGATGTGGTAGACGTCCGGAAGAAGGCACGCGTCCGGATGTCCGGCTTCAATGGCGACGAACATGGCCTCGCCAAGTCGCGCGAGGTTTTCGGAGAAGCCCCACACTTCGACTTGTGGGATCACGCCGACACTGCGACCGACTTCAAGCAGCGCGTGATAATGCCTGGCTGCCTCGAACAGGTCGAGCTTGACGTCGCGGGTGGCTCCGGCGGGTGGCGCGGCGATATGTGTTCCGCCGAGCTCTCGAACAAGTGACATCTCCACTTTTGCCTGTTCAAGAGCTTTCTTCCGAGTCTCCTCGTCATTGACGATCCAGTTGGCAAAGCCGATGGCACTTTCGACTTTCAACCCGTGACCGTCGATCCGCTTCCGCAGTTCGCTGACCTTGCCGCCGTTCTTGACGTAGGCCTCGATTTCTCGAATCCACGGTTCGATGCCGTCGTATCCGGCCTTCGCGGCGAGATCAATTTCCTGATCGAGCGGAATCTTCTGCCCGCGAATCGTGCTCGTGTTGAGGCAGTAGCGGAACTTCGACGGATCGCCTTTCGAAGCCGCTCGGGCTTCGCTCGTCGTTGCGGCGAGTGCTCCGGCGGCAAGGCCTGTGGCGAGGAATCCGCGGCGGGACAGGGAAGCGGTCATAAGTAACTCCGGGCGTGGTCAGTTGATGCGGTTGTTTTTTGTGTCTTTAAAAAAACAAAGGCACAGGGGTCACAGAGTGAGGTCTCTGTGATTCTCTGTGCCTCTGCGTTGAGTCACTTCTTGAACGCCTATTCGATCGAGGCCTCTGTCCCTCGACCTGCAGCTCGCTGCCAATCAGGACTCTTCTTCTTTTTCCTTCTCGGCCGCGGCGATGATTTTCTGCTGCTCATTCGCCGGCACAACTTCGTAGTGGCTGGGTTCGTAGGTGTAGGAGCCCTGGCCACCCGTGATGCTGGACAGGCCGCGGGCGTAATCCTGAACCTCAGCCAGCGGCACCATTCCCTTGACGACCTGAAGTCCGCCAGGTGCCGCATCCATGCCCTCCATCCGACCTCGACGTGTGGTGAGGTCGCTCGTGATGTCGCCCAGCTTGTCGGCGGGGATTGTGATTTCAATCGCGACGATCGGTTCGAGCAGCACCGGTTTGGCCTGCTTGAAGACATCGCGGAAGCACATGCTCGCCGCCATCTTGAAAGCCGTCTCGTTGCTGTCGACCGGGTGATCCTTGCCGAAGAACAAGGCACACGCGACATCCTGAACCTGGTATCCGGCGAGGACACCTCGTTCCATTCGTTCTTTGATGCCCTTTTCGACGGCGGGAATGAAGTTGTTCGGGACTGTCCCGCCTGTCACGCGATCGACGAAGGCGTAGTTGAGCACCGGGTCGTAGTGGAAGGATCGCATGCTGTCGAAACGAGCTTTGGTGAAGTGCTCGTCGGGATCGATGTCCTTCGGCACGGCATCAATTTTCAAGTGCACTTCGGCGAACTGTCCCGAGCCACCGGACTGTTTCTTGTGACGGTAATGACCCTCGGCAGAGCCTGTGCATGTCTCACGATAAGGAATCTTCGGAGACCTCGTGTTCACGCCAACCTTGTCGCGATTCAGCATCCGCTCGATGACGATCTGCAGATGCAGTTCGCTCATTCCGTAAATGACCAGTTCTTTGGTCTGCTGATCACGGACGACGATGAAGGTCGGATCTTCGTCCTGAAGTTTCTGAATCGCACCGGAGATTTTCTGCTGGTCCGCAGACGTTTTTGGCTCGATTGCCCAGCCAACCATCGGCCGTGGAAACGGCATCGCGGGAAGCTTAACGTCGCCGAGAGAATCGCCGACGTGGAGGCCGTCGACTTTGACGATCGCTGCCAGGTCTCCGGCGATGACTTCGGGCATCGCGTTGAGCTCGCCGCCCTGAACCGCATTCAGCGTGCTGATTCTGGCCGTCTTGTCCGTCGACTGATTCTTGACGGTGGTATCCTTTTTCAGTGTTCCGGAATAGACCCGCACGAAGTTCATTCTGGCCACAAACGGGTCGATGCGCGTCTTGAAGATTCGGGCGGCAAGCGGTCCATTCGGGTCAGCCTTGATCTTAGAGCCATCTTCAGCCGCGCGATCGATATCCGCCGGCGACGGAAACATCGATGCAATTCCGTCAAGCAGCTCGCTGACGCCGATGTCCTGGCGGCCACTCACACAGAAGATCGGGACGAGCGTTCCGGACGCAATCGCCTTTGTGATTCCCGCGACTGCGTCCGCAGGAGAAAGTTCCTCGGTCTCAAGAAACTTCTCCATCAGCGCTTCGTCGGCTTCGACGATGCAGTCCGTGAGGGCCTGGGAGTACTCGCTGTCTCCACCCAGAGTGCTTTGCACCGAGGTGAACGCGGGGCCGACAGCGTTCGGGACGTTGATCGGAATGCACTGCTGGCCGAATGTGTCCTGGATATCGGCGATGACCTGAGCAAAGTCGATGTTCTCCAGACCGCAGCGGTTCAGCGCGATCGCTCGGCCGATGCCGGCGTCACCAGCAAGCTGGAAAGTTCGTCGCGTGTTGACCTCAATGCCGGACGTGGCACTGATCAGACACAATGCGGTTTCGACCGCGGCGATCGCTCCGGTCGCCTGTCCGATGAAATCGGGATAGCCAGGCGTGTCAATCAGGTTGATGCGTTTTCCGTTGTGAGTGAAATGTCCCAGCGAGGAAGTGATCGACGACTTTCGTTCCTTCTCCTCATCGTCGATGTCAAAGATGCTCGATCCGTCGTCCACAGAGCCCGCCCGGGTCTTCACTCCCGTTTTAAAGAGGAACAGGTCGGCGAGCGTTGTCTTGCCTGTCCCTCCGTGTCCAACCAGGGCGACGTTTCGGATGTCTGCAGTTTTGTAGTTTGCCACGTTGCGTCCTTTCTGAGTCGATCATCAGGAGGTGACTTCGTGCCGCGAGCCCCATTTCAGTTTTAAGAAAGGTCAGTTGAAGAACAGGTCGACGGAAAAACCGAAATGAACAGCTTCTTGAAGAGGTGTTGCGGTCGCTTCGCTGGAGATGCAGACCTCTTCGCAGTCGCGGAAAAGCTGTTCAGGGCGAACGCAACATCGTGACCGATGCCCATCGCGACTGCAATGATCTGGCTGGTGAGTCACGTCGTGCGGACAGTCGGAGTGCACGCCGTTTCGGGCTGGTTCGTCCGGCATCCTCACGCGCGGATCTGTGATCCGGCGCGGAACCGAGATTGCTCAACTTCCCTCGGTGGTTTCTAATGGAGCCCTTGCCTGAAGCCCGGCTGATTTCGATTCGGCCCGGCTTCGAACCACACTCCACTTACTGGTAGCTTCCCCGCCGTCCTGACGGATCCCACCTGCGGGGAACGGAGCCAGCGTTCATGCGAATCGCCGCCTTTTTCATCTCGTCGATCCTCTGCCTCGGCGCGGGTTACTACGTCTACGACGAGTCACTTGCGTCGGTCGACTCGGAGCCAAAACAGAAGAAGGACGAAGCCGTTTCGGTTGAGACCGTCGCGTCGCAGCGCTGCGATCTGGACGAGCGGGTTGAGCTGGTCGGAAGTCTGGAAGCTGTCAACCAGGTTCAGATTCGATCGCGCATCATCGGCTACCTGGACAGGATTCCGTTCGAAATCGGCGATTCGGTCGAGGCCGAGGACATCGTCGTTGAGCTCAACGAACTGACGTATCTGGAACGAGTCAGCAAGGCGAACCAGGCTCACAAAGTGGCGCTGGCTCAACAGGGAGCCGCGACGGCTCGCCGCGACCAGATTCAGCTGGAAGTCGCACGGCTGAAAGAACTCGCTGCAGACGGAGTCGGCACGGCACAACAACAGGAAGACGCACTGTCACGACTCGCGGTGGCGCAGGCGGAAATCGGACTGGAAGAGGCGCGCGTCAGCGAGGCGTCTGCGGAATTCGACGACGCCAGGAAAGCACTCGACGAGCTGAAAATCAGATCGCCGATTTCCGGAGTCGTCGCGGAACGAACCGTCGAAGTCGGCGACCTGGCAAAGACCGAAGAAGTCCTGATGCGAATCGTGAATCTCAAGCGAATCCGCACGGTCGTGCACGTCGTCGAGCGGGACTACGAGAAAGTCCGCAAAGGGCAGGAAGCAACAATCGAAGTCGACTCCGTACCAGGAAGGACCTTCACGGGCAATGTTGTGGCGCGAGCTCCTGTTGTCGATCCGGAAACGCGAACCGCTCGCGTCATCATCGATATCGAAAATGAAGAGGAAGTTCTGAAACCGGGTATGCACGCTCGCGTCGCGATTGTCGCTTCACATCGAGACGACGCTCAGGTGATTCCAATTTCCGCTCTTCAGGAACGCAACGGCCGGCAGTTCATTTTCGTATCGGAAGCGGACAAGGTTGCCCGACGGCGTTACGTGACAACCGGCATCCGCGACGGTGAGCTTGTCGAAGTCCTTTCCGGCATCGAATCCGACGCGATGGTCATCACCCTGGGAAGCCGTCTCGTTCAAGACGGCTCGACGATCGCAACCACGCAAGCTGATTGGGACCCGGTCAATTCTCTGGCCATTTCGGAATCCAGGCCAACTGCGATCAGTGCTGAGGCAGCAGACTGAGTCACCTCACACGGACGTCACCTCACACGGACGTCGGCCGCGCATAAAAAAGCCGACTGAAATTCAGTCGGCCTGTTCTCAGTCGATCAGCGGTGAGCCTACTTCTTCGCCCGCGACGCTTTCGCCGGGGATACGACGCCGAGTGACGCTCCGCTTCGCTTCGCATATCGCTCTTTGCTGCCGTCGTCGAGGTAGCGATAGCCAACTCGTGTCGGTTTGTTTGATTCCGGATCGATCAGAGCCACTTTGCAGGAGTGCAGTGGAACTTCGATTTCCAGCCGACCGCCCTGCGGGCTCTTCGGATGGCCTCGCTTTATGTGCTTCTGGGCGACGTTGACACCCTGCACCGTCACCATCGACTTTTTACGGTCCACAGCCGTCACCTGGCCGCGTTTGCCTTTGTCTTCGCCGACAAGAACTACGACCACGTCGCCACGTTTGATGTACATCTTCCAAAACTCCTACGTCGTATCTCGCCTTGGATCAGTCCAAGTCTGTTATTGTATGCGCAAATCTTTCACGCGAAAAATCTGAGGAACGAAGAGGATATCCATCCCGCCAGGCCAGAGCAACGATGCGGCGAGATCCGCTGGCTCACGAGCTTTTCAGGGTGTTCTGCAACGATTTCAGTTGGACTCTGTCGCTGGTTTTTCTTCGGCCGCCGGAGGGTTGAGGGCATCTTTTGCTTTCTGCAGCAGGTCGACAAATCCCTTGAGATTGCGGACCGGTTTGAGCTCTCGGTCAGACTCAATCGACACCACAACCCTCGCAAGCTGACCCGACTTTGCGGCCCGGTTCAACGCCTGGCCGAGCTGAGTGAGCGTCGCCACATAAAGTCTGGAGGCCACCACCTGCCGTTCTTCCACGGGAACCGAACTGTCAGCCCTCACCGATTCGTAAGCCTGAGCAAATCCGGTGGCCGCATTGAAGAACAGTGTCCAGCCAAGCTGCAGCTCTTCCGGTTTGACCTTCGGATCTCCAAGCTGCTTTTCCGCCTGCTGGATTCCGGCCGTCAGTTCGGCCTCGGCGGCCTTCCAGTCTCCAAGTTTGGCGAGGGTAAAACCAAGACCAATCAAAGTGTCGGCATTCTCCGGGTTCTGCTTCTTCGCGTTCTCAAAATCCGCTTTCGCCAGTTCAAGCCCACTGGACGCGTAGGCCCAGCCACGGCGGGTGATCGCGGCGGCCAGGTTCGGGTTATGTTTGATGGCGAGCGTGTAATACTCGATCGCCTCGTCCTTTTTCTGAAGAGCGCTCAGCGCGGTGGCGATACCCGTGTAGAGTGCCTCCGGCCGATTGATCTCCGACCGAAGTTCGGCCCGAGCCATCTTGTCGAAGGCTTCGTAATAGCGAAGTGCCTCCGGGATCTCACGCAACTGAAGATGCGACTCGCCAAGCAGGAAGATCGTTTCCGGATCGTTCGGAAGCGAGCGGTCTGCCTGCTCGAACGCCGACAGTGCTTCGGCGAATCGTCGGTTTCGAAAATGAATGAACCCAAGCCGCTTGAAACTGTCGGCGCGATCGGACGCAGTTTTCGCCAGTCTTGTGTGTGCCTCAAACAGATTCACCGCGACCGCATCGTTGCCCTGTTGTGACTGGATTTTCGCCCGCAATTTGACGATGCCGGGATTGCGGGCCGCGTTCTTGACCTTCTCCGCCAGGTCGAGCGCATCCAATGCGGCTTCGAGCTGATCCGCTTCCTGCTGAATTCGCTCGAGGTCCGAGATCTCCGCGAAAGGCCCGGCACCTTCACGAATCAGGCGGGCCCGCTCGTTATGCACAACCGCAATATTGATGAGCGGCAGGGGCGAGTCCGGAGCAAGCTGTGCGGCCTTCTGGAAATCGGCCATCGCCTCGTCATGACGATTCGTGGTGAGGCACACGAATCCGCGGTTGATGTAGATGTTGAAAAGCCTGGGATCCAGCACGATCGCCGCTTCAAAATCTGCGAGAGACTCCTCGTACAGTTTCAGTTGAGAAAACGCGACGCCGCGAAGCATCACGGGCCACGGGCTGCCGGGCTGCAGTGTCGCCGCGTTCGAAAAGGCGGCGACGGCGGCACGCGGATGGCCGAGCTCCACATAGCAGAGCCCCATGAAGTGTCGCGTCCAGAAGTGGCCGGGTTCCCGTCGGATCACACTGAGGTAGCGGTCGAGGGCTTCCTCAAAACGCCGACCCTTGCGGGCCTCTTCGCCGAGCAGAAAGAAATCAATCACGGTGTTCGGTTCCGTTTGTTTCGCTGCGGCGAGGGCTTTGTCCGCTTCCTCTTCGCGACCAAGCAACCTCAGGCAGGTCGCCTCCCAGACAAATGCGATCTGCGAAGTCACACCAAGCGCTCGGGCACGCGTCACCCACTCAAGAGCTCGACCGGCCGCCTGAGCAACGTCCTCAGTGGTGCCACCGTCCGACAACGAGACCTCCAGATCGGCGTGCAGAATCATCAGCTCGAAGGTGCTGTCACGAAGCGCGTCGAGTGGCCATTTGCCGTTTTCTTTTTCGAAAGCGATGACCCAGGGCAGGTCCTGGCCGAACCACTCGGGTTCCTCGGCCAGTGGCTTGTCTTTGATCAGGTCGAACAGCTTGAGAGCCTTTTGACCGGTGCCGAGTGCGAGCTGCGCATCCTCACGCTGGTTCGCGCTGCCGGGCATCGAACCGCGAGCTCGCGTCTCGTCGGCCAGCGTTCGAAATTCCTCGAAGCGTTTCTGAGTTGCCAGGATTTCATCCTGCTGCGCGATCGCTGTTTCGATTCGCGTCAACAGTTTGTCGGCCTCGGACCGGAGTACCGCAAGCGTTTCCTCGTCTCCAATTCGAGTGAGCACTTCGGCGAGCGACGTCCGCGCGTTGCCAAGTCGGCCGGTCCGGAAATCGTCGAGCGCCACCTGAAGCCGGCGTTTCGAATCCGATTCCAGTTGCTGAATTCGAGTCTGCTCAATCATCGCCTGCCGGTTTTCGAGCGACTGTCTGAGCTCGACCAGATCCGCTTCGCTGCCCGCTCGACCGATCGCCTCGGTGAGAGCGGCTTTGGCTTCGTCGAATCGACTGTCCGCCGCGGCTGTCTGAGCGGCGGCAACTCGCTCGGCCGCGAACGAGCGAATTCCGGCGAGCGTACTGGCGTGGACCACGGAAGATCCGACGGCAATCGCGACGACGGCGGCGACTGTCGCGAGCGAGCCCGTCACCGTTTTGGGATTCTTCCTCGCCCACCGCCTGGCTTTGACGATCGGCGGGTCCTCGAAGCACGAAACCGGCTCGCCAGCCAGAAACGCCTCGACGTCAATCGCAAGGTCCAGCGCCGACTGGTAGCGATCCTCACGTTTCTTCGCGAGCGCTTTCAGGCAAATGGCTTCGAGCTGTTTTTCGATGCCTGGTTCGTGCTCGCGCGGCGGGATGATTTCTCCATTGATGACTCGCTTCAGCAATTCCTTGATGTTTTTGCTTTTCTGAATCGGCTGATGATTCGTTAGAAGTTTGTAGAGGATGCCGCCCAGCGAGTAGATGTCCGTGCGGGCGTCGACTTCGTCGAGTTTGCCTTTGGCCTGTTCGGGCGGCATGTACGCCGGCGTTCCCATGATCGACCCCTGCATCGTCTGGCTGCCGGATGTGCGGACGTCGGTGTAAACGTGTCGCGACCGTCCGAACGTTGCTCCTCCATCGGCTGTTGCTCCTGAAGTTGCGCCGCCAGTGGTCCCACTCGCCGTCGCGCCGGCCATGGTTTTTCCGCTGGCTCCGTCTGTTGAATTGAGAACCTGCGTCTGGTCGTCGGTCGCCGCCGAACCGGTCGCGCCGCTGGCCCCGGTCGCTCCCGCCGTTTCATTCATCGTTGGGCCGTCGACACTGAAGCCGCCAGGGTTGGCCGTGATCGGCGACGCGTCAGGATCCGTCGACGCAGCGAGCTCATCGAGAATTTTCGCGAGGCCCCAGTCCAGCACCAGCGTTTCGCCAAACGCGCCGAGCATCACGTTGAGCGGCTTGAGGTCGCGATGCAGCACGCCTCGATCGTGAGCAAAGGCGATCGCGTTACAGACGTCGATGAAATTGCCAAGCAGCTTTCGGCGGGTCAGCAGCCACTCACTGCTGTCTTTCGGCAGCTCGTGGAACCTCTCAAACGCCTTTTCCATCGTGTCGCCGCGGACCAGCTTCATCGCGTAAAACGGCGTTCCGTTCTGCTGATAGCCGATGTCGTAAATCGGCACGATGCCGGGGTGCTCGAGCTGCCCGGTGATTTGAGCTTCCTCAAGAAACCGCTCGACGGCGTTTCGGTTTTTCAGCGCCGACGGAAGCAGTTCCTTGAACGCGACTTCCCGACGCAGCCGCGAATCGTTGGCCATCCAGATCTGGCCGAGTCCGCCGCGGGCGAAATTGCTGACCAGCTGATAACGCTGCTCGTATTCCCAGCGGTCGGCAGTTTCGTGAGCTCCCTTTTTCTTCGGTCGACGGGGAGGCTGTGATGCGCCACCTGGTCCGGCGCTTTGGTCGAGGATCTGCGTTCCCTCGTCTTCGCCGGCACCCGAGGCGGACTGATACTCACTCTCCATGACGGTTCGGTCGTCGGTCGATTCGCCCGACGAGTCCTCGATCCGTGTTGCGTCGGGGTTGTCGACACTCTCCATCATCGTGGCGTCGGAGGTGGCTCCGTCCGGCGCTCCGGACTTGCCCAGCGAATCATCGAACATGGTCTGCTGAACTTCGGCGGCACTCGGCTCGTCAGGCAACTCCATCGTTGCGCCGTCGTTTTCCGCCGACGGTTCGCGTCCGCCACTGAGGCTCGGGTCGGCGAGTGTGTGATCAGCGCTGGCTTCCACTTGGTCCGGTTCGAACACCGTCGCGTCAGGCTCGGCATCCGAGCCGGAGGGCTCGCGCATCAGCTGCGCGTCGCCGATCGTCGCGTCGGGGTCAGCCGGCGAGCGATCAGCGACAGCCTCGTCATGGGCACCGATCGTCGCCCCGTCGTCGGGCGAAGTTTCGGCCGTCGGCGGGCTGAACGAATCTGCCTCGGGCGCGATCGTGTTTTCGACAAACGTCGCACCGTCGTCCGGAGCCGCAACGGAGGCCGTCTCGTCCGGGCCCGACATTGTGGCCCCGTCGTCGGAGTTCGCTGCGTCCGGAGCAACCGTGTCTTCGTCGGTGTCGGATTCTGGTTTTTCGTGCTCGTCTGATTTCGACATGGCGATGTCCGTTGAGATGAGTCGCAGTAAGAACAGCCGTCCGGCGCGGATTATACACACATGAGCCCGTGCGTCTGTGCCGGTTTCGAGTGGAGCCGAAGCAGGGCGAAAGCCGATCGGCGGGAGCTTTCGCACTTGTGCCTCGATCGTCAGCGTGACCAGAGCAGCGCCAGGCAGCCGAGTCCGTAGAACGTGTACTCGACATCGGCTTCCTGATCCCACGAGGCGGCGCGGAATCCACCGGGAGGGAACTCCAGCCATTCGACCAGAAACCGTTCGATCGAACGCTCGCTGACCAGATCATCGATTTCAAGATCCTGCAACGTCAGCAGTCCGGTAAATGTCGAGAGGACGTCCGGCATGGCGATCCGCAGGTTGGCCTGGAATCCGCCCTCAGCACTCCACGTGGACTGAAGATACTCGCGCACGTCGCTTCGCAGTTCACCGTCGAAGCCGCCGACGATCAATAGTGTGCCAACTGCAGCCGCAGTGGGATTCGTGCCGCTGTGTTTCGCGAGGGCGATTTCCACAAAACCGCCGTCGTCGCGCTGATGATCATAGACGAACTGGATGAGCCCTTTCGGATTCGGCGGCTGCATCCCGAGCAGCTCGTAGGTCAACGTGACGAGGAAGGAGTGATAGGTGCTGCCGCGAGCTCCCAGTTCGGACTTCGCGTAGCCACCGTCCTCGCGCCGAAGTGCTTCCAGTTTCCTGGCGATCTGCTGCGGCCAGTCGGGATCGGTTCCGGCGAGCAGATCCTCACCACCAAAGGCCTGCACGGCGAGGACCGTGTAAAGCCAGTTCATCAGGTCGATGACCCCGAGCGATCGCCAGTCGAATTTGCGCAGGTAACCGGCCACGCGCGAGCATTCGTCTTCGCTCATCCCGTCGAGCATGCCGAGACCGCGGACGGCGAAGCTGGTGTAGTAGAGATCCGAATCGCCCAGCCGGCCGCCCCAGCCGCCGTCCTTTTTCTGCTGAGAAAGAATCCAGTTGCGGTGCCGCGCTTTCCGTTCGGCGTCCATCGAGCCCAGCCCGCCAGACAGACGCTCGGCCAGGCGAAGCAGGTACGGAGCGCGGGGCGACGTCATTCGGCAGGCTTCCCGCCGGGCAGTGCGGGCTTCTGCGAGGGCTCGTCCGTCTTTTGCGGCGGTGTCAGATACGCCGGCAGTTTTCCCGGACGAAGCCGGAAGTCGATCTCAGCCTGACAGCACTCGCAGGCTTTAATTTCGTACATCGGGATCGAACAGATCTCGCACCAGTAATCCATTTCCTGGCGACGGCCTTCTTCGTCGATTACAAAAATGACGAGGACCTGGAGATACGGCAGGCCCGGACGGCGATACCCGACGAGCTCGACTTTCCGATTCCGCAGCCGCTTGTCCTGATAAAACGCACGGCCTCGCCAGTCGGCGGCGATTGGCAGGAGCTCTCCCGATTCCGTTTCCAGGACGGCCTGCGATTTCATTTCGGCGGCGACTTTGATACCTCGCTTTGCGAGTGCTTCCTGAGCAAACACGACCTTGCCGGCGAAGAGTTCTTTTTTGAAGTCGCTCGCACTGGCTGGATCCGTGTCGTCCTTCTTTGAGTCAGCCGGCTTCGCATCCGACTTTGCCGAGTCGCCCAACACTTCGGGGGACGCAGACCCCTCTTCGGCGGCGGGTGACTCGGCCGACACGCGTGTGACTCCGGTGACCACACAGGCAGACACCGTGATGACCGTTGCCATCGCGATGACGACAACCAGATTCGCAGCGTGTTGCGATTGTTTTGCCACAAGAGCCTCACAATAGGGTGACGAAAATGTCGCGGTGCGACGCAACCCGCCTGGTGAAATGCGGGTCGAATCGCCGATCAACCGGACGACTTGCGCCGTTCCGCGACGTTTTCAACGGGCTGTCAGCCTTCCGACTTGCCAACGACAACCAGGCGAATTTTCAGATCGACGGCTTTGTCTTTGGCCTTTGCCTGGCTCTGCAGGCTCAGGATCCAGTGCTCGGTAAAATCGTCCTGAGTCAGTTTCGCTTCCTTGCTGGCGGTTTTCGGATCAAGCAAAGAGAAAATCGCCGGGTGAGTCGACCCTGCAGCCTTCGCACTGATCTCGGCGAGTTCCCGGAAGTCCTTGATCGGAGTGGTCTTCACGTCCGTCTTCGCTGGCAGAGCCAGTATGAAATCGTAGGTATCGCTGGTGCCGACGTGGTTTCCGTCCTGCGGCTGCAGACCGTATCTCAGCGTGTAGGTCCCGGCGCTCATCTGCTGGCCACGGAAGTCGGTGTAGTCGTCGGCAGCTTTGGAAATTCGCATCGCTCCGAGTAGTTGCCCCGGGATGAGTGGATACTGCTGCAGCGCGCTCGGCTTGAACTTCTCCTTAACCTCAATCCCCTTCAGCAGCCACACCTCAACAACAGGTCCGTCCGGACCGCTGATCTGGTGGCCGTTTGTGTCGAGCAGTTTTTCGATCGCCGGCGACAGCCCCTCGGGACCTTTCTTGACGGCAGACAGTTTGTGATCGTCGGCCCGGACAAACGAAACGGCGAGGACCATTGAGGCAGCGACCAGGCTGCGTGAAACAAAGCGGCATGAGACAAAACGGCGAAGCGTCATGGTTTTCTCCAGACGGCCAATCAAAGCAAGTTGATCAGACCAGAATTCAGGGTGAGTTTCGATGTCGATTCCGGGCAACCGGAAAACCGGGGCGTTCGGGCGACCGAACTCGCGGCTGAGGAAGGCAGGTTCAAGCCGCGACTGTATTACGGTCGGCGGCGAGTGCTCGTTTGAGGCGGGACGCGGGTCGCCATCTTAAAACGGTCGGTGCCCGATTCCCAGCGATTCGCAAGAGATCACCGCAAACGCATCCGCGGGGTCAGATTTGCCTCAGCCATTCTTCGAGCTGGCGGCAGTTCGCGTCTGTCTGCTTAAAAACGTCCGCACACGGAGCCGTTTCAAAGAGAATCGGTCCGACATAGCCGGCCGTTTCGAGCTGGTGGATCGGCTCAGGCCACGGCAACGCTCCCGGTTCGAGCCCGGGCCAAACGCCTGGCGAGTCCTCGCCCCGCTGCTTCACGTGGAGCATTGAAATCTGTTCCGGCTCGATCGATGCGACGATTTCCGAAACAGGCGGCCCGCCGTCGAAGAGCCACAAATTGCACGGATCGAAACAAAGTTTGAGGTCGATGGCCGATCGAGCTTCGTCGAACAGTTCCCGAAACTGCGGCCACGGCTGGATCGAGTGCTCGAGCGAGAGGATTGACAACTCGGACGCACCCCTCAGTTTCTCATCGAGCAGCGACAGCGCATCGAGTGACCTTGCCCGATCCGCACCGGTCGCTACGGCGGAGCCCGCCAGGTCGACGATTCGCAAATGCGGCCGGGGCTCGTAAGCCGGTGACGCAAGAGCGACGGCCGCGGCCAGGCAGCGCGCTTCGAAGTTCACGTCGATCGGCGCGGCTCCCGTGACGACGGGCATCTCGACGGCGAGGTCGAAGGTCGCTTCTGGAAACCGACTCGCGAGCCGGCCAAGCCGATCTGAAATCGGAAATCGGTCTTCGGTCTCGCAATCGCCGAGTGCTCCCTGGCGAAGTTCGAAGTGCCGCATTCCGAGCTGCAGACCGCGCTCAATGAGCGACTCGATCGAAGCCCCTTCATCGAGCTGCACTCGCCAGCAGTTGGAAACGATGCCGAATCGATCTCTCATTCGGTGCTGCCTCGTTGGGGCTCCTCAGGACGAAGAGCTTTTCAAATTCACAACGCCGATTCGACGAGCCGCAATGCGCGGCTGATGTCGCTGAAGTCGGCAACCGGGACCAGACCTCCGACCAGGCGGCGGCAGAACAGATCGAGCATGACCTGCGATTCGGTCCGCTCGGAGCTGAGTTCTTCTTTCGTGCGGACTCTCGTGCCGACACCTTCGTCGTCGTGACAGCACCAGGTGAGACTGGTTCGGTCCAGCAATGTTGCCCATCCCGATTCGCACTCGCAGTTGATTTCCGGAAACCGCATTTCGCGCGGCGGCAGCTGACCGTTCGAGCTGACGTCGCGTGGTGCTCGACAATCCGAAACCGCTTCGCGCAGTCGACCCCGAACCTGCTCGGCGTCGCAGTCCTGAGCGGAAATCGTCACGCACGCCTGGAGGCACGGCGAGGATGTTTCTCTCGACGAGTACTCGACGAAAAGCTGCAGCGACCGCTCGCCGGTGGACTCAAGCCGGGCACCGACCGGGTAGGTTCGAAACAGGTTGCGTGAAAAGTCGAGCCACCCAACCAGCTGCTCGGCCATTTGCATAGGACAAGCCGGCAGATCGAGGTGCAGTTCCAGTCGCACGGGCTGGCCGAGGTTTGTGGCGAAGAGTTCCTGCAGCCTCATTGTGGACGGCATGAACCGTCGCCACATCGCTGGCATCAGCATTAAACCCGCGTGAGAGGCACGGTCAAAGATGCGTTCGTAAAACGACGCGGAAGTGGTCAGCCAGGGGCGAATGAAAACCGGTTTCCCGCAACGCGAAAGAACATCGACGCTCGACGGGCCAGCCCAGCCGGCGTCCATCAAAAAGATCGCCTGAATGTCGTGCCGGTGGGCGAGCTGGCTCAGCCCCGTGGCGTTTGCGGCCGAAAGGGAAACGGCCGCCTGCTCGGCACGAGCTCGGACCGAGTCGTAAACCGCTCGAACTCCGACCGACCGGCGCAGCATCTTCAAAACGGGGAGGTACTCCTCCCACTCAGTTCCGACACCGATAACACCCACATTGATCATTCGAAACGTGCGGGATTGAGGCTGTTGCGGAGCCGCCGGCGACCTTGGCCATTTCGCAGCGCAACCAATGGTTGTTTTTTCCGGAACGCTTTCGGCGCTGATCGGCACCGAAAGTCCGAACCAGCGTTCAGAACAAACAAGCCTCGCGTGCGCTCGCGGCCAGCCTGCGGAAAAAGCCAAGGAGAGTAACACAAAACCGGCGCCAAGGCAGCTCGCTTTGAGAATAAGAAAACGGCCGGAATAAACCGCTCTGACGGTCTGGTCAAACTGGACCGGTTTCCGATAACTTCGCAGCCTGCGCTCCACTTTTCTAATTCTCATCGGGAATCGAACCTGGCAACAAACCGGGAAGTGGTCGCAGATTCGGAACGCGGATCCATCCGCGGAGTACAGATTATTTCCAGCGTCCGAGCTGGCAGACACTTGCGGAAACAGCCGCCGGAATTCTCCGAATCGGTTGCCGTCCGGCACCGCGGCTGAGTCATCGTCAACTGAATCAGTTCTCGGCAATCCGTCAAATCCAAAGTGGAACGGTTTGTCGGAGAACTCGAAGCTGCACTTTACAAGAGTGCGGTTCTTCCGCGTTCTGGCGAACGCAGCGACGTCGATTTGAATTCTCCGACAAAGCTCCGGGAAGTTCACGGTTGCAGCAGGTTTCTCTCAGCACGCGATGCGGGTTTTATCGCCACGCCGATTTCATCGAGCTCGTTTTTCCGAGTCGCGAAAAGTCAGCGCTGGTTTTTCAGGAATGGCAGGGAGCCGTCAGTGTCGCTTGCAAAGGTTCTGGAGTCGCGTTTTCGCGGAGACATCCGCTTTCGAGGCCAGGCGTACGTCGCCAGCGAACGCGTTGAGATTACGCACGTCACGGACGAGCGGGTCTACGGCGTCGTGCATGACGGCCAGGAATTTCAGACGCAACTGTCGCGCGAAGAAAGCCGCCTTGCCACGTTCTGCACGTGCGCGCAGCCCGGCGAACAGGAAGTGCTGTGCAAGCACGTCTGGGCGACGATTCTGGCCACAGACGACGAGGGTTACGTCAGCAGCCCGCCCAGGTCCGGCTACTTCCCGCCGTTCCTGGCGATTGAGGATCCGACCACGCTCGACTTTGACGATGACCTCCTGGGCGACCTCACGCCCGGCGACGTTTTCATCCCGCCTCCGACGGCACAGCGGGAACGCCCGCAGGCACCTCAGGTTGAAAAACCGCTCACCGAGTGGGAACGCAAGCTCAAAGTGATCAGCGATGAACTTGACGAAGGCGAGCTGTCTTCGGCGACCACCCGCGATCGTGAGATTGTCTATCATCTCGATTTGGCCGCCAGTCGCGAGCACGGGCAGATTGTCATCGACGTCGTCCAGCGACAGCGCCGAGCCAACGGCGCGTGGGGCAAAGTCAAACCACTCAAGCTGAAACCCGGCAAGCTGGAGGAAATTGAACACGAGGACGACAGCCGCGTTCTCGCGCTGATGGGCGGCGGCGTTGTCGACCGAACCAACTGGCTTGGTCAGCCGAACGATTTTCAATCGGCAATGTATCGGTATCGGCTTCCGCCGGACCTCGCCCGTGAAGTGCTGCCGGCGATCTGCGCAACCGGCCGGCTGGTAATCCTCAACGCCGAAGGTGAGACCGACGAGCAACCGCTCAAGTGGGACGACGGCCCGCCCTGGGAACTGTCGATGAAGGTTGTCTTCGAGGAAGAATCGGAGACGTGGACTCTGGTCGGCCGTCTGACTCGCAAAGAGATGGAGAAAACGAGTGACGTCCGCGACGTGACGCTCATCGTGCCCGGAGGCTTCGTGATTCGAGGCCACTCCGTCGCACCACTCGAAGATTTCGGAGCGTACGAGTGGATCAAGCTGCTCCGCGCGCGGGAGCCGGTTCAAGTTCCGGACGGTGAGGAAACCGCGTTCGTCGACCGGCTGCTCGACATGCCATCCACACCGAACCTCGAGCTGCCGGAGAAGCTGCGTCTTGAAGAATTCACCCCCGGGCTCAGCCCGATCCTGACCGTCCACGCGCCGCGCGGACGGTGGCGTCACGAGAAACTGCGAGCGGAACTCGACTTCGACTACGAAGGCACGATGGTTCGCGGATCGAGCCGTCGGTCGGTCATCGTGCAGCGCGAACAGGGACGCTGCCTCGTGCGAAACCGAAAGGCTGAACAGGAATACTGGAAGCTGCTGGAGACCAACGGCTTCCGTCGGCTGCTTGATCGCCGCCGCGGAGTACACGATGTCGAGATCACTGTACACGGCCTTGGGCCGGCTGTGCGGCAGCTCATGGATGCGAACTGGGTCGTGCGGGCTGACGGAAAATCTGTCCGTCAGGCGGGCGAGGTTCAGTTTCGAGTTCACACCTCAATCGACTGGTTCGAGCTGCATGCGGACGTCGATTTCGGAGGCCAGAATGTCGCGCTGCCCGAACTGCTGGCGGCGCTGTCACGCGGCGAAACGACGATTCGCCTGGACGACGGGTCGCTCGGTGTTCTTCCGGAAGAGTGGCTCGAGAAGTACGGGCTGCTGGCTGGCCTTGGCACTGCTGAGGGCGATCATTTGCGTTTTGTGAATACGCAGGCCGGTCTGATCGACGCGCTGCTCGTCTCGCAGGACTCCGTCGACTACGACGAGAAGTTCCTCACCCTGCGCGACCGCATGCGGTCGTTTGACGGAGTCAAAGCGGCGGCACAGCCGAAAGATTTCAAGGGCGAACTGCGAGGCTACCAGCGGGAAGGCCTCGGCTGGCTTGAGTTCCTTCAGGAGTTCGGCTTTGGCGGCTGCCTGGCCGACGACATGGGCCTCGGCAAAACGGTTCAGATGCTCGCCCTGCTGCAGGACCGCGTTAAGCAGAAAGACAGCGGCAACTTTCCGTCGCTCATCGTGGTTCCCAAGTCGCTGATGTTTAACTGGGAGCAGGAAGCGACCAAGTTTACGCCGGAGCTCAAAGTTCTTGAGTATGCCGGGCTGGAACGGGCGCAGTTGCGGGACGAATTTCATAAGTACGACATCATCCTCACAACCTACGGCACGCTGCGACGCGATATTGTCCAGCTGAAAGATACGAAGTTCGACTACGTCGTCCTGGATGAGGCGCAGACGATTAAGAACGCAGCCTCGCAGGTGGCTCGCGCCTCGCGACTGCTCCAGGCACAACATCGTATCGCGATGAGCGGTACGCCGATTGAGAATCATCTGGGCGATCTGTGGTCGATCTTTGAGTTCCTCAACCCGGCCATGCTCGGTCGCAGTTCTCTCTTTAAACTGTACGCGACAGATTCGCAGGATCAGCAGTCACGGGAAATGCTCGGCAAGGGCCTGCGGCCATTCATCCTGCGCCGCACGAAACAGCAGGTGGCCAACGATCTGCCGGAGAAGGTCGAGCAAACCGTCTACTGCGACATGGGCAAAGAGCAGCGACGTTTGTACGACGAAATGCGGGCCCATTACCGCAACTCGCTGCTTGGCATGGTTCGCGATCAGGGCCTGGCGAAATCGCAGATGCACGTGCTTGAGGCGCTGCTTCGATTGCGTCAGGCGGCGTGCCATCCTGGTCTGCTCGCTGCCGGCAAGAAGACGGACCCGTCCGTTAAACTCGACGTGCTGTCCGCACAACTCGACGAGATCATTCAGGAAGGCCACAAGGCGCTTGTCTTTTCACAGTTCACCAGCCTGCTGGCGATCGTTCGGGAACACCTCGACGAAAAAGGCGTCGTCTACGAGTACCTCGACGGTCAAACACGAAACCGCAAAGATCACGTCGAGCGGTTTCAGAATGACAAGGACTGCCCGGTCTTCCTCATCAGTCTTAAAGCGGGCGGGCTCGGTCTGAACCTGACTGCGGCTGAGTACGTCTTTCTGCTCGATCCGTGGTGGAACCCTGCCGTCGAAGCGCAGGCGATCGACCGGGCTCACCGGGTCGGCCAGACGAACCGCGTCTTTGCGTACCGCCTGATCTGTCGCGACACGGTCGAAGAAAAAATCGCCGACCTGCAGAAACAGAAGCGGGACCTGGCCGACGCGATCCTGCACGAAAACAACAGCATGGTCAAAGGGATGACGGTCGAAGACCTCGACATGCTGCTTTCCTAGGTGAACCATGCAGGCAGAAATTATCTCGATCGGCAGCGAGCTCACCAGCGGCGCGAAGCTCGACACAAACAGCCAGTGGCTCAGCATCGAACTCTCTGCGATCGGCATTCCCGTCCGCTTCCACGCGACGATGGCCGACGACCGGGCGGCGATGCTTGAGGTCTTTCAAACGGCGGTGAAGCGTTCCGACGTGGTCCTGATTACAGGAGGGCTCGGCCCGACGTTCGATGATCTGACGCGGGAACTCATCGCGGAAGTTCTCGGCACAGAGCTCGTTCTTGACAAAACCTCGCTGCACATCATCGAGGACATGTTCGCCAAACGCGGGCGAGTGATGGCTGATCGAAACCGGATTCAGGCGATGTTCCCCGCCGGCAGCGAGGCGATCCTCAACCCGATTGGCACAGCGCCGGGAATCTGGGCCGAGGTCCCGCGCAAAGGCAACTCACCGTGCATCTTCGCCGCGATGCCGGGCGTCCCCAGCGAAATGCGGAAGATGTACCGCGAGCAGGTCGCACCTCGACTGCCGCGCGGAAAGCAGGTCATCCGCCGGGCGATGGTCCACACCTTCGGCCAGGGCGAATCCAACGTTGAGGAAATGCTCGGCGACCTGACCGCCCGCGACCGCAACCCGGAAGTCGGCATCACCGCCTCGTCGGCGACAATTACGCTCCGCATCGAATCGCGAGGCGACACGATCGAGGACTGCGACGCGGCCATCGCCGAGACGAAGTCGCGCATCCGCAAAACGCTCGGCGATCTCGTTTTCGGCGAGGACGACGACACACTCGAATCCGTCGTGATCGCGGAACTGCGAAAACGCGGCGCGACGCTTGCCACGGTCGAGTGCGCATCGCACGGCCTGCTCAGCCACGGCATCGCGAAGGCCTCATCGAGCGGCTCGACTTACCGCGGCAGCATCGTCGTTGGAGACGAAACCGCCTGGCCGCGTGATGCCACTTCGGATCCGGATCTGAACCTCGCGAGTTCTGACGGAGTCGCCGCGCTCGCGCGAAGTTGCCGCGACCAGTTCCAGGCGGACTACGCGCTCGCCGTTTCGCCGTTTTCCAGACCGGACGGCGACGACCCGCCGCTCGTGTTCGTCGCGCTGGCTCACAAAGACGGTGTCGAAGTGAGCGAGCAGGCGATTCTCAGCGACCTGACCATCGCGCGGCCGCGAGCTGTCAAGACGGTCGTCAACCTGCTGCGTCTGCACTTGCTCAATCCGTTGTGAGGAGCCGGTGATGTTCGAACCGAAACGGCAGTCTGGCGGAGTCGTCCTGTGCGGCGGCAAAAGCTCGCGCATGGGTCAGCCGAAACACTCACTCCCCATTGGCGACGAACTGCTCCTGCAACGTGTCTGCCGAATCCTGGCTGAGATCGTTTCCCCGATCATCGTCGTCGCGGCTGTCGATCAGGATCTCCCGCCGCTGCCCGACTCAATCCGCATCGTCCGCGACGAATTCGACTCGCTCGGCCCCCTGGCCGGTATCGCGACCGGCCTCGCCGCATTGCAGGCGGACTGCGATTCGGCTTTCGTCACGTCCTGTGACGTGCCGCTCCTTAAACCGGAATTCGTGCGAGCAATCATCGAGAAACTCGGCAGCCACGACGTCGCCGTTCCCAGCGACGGCAAGTACGACCACGTCCTCGCCGCGGCGTATCGAACAAATCTTGGCCTCACCGCAAGAGAGTTACTGACCGCCGGCCAGCGTCGCCCGCTAAGGCTGATTGAATCGTCGAATTCGCTCCGCATCCCCGTCAACGACCTGCGCCAGGCAGACCCGAATCTCGATTCCCTCCGCAACGCGAACACGCAGGAAGAGTACGAAGCCATCCTGAAACTTCTGTAGAGCCCGGCCGAAAACTGCAACTCTGTTGGCCTTGCCGGGCTTGCGTGGCAATAATGGTTGCCGATGCGACTGGCATCCCCTGCCCCGCTTTCCCGCCTCAATTTCCCTTCTGGAGTCCGGCCATGTCTTCGGTCCGGTTTCTCGCCGCCTGCCTCTTCACCGTTTCCGTTTTAACTGCGAATGCGGCTGTGGCCGACTTCGTGGTCGCTCCGGCCCAGGTCGCCCTGCAGCGCAACTTCGCGCAGGTTCAACTGGTGGTGACTCAGTCCGTTGACGGCCAGGTCAGCGAGCGATCCGACGATCTCACGCCGAGCTCGAAGTTTGTGTCTTCCGATCCGAAGATCGCGACGGTCGACGAAGCCGGGCGTGTCGTCGCGGTTTCCAATGGTCAGGCAAAGCTCACCGTCACGGTCGACGGGAAAACGGTCGAGGTCCCGGTGACCGTAACCGAGATTGTCGAGTCGCCGCTGCTGGACTACGCACGCGACATCGCGCCGGTGCTCAGCAAGGCTGGCTGCAATCAGGGGGCCTGCCATGCTCAGCAATACGGACAAGGAGGATTCAAGGTGTCGGTGTTCGGCTCCGACCAGTCGGATGACCGCGAGGCAATTATTCGTGACCGGCAACAGCGGCGAACAAATTTTATCTCGCCCGAAGAGAGCCTGTTCCTTCTGAAGCCGACGATGCAGATTCCGCACGGTGGCGGGAAGCGGATGCAGGCTGGTTCGGTCGATCATCAGATCCTCGTCGCGTGGCTCAGAGGCGGAGCCCCGGGTCCGGTGAAGGATGCGCCGAAAGTTGTCGGGCTGCAGGTCGTTCCGAAACAACGAGTCGGCGAAGCGGGCCTCAAGCAGCAATTGCGGGTCGACGCGACTTACTCGGACGGCTCAACGAGAGACGTGACGGCGTGGGCAAAGTTCGACTCGATGGACGAAGCAATCCTCGATGTCACCGCGACGGGTTTCGTCTCGACGCTCGATGCCGGACAGGCTCCGGTGATGATTCGCTTTGAGGGCCAGGCAGCAATCAGCATGTTTGTTGTGCCGTACGAAAAAGAATTTCAGCTCACCGACTGGAAGAGCGCGGATGGAAGCTTCGTCGACGAACTGGCGGCCGCAAAGTTTCAGCAGCTGGGCATTCAGCCGTCGCCTCTGTGCGATGACGCGACGTTTGTGCGGCGGGCGTTTCTGGATGCGACGGGAACTCAACCAACGATCGAGCAGGTTCAGGCGTTCCTGAAATCGGACTCGCCGAAAAAACGCGAGGCGCTCATCGACGAGCTGCTGGGCCTCACCGGCGATCCTGACCGGGACATCCACAACGACAGCTACGCGGCGTACTGGACACTGAAGTGGTCAGACCTGATCCGCAACACCAGCAAAGGCGGCGGCGTTGAGCTGGCCATGTGGTCGATGCACAACTGGATGAAGGAAGCGTTCCGTACGAACCGACCCTTCGACAAAGTCGTGGCCGAGCTCGTGACGGCCAAGGGATCTGTTTATTCGAGCGGCCCGGCGAACTACTTCCGCATTTTCGCGAACTCAACGGACCTCACCGAAGCGACCGCGCAGCTGTTTCTCGGCGTACGGCTTGAGTGTGCGAAGTGCCATCATCATCCATTCGAAAAATACACGCAGGGTGACTACTACGCTTTCTCCGCGTTCTTTTCGCGAGTCGGCACGAAACGCAGCGAGGAGTTTGGCCTGTTCGGCGGCGAGTCAGTTGTCATCGTAAAATCGTCCGGCGAGGCCACTCATCCGAAAACGCGACAACGACTGCTGCCGACTCCGCTGGAGGGCGAACCGAGAGACCACCCGCTCGACCGGCGAATCGCACTGGCGGAGTGGCTCACCGCGAAAGACAACGGCCTGTTCGCTCGGAACATCGCCAACCGCTATGTCGGGTATCTGCTCGGGCAAGGTCTGGTCGAGCCTGTTGACGACATGCGATCGACAAATCCTCCGACGAACCCGGAACTGCTTGACGCACTCGCAAAACACTTTGTGGACAGCGGCTTTGATCTGAAGCAGCTGATTCGAGCGATCATGGTCTCGCGTCTGTATCAGTTGTCGTCGGACCTGACCGAGAAAAACGCAAAGGACTCGCGTTTCTACAGCCACTTCTACGTGAAACGACTTCCGGCCGAGGTCATGCTGGACTCCATCGACCAGGCGACGGGATCGCAGACAAAGTTCCAGAACCTGCCGCTCGGCACGCGAGCGATCGAGCTGCCGGATGCGGAGTACCCGAACTATTTCCTCAACACGTTCGCAAAGCCTCGCCGGGCCAGCGTGTGCGAATGCGAGCGGTCCCCGGATCAGAACCTCGCCCAGACACTGCATATCCTCAACGGCGACACCATCACCACGAAGCTGTCTGATAAGAACGGCCGAATCGCGAAGCTCCTTGCCGCGAAGACACCCGATGAGAAGATTATTGAGGAGCTCTACCTTGCGTCTCTGTGCCGGTCGCCACGACCAGAAGAAGTGGCCGTCGCGCAGGAGTTCGTCAAATCGAGCGAGAGCCCTCAGGTCGGATATCAGGATTTGCTCTGGGCCCTGATCTGCTCAAAGAACTTTCTATTTGTGAATTGAAAGCAACCCGAAGCGTGAGCGAGTGACGAACCGTAAGCCGTCTGGCCATCGTCCCTCGCTTACGCTTCGGGTTATCAAAAACAGCGAAAAACAGGTTGCCCTCATGCGGACATTCATTCTCTTTTGCATCGCCGTCACTTTCACACCGGCACTGGCCTTTGCCCAGACCGGCTATCCGATGGTCATGAGCCTCAAGCCGACCGCAGTTCAGGCCGGTGCTTCGGGGGAGGTCGAATTCCAATCCCGGTACAGCATGCTGGGTGCGTATCAGATCCTCGTTTCCGGGACGGGAGTCTCCGGCGAGGTTCTTCATCCAGAAGTCAAAGAGGGCGAGAAGCCAGCCCTCACAAAAATGAAAGTCAAATTCACAGCCGATGCCGACGCGATGCCGGGTGTCCGCGATGTGAAAATGGCGACGCCGACGGGAGTCAGCACGGTCGGACAGCTCGTCGTTGTCAGTGATCCGGTCGTTTACGAGTCGGGCGACAACAACACACGAGAGAAAGCCAACGAGGTGACTTTGCCGGCAACGGTCTGCGGCCTCTTTGAGGCCAACGAAGACGTCGACTATTTCAAATTCCAGGTCGAGGCCGGCCAGGAGCTCAATTTTCATGTTCGCTGCAGCCGCCTTCAGGACCGCATTCACGATCTACAGCGACACGCCGACGCGCTGCTGACGATCCGCAACGCGAATGGCAGCACGGTCGTCGCCAGTGACAACCATTTTTATGGCGACCCGTTTATCGCTCACCGTTTTGAACGGGCGGGCGAATATTTCATCGAAATCCGCGACGTCCGATTTCACGGCAACGTCTACTGGGAATACTCGATCGAAGTCACCAATCGGCCTTTCGTTTCCAATGTCTACCCACTTGGCATCGCAATTGGTCAGGAGACGCCGGTCGAGTTGATCGGCAGCCAGTTACCCGAGCAGCGTACGGTTGGGCTCACGCTGCCGCCGGATACGACAGTCGGGCCGAACCTGGCTCGCGCACCGATCGGCGACGGAAAGTCGAATGCGGTTTCTGTTTACGCAACCGACCTGCCGATCGCGATGGAGATCGCCGAAGAAAACGACGTTCCGGAGAACGGTCAGCTGGTCTCGATCCCGGCCGGAATAAACGGGCGAATTTCTCAGGACAGTGACGTCGACTGTTTTCAGTTCGAGGCAAAGAAGGGCGAGAACTTCACGTTCGAGGTTCGAGCCCGGCGGTATCAATCGTCGCTCGACCCGTACATCCGCATTCTCAGCGCCGATGGGAAACAACTCAGCGAGAACGACGACCTGCAGGATTTCAAACGAGGCTTCGCCGACTCGCGGATCGAAAACTGGGCGGCCCCGACCGACGGGAAGTACACGCTCGAAATTCGAGACATGCATCTCCGCGGCGGAGACAGCTACGTTTACTTCATCGAGGCGACGCGTGCCGAACCGCATTTTCGGCTCTACGTCGACACGGACAAAACGCTTCTCGCACCGGGACAGAACGGTGTGTTCTATGTGCAGGTTGAGCGAAAAAACGGCTTCACCGGCGAAGTGCAGCTCCACGTAGACGGCCTGCCGGAAGGCGTTGAAGCGATCTGCGGACGCGTGCTGCCGGACAAAGGTCGAGACGGCTGCGTCATCCTGAAGGCCTCGCCGCAAGCAAAACTCAGCGTGACCAACGTCACTGTTCGAGGCACTTCCAGCTGGAAACCGAGCGACGATGCGGAGTCGCTTGAACTGGCCGCGACCGCGAAGGTCTATCAGGAAATGTACCAGCCAGGCGGCGGGCGAGGTCACTGGCCGGCGGACGTTCACACGGTGTCAATCAGCCCGCCGACCGATGTCCTTGCAGTGAAACTCAGCGAGACGGACATCGTGCTTAAACCGGGTGAGTCCCGAAAAATTGAAGTGACCATCGAGCGTGCAGCCGGGTTTGCCAGCAATGTCTCGCTCGACATGCGTTTCTTCCATCTCAGTGAGTTCTGCAACACCTTCCCGCCGGGTGTGAAGTTCGACGAAGGGAAAAGTTCGAAGCTGATCACCGGAAAGAATCTGAAAGGCCACGTCGTTGTAACAGCAGCGGCGGACGCCGCGGAAGTCGAGCGGCAACTGATCCCGGTGACTGCGAATGTGTCGCTGAATTTTGTCATGAAGACATCGTTCTGTGCTGACCCGTTGTGGATTACCGTGAAGAAATAATCAGCCAGGTAGGACGGACGCCCACGTCCGTCAGTCCCAAACCCCTGCCAGGGTGGACGGACGTCGGCGTCCGTCCTACCGGGCCTGAATCCTGTCGCTCCTGGTCAATCTGTTTTTGCTCTGAGGCACTTTCAATGACTCGATGCTTAATCGTGCTCGCTCTGCTGATCGCTTCCGCGGATTCCTTATTCGCCCAGACGGGTGATAGTGAGGTCGCGTTTGAATCATCGATCTTCGATGGCAAGACGCTCAATGGATGGACGATTGAGAATGACTGCGAGGCGGAAGTCAAAGACGGCGTGCTCCTGCTGAAAGCGGGTGATGGCTGGCTGCGATCCGACTTCAGCTATACCGACTTTCTGTTGAAGCTCGAATGGAAAGCGTTGAAGGCCGAAAAGTACGACGCAGGCATCTACATCCGAACCAGGCCAGGCGGGAAGCCGTTTCCGAAACAGGGACATCAGATCAACCTGCTGCAGGATCGCGAAGGGGATCTCGTCGCCAACAAAGATGCGATGAGCGATGGCCTGATCAAGAAAGGTGAGTGGAACTCAATCGAGATCCTCGCGAAGGGCAAGATGCTTTCCGTCGTGATGAACGGAAAACACGCCTACACGCTGGACGATGCCCTCAAGCATGAGTCCGGGCATGTCGGGTTTCAGATCGAAGTCCCGCTCGGCGGGCAGTTTCTGATCCGAAACATCGAACTGGCCGAGCTGACTCACGAAAGTATTTTCGACGGCAAGACGCTCGCTGGATGGGAAGGCGCGGGGAAGCCGAAGGAGACGTGCTGGAAGGTCGAAGACGGCAACATCGTCTGCACCGGCGAAAAAGGCGGTCCCTGGCTACGAACTGCGAAGGAGTATGGCGACTTCAATCTGCGGTTTGACTATCAGGTCTCTCCGGGGGGTAACAGTGGCATCTACGTTCGCGTCCCGAAGGACGGAAATCACCACCGCGAGGATGATTCGAAACCGGAAGCCGGTTTCGAAATCCAGGTGCTTGACGACCAAGCGAAGCAGTATGCCAAACTGAAGCCGTATCAGTATTGCGGTTCGCTCTACGACATCTGCGGTGCCAGCAGTCAAGTCGGTCGAGCAGCCGGAGAGTGGAACACACTCGAGATCAACTGCAACGGCCAGCACGTGACGACGACTCACAACGGTGTCTTGATTGTTGATGTGACTCCCGAGTCGCATCCGTTGATCAGCCTCCGCAAGACGAGCGGCTTTCTTGGCCTGCAGAATCACAGCACAATCGTGAAGTTTCGCAACGTTCGAGTCGGCTCGGCGATGCCGATGAAATAGGCGTCTGGCTGGTCAGTCATCTCAGTCTGACTGCTGCCCGGTTCTCGTAGACACGCTCGCAGAACGGTCGTATGCTGGCTGAGTATTTTTGTGTCAGGGCAGGACAAGAGTACTCACTGCTGATTGTGCCATCGTTGCTGCGCTTTTTTGAAGCGCCGACGAAGCCTGCTCGATTCTGCTTCCCCAATGAATCCGCAGGTGGGCCATGCTGGCATTCTTTTCAACGCTGTTTGATACCAAAGGGTTCCCGAACCGCTGGAATTGCGGAGAATGGACTGACATTCACGGCCAGGGCCAGCGCACACTAAGGACCGGCGGTGAAATTAAATCGGCATCTGTGGTGAGAGGGTGTAGTTGTAGCGTGGGAGGAG
>JAQBVJ010000068.1 GCA_027623235.1 Planctomycetota bacterium
TGCCTGACACGTCGGTTGAGCCGCGCTGCATGCCAGCCCGCTGGGCGTCACGCCCAAACGCCCCCCAGATGGCCCTGTTACCCAGATGACCCTGTTACCTCAACGACACTGTCCGTTTGCCCGTCGAGCCGTGCCGCCAGTCTCTGATGCGAATCTGAAAGGAGCCGATCGAGCGAGCGGCCAATTCGGTTTGGCAGTTTGCGGCACCGGCGAACCGCAAACAAGCGTAGTCACGACGGAACTCGGCCGGAGTCGATGAATCCGGCAAGCTGCTCGCAGACTTTTTCCGTCACTGCGGCGAGTTCCGGGAGCCGGTCAGAAATGACTTCGATTTGACCGCCCTTCGCGGCCTGTTCGCACGCCAGCGCGAGATCGTGAGCTGCGGCGACGCCGATCGTGCGGAAGCTGGCTTTCATCGTGTGAGCCAGCCGCCCGGCCGTCGTCTTGTCTCCCTCGGCAAGTGCCGTGCGAAGTTGAGGCATGATCTCCCGCGACTCCTCAATAAAGGCCTGCGCGATTTCACGAAGGAGTTCCCGGTCTCCGTTGACGACTTTCAACGCCGCGGGCCAGTCGATCTTCCATTGCCGATCTTTCCTGGACTGTGAGTCCGAGTCGCTGGTCGGATCGGTCGATGCCTCATCGGATGCGGATCCGCTGACGCAGCCTGGAAAGAAAGCGGCAATTTCTTCGAGCAACTGCCAGGACCGGACCGGCTTTGAAACGTAGGCGTCCATGCCGGCTGCCAGGCAGGTTTCCCGGTCTCCTTTCATCGCGTGAGCCGTCATCGCAATGATCGGCACATGGCGGTCTGCCACTCCTTCGCTGCGATGCTGGTCTTCGCGAACTCGAATCCGACGCGTGGCTTCGAGCCCGTCCATTTCCGGCATCTGGACGTCCATCAGGATGAAGTCGAATTCCGACTGGCTGACCTGAAGAACCGCCTCGACACCGTTCGACGCGACCGTGACCGAATGCCCCCAGCGATTGAGCAGACCCAGCGCCAGCTTCTGATTCACGATGCTGTCTTCGACCAGGAGGACCCGCATGGGCGGCAGATTGATTGTTTTCGGATCGAATGCGGCGGCGAAGGGCGAAGCGTCTTCGGCCTCGGTCGCATCGACTCCCAGCGAAGCGACGATCGCGTCAAACAGCTCGGACTGCTTGACCGGTTTGCGAAGGTACGAGGCAACTCCGAGCTCACGGGCCCGCTGCACTTCGTCGGAACGGTCTCCGGACGTGAGCATCAGGATGACCGCTTCGGCCAGCGACTCGTCCGACTGAATCTCGGCCGCCAGATCGAAGCCGTCCCGGTCCGGCATGTTGACATCGCTGAGCACCAGCACAAACGGCGTTCCGCTTTCCTTCGCCAATCGAAGCTGAGTGGCGGCATCGTCGACACCCTCAACACAGGTGACGGTCATCCCCCAGTTTCGCAGCATCTCGTCCAGGATCAGCCGGTTCGTCTCGTTATCGTCGACGACCAGCACGCGGGTTCCCTGAACGATGCGTCGCTTCGGAATCCCTGGTGCCTCGTCCGACAAGCCAAATCGCCCGGTGAAGTGGAATGTGCTTCCCTGGCCCAGCAGGCTTTCGGCCCAGACGCTGCCTCCCATCAGGGCGACCAGCCGCGAACAGATCGTCAGTCCAAGCCCCGTGCCTCCGTAACGGCGAGTGGTCGACGTGTCGGCCTGTTGAAAGGCTTCGAAAACGGTCTTGAGTTTTTCCTGCGCGATTCCGATGCCGGTATCCGCCACGGCGAAGTGAAGCAGCGCGGAATTGCCGTCCTGCTGATCCAACTCGACGTGCAGCACGACTTCCCCGTGCTCCGTGAATTTGATCGCGTTTCCGACCAGGTTGACCACAATCTGCCGCAACCTTGGCGAGTCGCCAACGACCCATTCCGGAACGGCCGGGTCGATGTGGCAGGCCAGTTCCAGGTCGACTCGATCGGCCCGCACGGCGAGCGATTTCAGTGTGTCTCCCAGGCTGTCACGCAGGCTGAAGACTCGCGGGTCGAGCTCCAGCTGGCCGGCTTCAATCTTCGAGAAATCCAGAATGTCGTTGATCAGGTTGAGCAGAACGTCGCTCGACTCACGCACCATCGTGAGATACTCGCGCTGCGTCGTCGCCAGCTCCGTGTCGAGAACCAGTTCGGTCATCCCAAGAATCGCGTTCATCGGCGTGCGGATTTCGTGACTCATGTTGGCCAGGAAATCGCTCTTCGCGCGGCTCGCCTGCTCGGCATTTTCTTTGGAAGTCCGTAATTCCCGCTCCGCCTGTTTCCGTCCCGAGATGTCGTGAACGAACGCGCTGAACAGCCAGTTTCCCTGCTGCTCAATCGGTGAAATCGTTGCCTCGACGGGGAACTCGTCGCCGTTTCGGTTCAGCGCCGTCAGCTCAAGGTGCGCGTCGAGAAACTCGCCTTCGCCAGTCTTCAGGAAACCGGCGAGCCGTTTTGAGAACTGATCACGAAACCGACCCGGCACAAGGAGATCAACGACTGGCTGTCCGATCGCCTCTTCGTATTTCCAGCCGAACGTCGTTTCCGCCTGCGGGTTCCAGTTGACGATCGTGCCTTCCGAATCCATCGCCACAAACGCGTCGAGGGCCGTCGCCACGATCAGCCGGTTGAGCAGCTCGCTTCGTTTGAGCGCGCGCATCGCGAGCTTCTCATCGGTGATGTCTCGCGAGATCCCAAACGTCCCCACGATATTTCCGTCACGATCGCGCAGCGGCATCTTGCTCGTCGAGACCCACGTGGTTCGCCCGTCCGGCCAGGTTTCTTTCTCTTCCTTGCCGATGACAGGATCGCCCGACTCCATCAGCCGTCGCTCGTCCTCTCGAGCCTGCCGGGCATGCTCCTGGGTAAAGAAATCGTCGTCGCTCCGTCCAACCGCGTCGCGCGGATCCTTGAGCCCGAACCAGTTGGCCATCGCCAGGCTGATGCGGACAAACCGGCTGTCACGATCCTTGAAGTAGACGTTGTCCGGCAGTCTCTCCATCAGCGAGTGCAGCAGGTAACGCTCCTTTTCCAGATCCCGCATCAGCCCGTGCCGCTCCAGCGCGTACCGGATGGCGTGCTCCAGCTGCGAGACGTCGTACACATCTTTGGCGAGGTAGTCCGACGCACCGGCTTCCAGCGCCAACTGATCAATCTCGTGATCGGTCTGTCCGGTGAGGATCAGAATGGGAGCTTTGCTGCCCGCCGCCCGCGCTCGACGAAGGACATCCAGCCCGTCGTCTGCGCCGAGCCGATAATCGATGAGGTACACCTCATGCTCGTTACGCAGGATGAGGTCGTACCCCTCTTCTGCCTCCCCGGTCCAGTCGAGTTCGACCGGCCGCCCGTTGATCTCGCGCAGAAGTTCCCGCGTGATGACAAAGGTCGATTCGTCGTCATCAACGAGAAGAATTCGGAGCGGGTTCGGTTCGGTCATGGGCCGTAGTCGTTCTCAGGCACAAGTCATGTCCCTTCTCCCTCGAGGGGAGTCGGGACGGGGGCGAAGCTTATCCGCGAAGACCCGCCGTCTGCAGCAGCGCGGCCGTTGATTCGTACGCCTCGGCGACCCACTCCTCGATTTTGTCCGGCTCGGGCGAGTATTCCAGTTCGATCGAAATCACGCCGTCGATGTCGAGCTTTTTGATTTCGTCCAGGTACGGGCCAAAGTTCATCACACCCCGCCCTGGCGGAAGGTCACCGTGAACCTTGCCGTCACAGTCAGAAATGTGAACGTGAATCGCCTTGCCCGCCAGCTTTCGCAGCTCAGCCGGCTGCACATTGGCGAGCAGCAGATGCGAGACGTCGATGTTCGCTGCCAGCGCCGGGTGGCCAACGTCGTCGATAAATCGCACCATGCTGTCCACATCGTTGAGCAGCGACAGCGGGAACGGCTCCAGCTCCAGCGCGATTTTCACGCCCAGCTTCTCTGCGTACTCGGCGAGAGCCCGGCAGTTGTCGACGCCCGTTTTCCACTGCTCGGGTGGCGGAATCACTTCCTGAGCCCAGATGTACTCGCCCAGCACGAGCAGCAGGTTGTCCGCTTCGTATTCGTAAACGAGGTCGAGAAACGCGCGGCAACGATCCATGTGAAACCGCTGGACGCTCGGGTTGAAGTCGACCAGTCCGACGGCCACACAGCAGATCGACGCGATCGGCAGATCGAGCCGGTCGCACTCGTCCTTGATCAACCGCCGCTCGCGAACGTCGATGTCGAGCGGGTCGGTGAAGATGTCGATCGAGTCAAACCCGAGCTCTTTGGTCTTCTGGATTCCCCACGCCGTCTCGCGACCGGCCTGCGCCCAGGCGGAGTTAATCAGTCCCAGTTTCATTCCGTCCTCCTGCTACGAATGCCGCATCTTCGAGAACGCACCCCCATCACCTGACAGGATCCGGCGGCTGGTAGATCGTCAGACCTGGCAAGGTCAGTTGGGATGACCCGGACGGGATGTAGTATGGAAACTGGCAGGCTGCCAACTGAGTCTTGGCCTTGTCGAACATCGCGTCGCGATACGCGGCGGCGGTGAATTCTTTGACTCGAACAAAGCTGGGGTCAACTGTGGTTTCCAGCGATCGCATCGCCTTGCCGCCGCTGTCGCGCCATTCGAGCTTGATCAGCGCGTTCGTCGTCTGAACCTGTTTCGTGCGGTCCATCATGCTGCTGGCCATGTGCCCCGCCTTTTCGGAGTAGTGGGCGTAAACGGTGATGGCAGAATTCGGAGCCACGGTGAGTTCGTCGTCAGCCAGTCGTTTCGTCAGCGACTCGGTCAGTCCCGCGACCGTCTGAGCTTTGTCGCCGTGTGAGAGCGCTCCGACATCCACCTGAACACTGACGCTGCCGCCCTTTCGCAGCAGAGCATCCGCATCGTTTGCTGAGGCGGCGAGTGTCTGGCGGATCGCCTCCCACGGAATCGGGACCAGCGTGAGCTTTCGGTCGATCAACGTTCCCATCGGGACCAGCAGACCGTCCGGCGCGGGCCGGCGACGTTGTGAACCGACCCGGGACGCCGAGTCGATATACCAGACGGCTTTGCCCGACTCGGCATCGACAATGCAGCTGCCGGAAGCGCACCAGCCTTTGTCGCCTGGCAGCCACTCCAGCGACGTCCCCAGATAGATGCTGCCCGAAATCGGCGAGTACGTGACGTCGCCGGTGAACTCCCCTCCGACGGAAGACGCGCCAGTCGCAAGATCAACGACGAGAATCTGTGTCTTGTTGTTGCTGTGAAAACCGCACGCGATCCGGTCGCCCGTCGTGTTAAAAGCGACGCCCTTGGACGAGGCGTAGCTGGCGTGGCTGAATCGAGCCGACGCGACAACCTGCAGAGTCTCGATGTTGAGGACCAGCAGATTCTCGCTGTCGATGAGGTACGCGAGATATTTTCCACCGGGGCTGATCGTGCAGTGCGTCAGGTCAAACACGTCTTTGAAAGCGAGCTGTTTGATCGCGGTGCCGGCCGTGACGTCGAACAGTTTCAAAGCCCGTTGTGGTTTGCCGTCGATTTTCGTTTCTGAAAATGTCAGGAGGCGTGTCGGCGAAGTCAGCGAGATCGACTTGATCTGCTCCTTCGGTTTCTCGATGTCAATCGTCCGGACTTTCTGTCCGGTTAAGTATGACCAGACGGTCACTTGATGCAGTTGCTCACGGTCGCCGTGGATGAAGGCGAGCATCGTTCCGTCGGGACTCAACGATTTGAGTCCGGCCTCGGGCGTCACAACATCGATAGAACCAATCTGCTCGCCCGTGCCCAGGTTCACCGAGCGGCTGCCTTGGAGTCCGATCTTTGTCGTGCCGAATCCGAGCGCCACGGCAGCCGTCGGCGCACTCGAAAACGCCATCCCCAGGGCCGAGTCCGGGTTGGCGATCTTCGTGGTTTCGCCCCACGGCAGAGCCGACGGATCCGCCGCGAGTGGCCAGCCGGATGGCGTGGCCGGAGCGGTGAGCACGGTCGGACCCGCAGGGCCCGCACCGGTGGTTCCCGTCGTTGTTGAACCAGCAGTTCCGGCTGGAGTGGTCCCCCCGCTCGGAGTGGTCCCGGTGGTTGCAGCCGTCCCGGTGGCGTCCGTCGTGCCTCCCTCGGTCGCCGCGACGCCACCGCCCGCGCCGTTGTCGTCGTCACCGCCCGACATCAGAAAGGCCACGATGGCTCCGATGAGGACAACGCCACCGATCGCGCCGCCGATGATCAGCGGAGTCTGATTCGACTGTTTCGCCGATTTCTTCCCCTTCTTCTTCCCGCCGGATCCGGATGATGTTCGGGCCGGTGATCGACGACGCGGTTGAGGCTCGTCGTATTCTTCTTCCTCATACTCGTCCCATTCGTCGTCGGCCGGCTTCGCCTGCGGCACTCGAATGGGGGCCTCGCATTCGGGACACTTGATGGACTTTCCGGCGGCGCTGTCCTTCAGACGGAGCTCTTTCGAACACGAACGACACTTGACGCGAATCGGCATGTCTGGCCCTTTGGCACAGAGTGGTGTTTGGTCGAAGCGAAAACAGACGACGAAATCCGACGGATCGATTCTCCGTTTTCTCCGCCGCCCAGTATAAAGCGACTCGACGTGAATCGCCCGTAATCGCTTCTTCGGCGCTTCGGCTCGGAGCTCATTCGAGTCGGATGGGAAACGCGGCTCCGACTAAAAGCCGCGATGACAGCGACGGCCAGCAGCATCGCCGTCAGCAGGCCTTTGATCCGAACGGGCGCGCCAGGCGAACGTTGAGGATGCAGCATCGCGACGCTGCTGAGGAGCAATCTTCCAGACGAAAGCCCTGCGCGGGATTATCAGCCGATGATTTCCGCAGGCGGCGTACCTGATCGACAGTTGCCGAAAAGAATTGTCTGGCTCAGCGTTTCTTCAACGCCTGCTTCAGAATGAGATCGGTGGTTCTCTTCTGTTCCGGCGTAAACGAGGTCTGAGGATGGCTCGCTGGCGTGCCGGCTGAGACTCGTGCGGCGTCACCGGAATCAGCATTCTTTTTCAGCAGTGCGCCAATCGACTGAATGACCTGACTGGCATCCACACCTTCAGGCAGGGTTGCCGACCTGGAGGATGATTTCAACAGCTCTGTGAGCTGCTTCTTCTGATCGGCATTCAGCGATTTCAGGATCGCGTTCTGCTGAGCCGTCAGGTTCTCGAGCGTGACGCCGGACTGAAGGATCAGGCCGAGGATCTGTTCGCGCTGAGTCGGCGTCAATTGCGCGGCCGCCTGTCGTAGCTGCTGCTCCTGCGCGGCAGTCAGCCCCGCAGTGCGCAAAGGGGCGAGCAGAGTATCTGTCTGCCTGCGAAATTCGGCATTCATCTGCCTCGCTCCCCGTTCGATGGCGACTCGGGTGGCGTCAAGAAACGGTTGCGGATTGTCGCTCATCCATTGGTTAATCGCGGCTTCCAGCGGCTCAGAGATCAGGCGGTCAGCAATCCTCTGTTCGAGCTTCACGTTGGACATTCGACCTGTCGCAGAGCGAATTTTCGGCACCGCTGTGAGGTTTCCCTGAGCATCGAAGCTGAGTGACACTTCCACATCGATACTGACAGCGACCCGAGCCGTATACTCAGTGCTTGCCGATCCCACTCGACTTTTTACCCTCGTCGTTCCACCAAACGGGCACGAGATGGTGGCCTGAATTCCGATCGTCTTCGCTGTTGGCTGGCTCAGATGCGTGATCTCGACAAGCAGATTGCGGGCAGGATCAGTAAATGTCCCGGTCGCCGTCCCGGTGAGATCCGTGGTGAATTTCAGGCCAGCGAATTCCTCACCAATTCGCCGCGTCACGCTTCCCGAAAAAACTTTTCCGGTCAATTCGCGTGCCAGATCAACACGGATCGATTCTGCCACGCTACGGCGGGTTTCGATCGACGCGTTGTCGTCAGCGACCACCAAAGCGGATGAGAACGCCAGGGCAGCCAGCGTTATGGCACAGACCCAATCCGAATTTCGTAACACGGGCTCTCCGAATGACCTGGCGCGTGAGCGTGACCGTCCCTTTGAGTTATCGACTGGTGGCGGAGATCGATCGAAGAATTCCGAGGGCCAATTGGAGAATTCACTGATGATTGGGGCGCTTCAGCATCCAGCTTGGGGACGATTCTACTCAGGCGTACCGCGAAATCAGAAGGTCTCATCGCTGGTCCGTCGCCAGCCTCGCTGGGCGGGTCGAATGGGTGTCGGGCTCGCCGGCTGCTCGATCACAGGTGCTCGCGACGGACGCTCGGGTGAATCGAACCGGACCGGAAGAATCCGTGGGGCGGGGTTGGACGGGGTCGGGTTAGAAGCATGCGTGACTGCGGGCTCCTCGACCGGCGTTCGGCTGCCGCCTGAGGGTGCGGTCAACGGTCGGCGGGAGTCGGACAGGCTGGCGCTGTGGATCGGCAGCACGGCCGGGGCGCGTGGCGGAAACTGTGCGGCCTCTTCGGTTTCGACTTCGCCTTCTGTTGCGGGGACCGGTTCTGCGTCGGTCGCGTCGAGCCAGTCCTGTGGGACGGATGGTGGCAGCGGGTTGTCTTCGGCGCTGGCTCGCACGGCGTCCTGAAGCGACTCCTCGATCCACAGTCCGTTCGTGTCGATCCTCATGATGCCGAGATTCTGGAACAGCCGCATCCGGGCCGCGTAGTAATTCAGCCAGACGCTCATGAAGTTATTCTGCGAGTTTCGCAGATCGGACAGCGCGGTGAGCAGGTTGAGCGCGGCCGTCGGACCGAACTGAGCCTGCGGCTGTCCGGGCAATGCGGACGGAGTCGGTCTGTTGAGATTCTCTCGTGTCTGATCGACTCGGCGAATTGAAATCGCGACGGCTCGTCGCTGAATCTCCAGGTTCAGTTCCAGCTGATCGAGATCCCGAAGCAGACTTCGCAGTCCACGGTAGACGCCATCTTCGTACTGAATCAGTTGCCGGCGCGACTGCTGATACAGAATCAGCTGCTGGCGGAAGTCGTTTCGCTCAACCCGCCGATTGAACGGCGCGTCGAACCGAATGCCTGCCTGTGTCGAGGTATTCCGGCCGGAAAAGTTCAGAGGATTGTCACCTTTCGTCCCGATGTCGCCTGAGAGGACGATATCGACATTTGACTGCAGCCGATTCGCGTTGAACTCGATGAGTCGCCAGTTGTCGACGAGCGAAGCGCGATTGTTCATCCAGTCGAGCCGGTTGGCTCGAGCGATCTCCAGCGCGACTTTCGAATCGAGCCGGACCGGGTCGAGAGTGATCACTTCCAGTCGGGCTCGCGTTTCGATCAGAGCGAGCTCGCCAATCAGGTTTGACAGATCGACATTGACGCTGACGATCGAGCCCACGGTGGTCCGGCGGTCCTCACCCAGGTCGCCCAGCAGCGAGACCACTTTCTGCGAAGTTATGTCAAACGACTTCTGCAGCGCGCTCAAGTTTTCCGTCAGAACGGCGAGTTCTTTGTCGAGCGACTGTTTTTCGAACTCACTCATCGCGGCGGTACGTTTGGGGAGTGCCTCCGCGACTCGCTGGAGATCGCCGGTCACTGTGGCCAGTTCTTCCGCAACCGATTTGTTGAGATCGTTCAGTTTTCCAAGGACCTCCCGCAACTGCTCGTCAGTCGCCGTGGCTGCGATTTCGCCAAAGGCCGTAACGATCGCCTGGAGCTGTTCCTGTTGCTTCTTCAGGCTGTCGGACACAAAGCGGAACTGTCGGATTCTGGAATCGTTGAGCTCGATCGGGACGTCCGGTGGAAGACCCAGGGAAAACGTCTTGAAAGTCTCGACCGTATTGATGAGCCCGTTTCTCGACTGCAGGAGATTGGCTCGCTCAGTCTCGATGCTCTGCCGAAACTGGTCGACCTGAGCCAGATCGATCAGGCCGCCTTCCAGATGCGCCTCAAGAAGATTCAGAGTTTGAAGCTGTGCGTTGAGACTGGTCTCGGTATTTCGAAGCTGCTCGGTCTGTTGAAGGATTCCGATAAACCCGCCGACCTGGCCGGCACCACCGCCCGCGAATCCGGAGCCGGTCACGACGCCCCCGCCGCCTCCACCACCACCGCCTCCAGCACGTCCGAATCCCGTTGCGTCGCCGACACCACCGAAGCCGCCAGAACCCTGGCCGCTGAAGCCGGAGAATCCCGAACCGCCCTGGAAACCACCGCGGCGCGACGGCCCGGTGGTATCGTTAATGCCGACCGCGAGGTTCGTGAAGAATCCCTGGCGGTAATGCTCAAAGGCGCGGATGTTGGCGAGCAGAGTTCGCTCGGCAACGGTGAGAACTTCCAGAGCGATCTGTTTCCCGCCGGCCCTCAGCAAGGGCTGTAGAAATGCGAAGCCGATGCCAGAGCTCACCGATCCGGCATCCGCACCGGAAAGCTGCCACATGAACTGATTGGCAAAGCTCACCACAAACTGCCCGGCAGACGCCAGATTTCGGCGAAGCTGAATGTCGGTCGCCGTGGCCGCATTGAACGTGCTGCCGGCTGACGTGCCGGACCCGGTAATGCCAACGCCGGTATTGTTGAAGAATGAACGACCGCCGCCCCCGCCGATTCCGCCAATAAACTGAGTATCAAGCCGGAATCGTTCCGTGCTGACATCGAGGGCGGACAGGTAAAGCGTTTCCAGCTGCTGCTGATAGCTCGGCGTGTTGATCCGCGCAAGACGGATGGCGTCCTCCAGCGTGAGCAGCAGCGCGCCGTCTTCCGTCTTTGGAACATCGCTGACCAGTTGCTCGTACCAGTCAGGATTTTCGAGCCGGTCCAGGTTGCCGCTGTCGTGCCAGTGAGCCCAACCTTCGTACTGATCCACGTGGTGCATGTACTGGTGAGAGTCTGGATCGTCTGGCGGCATCGGCGGCCGCACCGGGTCGTACGGATCGTAGAAGCGGCTCCGCGGATCCATATCGATGCCGGTCCACGGCGACTCCCAGCGGTTGTACGTTTTCTCCTCGATGAGCTCGGTGACGTTTTCGTCCGCCTGCTCCCGGTACCACTCACGAGAGCATCCCGGGACCGTGAGCGCAGTCAGGGTCATCAGTATGAAAAATTGCCGGCTTGCCATGATCACGAATCATCCATGATTCGGGCGGTCGTTTGCCTGCCTCGTCTGCCCCCCGGCCTGACGAAACAGCAACGGCGCAGACTCCTCGCCGCATCAATCAGAATGTCGTCGCGAAAGCCGGACCCGCTTGAGAATCTTTAGCGATTGTGCGGGTTAATCTGGTGGAAGCACGCCAGCAGAATCGATCACTGAGTCGTTGTTTCGGGCCGCGACGAATCTGAAAGGGGGCAACAAAAAAGGCCCGGGCATCCCTCGCTGGGATGATCGGGCCTGATGAACTCTGGCAGATTCAGTCTTCTTCCGCCGTTTCTGGACCGTGATCAACACAGTCGCCGTTATGCCAAAGCGGAAGGCCTGCCGCGTATCGGGCAGCCAATGTACAAACTTTTTCTTCCGACCCGGGCTTCGCCTCAGTCGGTTCGCTTGGTTTGATACCGAGTGCTTCAAAGTCGATCTCGGGATACCGCTCCAAGGCGTCCACTTTCAGATCGGCATCAACTTCCAAATCCGCGTACGACATGCGTCTCGCTCCAACAGTGATGAGAAACGTAGGGGTGTATTCAAACTCCGAGGACAAAATCACCTCGGTGTGACAGGGTTATTCGGATAATCCGCTGCGAAAACGAAACAGGTCCACTGAGTGCCTGGGCGCAAAATAAGACACAAAAAAGACTTATGACGAAAGCGGAAGAATCAGCGTCTCTTGTTCCATCCCGTGTGGATCAGTCACTCAACAATTCCCTGAGTGGTCACTCCATCGTGAGACGCTGCTGAGCTCGACGTCGTTCGCGGTGAACGATTGAGAGCTCAATTTGAGGGTCGTGGGGGCAAATCAGGCAGGAACTTAGGGGATTCTCAGCTGACTCACCGATAAAGTCAACAAAAAAACGGACATTCTCAAAATCCGAATTGCCGGGTCGCGATCTTCCTGGGAAGTTCACAAATGCAGCTCTTTTGCAGTTGCCAGGCGGCCTCCTTTCATCCTCGATGAGCACCGGTTTCGAGGACGAAAACAGGCACAGATCAGTTGTTCTCGTCGCCTTTCGGAGGCCGCGAGACTTTATATCGTTTCAGTTTGCGGTCCAATGTGGATCGCTCGATGCCCAGCACCTGAGCGGCCATCGACTTGTTCCAGCCGGTTCGTTCGAGGGTTGCAAGAATGTGCTCCCGCTCGAGCCGCTCCAGCGTGACGTCCCGGTTCGCCGCTTTGGCTTCCGAACTTCCAGTATTCGTATTTGCCGCTGTCGGCGTGAGAGTCGCGAGCTGGATGTCACCCACCTCGATCCGCTCACCTCTGGCGAGGATCACGGCCCGGTCAATCGTGTTTTGAAGCTCTCGAACATTGCCCGGCCACTCGTACTCGGTAAGCAAAGTCATCGTCTCGTCTGAGAAGCCGGTGATCTTACGACCGGTTCGCTCGACAAACCGATTAAGGAAGTGAGTCGCCAGCATGGGAATGTCCGTCGCGTGGTCGCGAAGAGTGGGCATGGCCACCTCCACCACGAAGAGTCGGTAGAACAAGTCCTGCCGGAATTTCTTTTCCTCAATCGCTTTCTCAAGGTCCCGGTTTGTTGCCGCGACGACTCGCACGTCAACTTGAATCTCACCGCCGCCACCGACTCGTTCAAACGGATGCCCTTCAAGGACTCGAAGAAACTTCGCCTGAACCTGCAGGCTCATTTCGCCGACTTCATCGAGAAACAATGTCCCTCGATTCGCCTGCTCGAACTTACCGAGTTTTCGACCGACAGCTCCGGTGAATGAACCCTTTTCGTGTCCGAACAGTTCACTTTCCAGGAGCGTCTCTGACAGCGCGGCGCAGTTCATACAGACAAAGGGTCCGTTGCGTCTGTCGCTGCCGAAGTGAATTGCCCGAGACACAAGCTCCTTGCCAACGCCACTTTCACCTCGGACCAGTACCGTCGCGTCTGTCGGAGCGATCCTTTCGATCAGCTCTTTCAAAGACTGCATCGCCGGGCTGGTTCCAATCAGCTCACTTTGCATCCCCAGCTGAGTTCGCAGTCCCTCGGCTTCGTTCTTCGCCCGTTCCAGTCCGTCTTTCAGTTGCTCTCGATGCTGAAGGTTCTCCAGGGCGAGCGCAAACTGGTCGGCCACGGCGAGGGTGTATTCCAGGTCCTCGACCTCCAGCACGCGGTTACCTTTCGTCGTGTAAAGGTGCAGCACGCCATGAATGGAGTCCGGTGTCCGGATGGGAGCACAGATCACACTGCGAGCCTGCAGTTTCTCAAGGCTGCCGGTTTCACTCAGTCGCGCGTCATCTTTAATGTCGCGTGCGAGCACGGCTTCCTGATTGGTGAGCACGATGCTGGACAGTGATGTGGAAACTTTTTCGTAGGACTTATTCTCAAGGTCTTCGCGAGTCTGGTAAGCAGTAATGGCCAGCTGATTCGGACGAGGCTTCTTATCCTCACCCAGCAACAGAATCGCCCCGATGTCGACCCGGATGTTTTCGAAGAGTCCCTTCAGCACGATGTCTGCCAACTGGTTCGAATCGTTGGCCGATCCCATTTCCAGGGCCAGTCGATAAAGATCGGCGAGTTCCTGACTGGTCCGGTCACGGCCGATGTCATCGCCCGTTCCAGCATGAAACCTCGTTCGATTACGCCGGTGGAGGATCTCCGGAGCCGTCGCATCAAGCGCCTCCGGTCCGTCGTAAGTGTCAGTGACCTCGTCGAGCCCGCTCGATCCTTCCTCACTCGCCTTCGAGAGTTCATGAGTGAAGACGAGGAAGAATTCGCCAATCTGAACCTGGTCACCGTCCGACAGAGTCCAGTCTTCCGTCACACGAGTGCCGTCGATCAGCGTTCCGTTGCGGCTGCCGAGTTCCCGGAGAATCCACTCGCCGTTGACCTGAAACACCTCGCAGTGATTCCGGCTGCAGATGTCATCGGGAATCACCACGCGATTGGTCGGGGCCCGGCCAACCGTGGTCACCTGCCCCGCCGTCAGCCGAAACACGTTCCGCCACTTCAGTTCGTCGCGCAGAATCAGATACGCGGTCTCGCTGGAGTCGGCAGGGATGTTCCAGTCAGAATCAGAAGGCATGGTGCAAAACGATTTTCGGACAATGGCCAGAAATCCCGGAGACGGACGAGTTCAGTCCACTCGCAGGATTTCCAGGAGGAGCACAGGTTCCGGCATCAGCCCCATTAAACCAGCCGGTTTTCGCGTCGCAAGGAACAATCGCCGACGGAGGGGAATGATGCCCGACTTAAAAACTTCAGGCGAACTTAAGTTTCGCCAATCGGGATAAACCCGCTCAAAGTGACGTCTTTGCCGCGTTGTTCTGGTTTTCCGGCAATTCAGTGGCAGCTGGTGGAGGTTTGACCGGATCCGCGACGGAATCCCTCTCTGACCGCAGGAAAACGACAACGGCCGTTCCCGACGCGAGTACAGCGAGGCTTACAACAACTTCCGGCCGGTGACCGTGAAAGAGCTGTGCCCCATCGAGGATCAGCAACCCACCCGTCAAACCGACGACTGCTGAAGCCCGCAACCGCGACGTGTCCCGGTGCAGCAGACAGCCCAGCAGTCCGAGTCCAAGCAGAATGCTGCCGACCGTTCCGAAACCTGTCAGAGAAATGAAATCACGCGGGTCCAACCGGGACCTCCCAAAATCAGATTGGCTGTTGGTTCACGCCTGAGGCTCGGTCATGCGGTACGGGTCGAGTGCTTCTTTGAGCGTTTCTTCGGGCAGGATCTCCTGCTCGATGCACAGCTCGCGAATTGTCTTGCCGGTTTTGAACGCTTCCTTGGCGAGGGCCGCGGCTTTCATGTAGCCGATCAGTGGGTTGAGGCTCGTGCACATCGAGAGGCTTTTCTCGACGGCCGCTTCGCAGCCTTCCTCGTTGGCTTCCAGATTCTCAACGCAGAGGTCCACAAAGGCCTCGCACGAATTCGAAATCAACATGACGCTCTCCAGAGTCGTCTGCCCCATGACCGGCATCATGATGTTCAGTTGAAACTGTCCGCCGCCGGCTCCGCAGATTGTGATCGTCTGATCGTTGCCCATGACCCGGGCCATGGCCTGCATCATGCTTTCGCACATGACCGGGTTCACTTTGCCCGGCATGATTGAGCTGCCTGGCTGCAGGTCCGGAATCTTGACTTCATAAAATCCGCACCGCGGTCCGGAACCCAGCCAGCGGATATTGTTCGACACGTTAAACAGCGTTGTGGCGATCGCCTTGAGCTGACCGTGGCTCTCCACGAGCCCGTCACGCTGAGCGTTCGCTTCGAAGTGATCCTTCGCCTCGACAAAGGCAATGCCGAGCTCATCGGCGAGCACCTCAGCGACGCGCGAACCGAACTCCGGATGCGTGTTGATGCCGGATCCGACCGCGGTTCCACCAACGGGAAGTTCGAGCACTGCCTCCAGGGCCCGCTGAGCGCGCTCAACCGAAAGCTCAATCTGCCGGGCAAACCCGCCGAATTCCTGACCAAGCCGAAGCGGTGTCGCATCCGCCAGGTGAGTTCGACCAATTTTTATAATCCTGTCCCAGGCGTCGGCTTTGGCTCGCAGTGCCGCACCGAGCTTCTTCAGGCCAGGAATCATCGATTGCTTTATCGAGCTCGCAACGGCGACGTGAATCGCCGTCGGAAACGTATCGTTCGTGCTCTGCCCCATGTTGACGTGATCGTTGGGGTGGACCGGCTTGTCCTCAGTGAAGCGGCTCTTGCCGATCAGCTCAACGGCCCGGTTGGAGATCACCTCGTTGACGTTCATGTTGCTCGACGTGCCAGAGCCTGTCTGGAAAACGTCGATGGGAAACTGATCGTCGAATTTTCCATCGGCCACTTCCTGGCAGGCCGTCAGCATGGCCTGCACCTGAGTCGCGTCGATCGGGTTCTTGCCAGAACCGGTCAGCTTGCCAAGATCGCGATTCGCAATTCCGCACGCGTACTTCACCGAGCCCATGGCATGAATGAGTGTCTGCGGCAGCGTCCAGCCGGAGATCGGAAAATTCTCGACAGCCCGCTGAGTCTGAGCTCCGTAGTAGGCTTGAGCCGGTACCTGGACTTCTCCCATCGAGTCTTTTTCAACGCGAACGTCTGACATTCTGAGTCTCCTGATCTTTATTCCGTTGTCATTTGATTCGGCATGAAAATGCCGTTGGGAATTGCTCACGTGAAACGAGGCCCGCCACGAAATCTGGCGACGGGTCCGGATGTTATCAGACGACCTGTGGTCCTTCGATCGAGGTGCGACCTTTCCATTCTGATTCCTGCTCCCTGGCAGTTGCTTCTCGACCGGTTCCCGTTGAGCACCGGAGTTGACGGTTTTGCTCCGGCGAATTTGCGGGCGACGGCGTAGTATTCTGGCTGTCGACTGACGATCGACGATACGATGCGGCTTGAAGCGGGAGAGATCTCTGATCTCGACTGACAATCACACTTGAGTCCACGCGGAATCTCACGAGGAGAGAAAAGATGAAAGCCACATTCTTTGCGGCGATCGCTCTGGCGGTTGCAGTCGGTTCGTTTCAGACGTTTGCCACAGCCACTCAGATCGAAGTGAAAGGCAAGATTCCTGGCGGAGTTCAACTTCCTGACGGGTTCAAACATCGGGCGCTGCAGGGCTTCGATTCTCAACCTGGCGAGATCACGAATAAAGACGGTCTGAAAATCTCCTACGACATCGGCCCGGTCCCGAAACCCGGAGCACCCGTCTTCGGTGGCAGCTACTCCGACTGGACAAAACGCGTCCCTGAAAAAGACCAGCGCTGGTACCGCGAGCAGACCATCAACAACCAGCCGGTTCATCTCGTCTACACGAAGGACAAGCAACTGACCGTGTCCTTCCCAAAAGGCGGAATCAACTTCAGTTGCGAAGCAAAAACGGAAGCCGACCTGGTCGACGCTCTGCTGATCACACTGTCGTACGCGGGAACGCCAACGAAGTAGACACGTCTGGCCCACAACACGTGGGAATGAGTTCGTCGCGGAAACCGCTGCGGAAACCGCTGCGGAGTATGCTCCGCGAGATTCGGCTTTCCTCGACGACTTTTCCACGAATGATGGCATGGCAACTCACGAAGAACTTCGAGCCTGGGACAACGCGCACGTCTGGCATCCTTTTGCTCCGATGCAGGAGTTTCGTGCGGACGACACTCCGATCATCCGCTCGGCGGAGGGTTTTGAGCTGACGGACGTTGAGGGCCGGCGGTATCTCGATGGGCACTCGTCGCTGTGGTGCAACGTGCACGGACATCGGGTGCCGGAGATGGATCAGGCGATCCGCGATCAGCTGGACCGAGTTGGTCATTCGACTTTGCTCGGCCTGTCCAGTGAGGTTTCGATCGAGCTCGCAAAGCAGCTTGTCGATCGGACGCCGGAGGGACTCAACCAGGTCTTTTATTCGGACAGCGGAGCAACGTCTGTCGAGGTCGCTCTCAAGATGGCTTACCAGTACCACCGGCAGAAGCCCGGCGGTGCGGAACCGCGCGACCTCTTTGTGTCGGTGGCGGGGGCGTATCACGGAGACACGATCGGCTCGGTGAGTCTCGGTGGGATGGATATTTTTCACGCGACCTACCGCGACCTGCTGTTTCAGAAGCTGACGGTGCCCTCACCGGTGACGTTTCGCGTTCCGGACGGTCACGATGCAGAGTCGTGGCTCGCGCACTGCGACGCGGAGCTCGAAAAGACGATCGTCGGAAACGCGGATCGGATCGCAGCGGTCGTCGTCGAGCCGCTCGTTCAGGGTGCAGCAGGCATCCTCGTTCACCCCGAGGGCTACCTGCGACGGGTTCGCGAGCTCACTCAGAAGCACGGCGTGCTGCTGATTGCCGACGAAGTGGCCGTTGGATTTGGCAGAACCGGCACAATGTTCGCCTGTGACCAGGAAAATGTCCGGCCGGATTTGATGTGTCTCGCGAAAGGGCTGACGGGTGGCTATCTGCCGCTTGCGGCAACTCTGACGACGGATGAAATCTCGGAGGCATTTCTGGATGTGCCGTGGGCCGGGAAAACGTTTTTCCATGGTCATACATATACGGGGAACCCGCTTGGCTGTGCGGCCGCGCTGGCTTCGCTCGAATTGATCGACAGGAACGATGTTGTCGGCAATGGCCGTGCGATCGGTGCGAGGCTTGCAGACCGGTTGACCGATTTCGCCGCGCGGTGCACCTGTGTCGGAGAAATCAGACAGAAGGGAGTTATGTGTGGTATCGAGCTTGTGTCTGAGGGTGACTCTCGGGAGCCCTTCGCGGCCGATAAGAGAGTCGGGCACCAGGTCACTCTCGCTGCGCGCCGTCGAGGAGCGGTCATCCGCCCGCTCGGCGATGTCATCGTGCTGATGCCTGCTCCCGCCATGCCGGTGGAACTGGTCGACCGGCTGTGTGACATCACGTTTGAATCGATTGAAGAAGTCGTTGCCCGTTTTACGTGACCTCAGGCCACTCGACGCGGCGGCTTCCCGTTGCCACGTTGAGGCATTTATGAGCGACGACATTCTTGTTCGCATCCCTCTGTCCGGGGCGTCGCAGTTTCATCCGCTGGCCCTCGCCCCGGGTCTGCCGATGCTCAACGGAGGAAGCTGACCTACCAGGTTCTGCTCGGGTGGTTTGGCGATGTGCTGGCCGAGCCGGAATTGAACGACGACGGGGTTTTGTTTCACGCGCAGGCTGGTGGCCGACGACAGACGATTGTCGAGAAAGGTCTCGCCACGACCGCTGACCTCAATGGCCCACTCGTCGGTGAGTTTGAGAAGCTCAAGAAAGCGTTGTTCGAAGTGCGACCGGTCAGCCCGAGCGAGCGGCTGATCTTCAATCGCCTTCAACCACCGATCGGGAACCACGACGGTTACCTCTATCGAGTTCGGTTGGAGTCTGGCGATCCGCGTCTGGTCTGGTGCTGGGGATTTCAGAAACGCTCGTCCGATGCGCCCGCGATGATCTGTTCGAGTGGCGATTGCTCGCTGCTGTTTCTTCAGCAGGATGCCACGATCAAGATCTGCCCGCGCTGCGAGGAACTGCTCAGCCCGAAAAAATCGATGACGGCGCGTCGATCGATGTTCCCAGTCGGAGCTCTCGCCGCGACCGTCATTCTGGGGGGCCTGGCCGCGGCGACGTACTGGTTCCCTGTTCTGACCGGAGCCCAGGAAGCGGGCGGCCTGCCGTTCTTCCCGAAGGAACCTGGCGAAGCGGGAAAGCCAGGAAACCAGGACGGGAAATCAAAAGACGAGACCACTCTCGCCGAGACAAGTTCAAAACCGGGATCCGAAGAACCACCAGAAGAAATCTCGCCGAAAACACCCGGCGCTGGCACAGCGGAAACCGCCCTCATTCCACTTCCGCTCCCTGGCGAAACGAAACCTGCGACGCCGATCGTCAAACTGCCCGCGCCGACTCCGGCTGACCCGCGCGGCCCGGAGTCGCTGCAGAACGGTGTCGCCGGAACCGGGAAGCCCGACACGATCGTGCCGGAAGTCAAACCGGATCCGGAGAAGCCGCAACTCGGTGAGCTGAGCTGGCATACCAGTTACCAGGCCTCGTATGAGGATGCCGCAAATTCTCGCCGCCGGCTGGTCATGCTGTTCCTGGGTTCGACCGAAAAGCCGGACGTGACTTCACGAGGCGGGTTCGAAACACCCGAAGTGGAAGCGCTGCTCAATGATGTCGTCCGGGTGCAGCTTCCGGTCGATTTTAAAGTCGGCGGCAGCAGCAACCCGCTGCTCGCTCATCGCTCGTTCCGGCATCTTGGTCTGAAGCCGGGATTTGTCGTCATCGAGCTGACTGATCCGCAGAGCCCGTTGTACGGTCAAGTGGTGTCCGCGATGCCGCTTCCGGCGGGTAATCAGTTTCCGCTGGAGCCGTTGAAGAAGATGCTCGCCCTGCCGGCAGGATCGATCGGCCAGCGGTCACTGCTGCTCGCGATTCGCAGTGCGACGAATGTGGAGGCTTCTGATTCGCCAATCGTCAACGCGACTCCGCATGCGACGCTCAGCGAACTGGCAAACCGAAACGCGCGATTCATGGCGCACTTCGGCCGCGAAGAACTCTTCGAGCCGGGCCACCGCCGCGAGGTCCTGACGCGAACGTTCGGTGAGAACACGCGAGTCCGCGAACTGACCTTCGCAACCAGCGAAGCGACCTCGGTCCAAACGGCCGCCGTGCAGGCCGTTCAAAGCTGGACCCGACTGGACGAAACCGCGGCCGCCCTCGCCGAACCGGCATCGGTCTATGGCCTGGACCTGTTTCAGTCTCCGGAAACCGGCCGCTGGTTCGCAACGCTGATCCTCGTGAAGTGACCGCGCCCGAGCCCACCGATTTGACTGGTGGATTCTCATGTCAGCTCGGTGAGACAGCGATCTTTTCGACGCGGGAGATCCATTCCTCAAGGCGCGCATCGCTGAGGCCCGTGTCACGCTGCACGACCAGTTTTGCGTTCTTCTTCAGCGATGGGATCGTCGCCTGGACTTCGAGCCGCCCGTTTTCTTTGTACGTAAAGATGACGTCGACGTGAGTTCCCTTTGGCAGGCCCTCGGGCAGATCGCGGACGACACACTCGCCGACCGGGGTTGAGTTCTGACCCGTCGCGCTGCCTCCCTCGATGACAGAGACCTTGACGCTCGTCTGTCCGTCGCGAGCCGTTGAGAACCGTTTGCCTTTCGTCACAGGCAGGGCCGTGTTCGCCGGGACGACGACTCCGTTTCGAGGGCGACCGGTTTTTGTGTCGGTGCCGAGAACTCCCAGGCTGTGCGAGTTCACATTCTGAACGGTCATTCCGGAGATCCCTCCGGTCTGCCTGGTCATCAGCACTCCTGCGTACAGCGCTGCTCCGTGCGCAACGGCCTCGTCAGTCGAGACGGTACGATCGAGCTCGAAGCCAAACTCCTTCTGCAGAGTGGAATCGACCATCGGCATGCGCGTCGAGCCGCCAACAAGCAGGACGCGCGTCAGGTCGCTCAACTGCAACCCGGCCTGGCGGACGACGGAGCGAATCGTAAAGACGGTTCGCGTCATCAGGTCCGCTGTTTTCTCCTCAAGCAGCTCACGCGAAATCGGCACGCGCAGTGAGTAGCCCGCATGGTCGACCGGAAACGTCGTTTGCGTTCGGTGAGTCAGCGCGCGTTTGACGTCTTCTCCGATCCGCTTCAGCCGCTGGACGCCGGACGGCTCACTGCGCGGATCCTGACCGTGTTTTTCGATGAACTGGTCGCAGGCGTAATCGATAAGCCGCTGGTCGAAGTCGATGCCGCCCAGGTGAACGTCGCCGCCGGTGGCCAGCGTTTTGAAGTCGCTTCCGCAAATCTCCATCACCGTGACGTCGAACGTGCCGCCACCGAGGTCATAAACGAGCACGCGTTCGCTGCGTTCCGCCTTGCCCTCTTTGCTGAGAAAGCCCTGCTGAAATCCATACGCGATCGCGGCCGCGGTCGGCTCATTAATAATGTCCAGAACGTTGAGTCCGGCGAGCCGTCCGGCATCCTGAGTCGCCTTGCGCCGCGGCTCGTTGAAATACGCCGGCACCGTGATCACGACGTCCCGCATCTCGCCGTATCGTTCCTCGTAGTCCACTTTGAGCTTTTTCAGAACCAGCGACTGGATCACTTCCGGAGGGTACAACTGCCCGTGAATCGTCCGGTGGTAGCCGTCGTCGCCCATGTCGCGTTTGGCGAAATCGGCGAAACCTTCCGGCTCGAGGTACGCCGCGTTGCGGGCCTCGGTGCCGACGATGACGGAGCCTTCTTCAAACAGGACGGCGCTGGGCGTCCATCGCTCGCCGGCGGCATTCGTGATCGTCTCGGGGTTTCCGTGACGGTCGACGCGCGCAACGACTGAAAAGGTCGTTCCCAGGTCGATTCCGATTGGCGTCTGCGTGGAGCTCATCGCGTCTCAAGGTCCGCGTTGCAAATCTCTGGACGATCCAATCCGCCCTGACTTTCTCAACGTTGCCGCAGCGCGGTAGTCTGTCCTCGTCGTGGCTCGTCGGAATCCAGTGTGACGATTCGCCGGGAGCAATGCACGCGCTGGAAACGCGACACGACCTGGACTGAATTGACATTGGCATGTCGGAATTTGACCCGTACCGCAAGTGGCTTGGTATTAAGCCCGAAGAACAGCCGCCGAATCATTATCGGCTGCTTGGAGTTTCGCTGTACGAAGACGACCCGGACGTCATTGACGCGGCGGTCGAGCAGCGCGTGACGTTTCTGCAGACGTGCGCCAGCGGGCCGAACCTGAAGCACTCGCAGCAGATTCTGAATGAGGTGGCCGAAGCGCGGAACGTGCTGCTCAATGAGGAGCAGAAAGAAGCGTACGACGACGGGCTGAAAGCAAAACTTGAAGCGGAATCTGCAGCTTCGGCGGACGCCGAGGGACCTTCTGGCGAAGACCAGCCGACCGACTCGAAAACGAAACGGAAACGCGTCCTGCCGGCGGGCACGAAGTCCGCTGAGGCGGCTACCGATTCCGAGGGCTTTCCGGGCGCTCGTTCAAAGCTGGCCGGCAGTGTGGCGGCTCAGTTCCGTCTGCGGCGAAACCGCTCGACCGGCCTGGCTCTCGCCGTGCTGTTTGGTGTCGCGGCAACGGTTGGTCTGCTCTGGTGGCTGCTGAAGGGCGACGGAACGGAGACGCTTGAGGAGCTCGCGCAGGAGGGTGTTCCGGGAATCACGGACCCCGGCCCGAAAGATTCCGGAAGCGGAATATCCGGAACCGTTACGACTGGCGAAACCTCAACCGGTGGCAACCCGGTAAAAGGCTCGACCGGTGAGGCGACGACTCCGCCGGACTCAACGGGGACTGGAACGACGAAGACGAATCCTGATCCGAAGACGACTCCGCGAGAAACCACCGGAGAAACCACGACGGTTGGCTCGCCGGCCACAAAAGCGGCGCGCGATGCAGGCCGGATCGCGGCACGGGAATCGGGGATCGCAGCGCAGCTCGCCGGCCACACGTCCGCCATCACAGCCGTCGCGATTTCCGGTGACCTCAACACGGTGGCTTCCGCCGGAGAAGACGGCACGGTGCTGGTCCATTCGCTCGCCGATTCCGACGGGATCGTCGATCAGTTCAAAGTGAAAGGCCCGCCCCTGGGCGTCTCGTTCAACTCGCAGGGAAGCCGCATTGCCGTCCTAACCGCGAACGCGATTACGTTTCGCGACTTTCGTGAAAAGAAGCTCGCCTGGCAGGATGGGCCGCATCCGGATGCCAAATACACGAGCATCGCTCATCGTTCCCTCACCCCGTTTTTTCTGGTCGGTCACCTCGACGGCAATTCCGTCCTGCGAGGCTACGGCGAGTACTTCAATGCGGGAGGTCGACCACCACTGGCCGGACACACTGCTCCCGTGACGAGCGTCGCCGTGTCGGCCAGCGGACGAATTGCCGTGACCGCGTCGGAAGACAAGACGCTGCGAGTCTGGCACGTCGAGTCAAAAGCGCAGCTCGACGAATTCCGCATTGAGGTCGTTCTGAAGAAGGTCGCGATTTCCCCGGACGAACGACGGATCGTGGCGATCAGCGAGCTCGGTCTCCACACCTGGGATCTGCACAACAACCTGGAAAACCCGGTCGTGCCCGTCCACGATGGCCTGGTGTCCGATGTCGCGTTGCTGGGCGACCAGCCGTTCGCCGTGACGAGCGGTCTTGACGGGACGATCCAGGTGGTCGATCTTGAAACTCTGCTGCCGACTCTGACCCTGTCGACATCCAGCAAGGCGACTCGCCACCTGGCCGTTACTTCCGATGGAGTGGCTGCGGTGACGGCGGGCGTGGCTGACGGAGACAGCAGTCCCAGTCAAAAAGTTCTGGTCTGGCGACTGCCGGAGTCGACGTCCTTTTCGTTCGGCCGACTTCTGGTGCCGGACGACCTGCTCGCTCATGTCGATTTGAAACGGGACATCGTGCAGGGCACCTGGACGCACAAGGACGGCCTTCTCGTTTCCGGCACGGATCAATTCAGCGAGGTTCACGTGCCCGCGACCGTCCCCGAGGAATACACGCTCGACCTGCGAGTTCGCCGCACGGACGGGTCGGGGCTGCTTCGGATTTACCTGCCGTTCCAGGATACGGTTGGGTCGCTCGTCATTAACGCCGACCGCGGACACGTCTCCGGGCTGGAGTACATCGACGGCGTGGGTGTTGAAGACAACGGGACCGGCTTTCGTCGCCGATACATCGTCAGCTACAAGCAGGAGCACACGATTCGTGCGACTGTGACGAAAGAGGGCATCAAGGCGTCGGTCGACGGTACCGTTCTATTTGACTGGAAGGGAACTTCGAAGCAATTGTTCTGCGACCTGAAACGGGATCCCGACCTGCCGGTCGTTCGGGAAATCCGTCTCGTGACCAGCGGAGCACAGTACGCGTTTTCGAGCATTCAGCTGCTGCCTCCCGGTGGCGAACCGACGACAGGTTCGACTCCGCCTCTCGCGATCGTGGAACGGATTGCCGCTCCGGCCGACGCCGAAATTCAGACCGAGATCGCAAAGATTCGAGCCGACCTGGCCGGCGCCTATGCTGACACGAAGAACCGTCCGACTCTGATCGCTCAGCTGATCCGAATGGCCAACGAGGCAAAGGACGCCCCGGCGACTCAGTGCGCGGCCTGGAGCGAAGCGGCATCAATCGCCTCGGAAGGTGGCGATGCGACGCAGGCCTTCCTCGCGCTGGACCGATTGTCGGATCGCTTTGACGGTTCGTTTTTTGAGCTCAAAGAAAAAGTCTTTTCGACGCTGCTGAAAAAACGCGACGGACCGACGAGTGCTCAGCTGGCTCTGTTCGGCTTCAGTTGGGCGGAAGATCTGATCGATGGCGAGCAGTTTGATGAAGCCGCGTCGGTTCTCAGTCGGACTCGGAGTGTCACCATCCGACTGAACGACGCGAGGTTGCGCGAGCTCGCTGACTACCTCACCACGAGAATCCGAATTTTGTCTCGCGGATTTGCGGTGGCGAAGGACAGCGCCGTGAGGCTCAGTCGAGATCCGGACGATGCGGCCGCGGCCGAAGTCGTCGGGCGGTTTCGCTGTTTCACCGTCGAGGACTGGGAACGCGGCCTGCCGCTGCTGGTCAGCTCAAAAGACGCAACACTCAAGCAGCTTGCCGAGCAGGACCTGACTCAGCCGACAGCTCCCGATGAGCAGGTCGCCCTTGCGGATGCCTGGTGGGCCTACTCGACGAAGCAGCCGGTAGGCGATCGCGACGCGATCCGTCGGCGTGCCGGGGTCTGGTACATCCAGGCGATTCGAAGCCTGCCTCAGATTCGTCAGGCGGAAGTGCGGCAGAAAGAATTGAAAGTCCCCTCGGAGTCGGCCCACGTCTCGATTGCGGCGCAAGTTGATGCCGGTGATTCGATTACCATTCGCCGCGACGGGGCCGTGTGGAAGTCACCTCGCAGCGACCCGGCCAATGTTCACATCAACAAGTTTCCCTGGGACGTCAAGGCGGACAATTCGCTGCCCAATCGGGGAGCCACGCGGTTTCTTCCGCATGGCATCCATTTTGGCCGGGTGCGGCTGCAGAAACTCCAGGGGCAAGTGGACGTAAATCTGAGCGTTTCCGGCGACGAGATCATTCTCAAATTCAACGATGACAGCAGTGGAGCAGGCACGTATCAACTGCTGCTCAGTTTTGGGTCGTGATGAATTCCCGTTCCTGCGGATTCTCCGATTCCGGGAACGGCGGTTTGTCGGCGGACTGGTCCTGCAGCCGAAACTGCAGGGCAATCAGGTTGCCGTGTTCATTCCACGAGACTTCGTCGACGAAATGCCGAATCATCGCAAGGCCACGGCCACCGGGTCGGATACGATTTGCGGGTCGCGTGGGATCAGCAACGTCATGTGGAGAGAATCCTGCTCCACAATCGGAGACCTCGACAGTCACCTGGAAGCCGTCTCGGTGCCAGGCGACGCGGACCGGCAAATTCGACTGCAGTCGATTGCCATGCACAATCGCATTCATCACGGCTTCATGCAGCGCCAGTTGAACGGCCACCCGCGTTCGATTTGACAGGCTTGAGTCCAGGATCGCCCCGCAGACTTTCACCACAGCGTAATGGCATAATGAGGGATCACTGTGGATTTCAAACTGACCTGACTGGTGCGAAGCAGCATGATCGTGCATTCCTTTTCCTTTTCTTTCTCTGGGAAGTCCGAATTCCGAGGACCACGCAATCAGCGAGGCTTTCGATGCGGAACACATCAACGAGTCATCGAGTCATCAAAATGGCCTCACATGCTCGTCGCCGGAAATTTAGGATGCGGCCATTAAGTTGCCTGTGGCGTTCTCGTTAAGAATGTCTGTGTTTTTCGAGTCTGTTGCGAAATTGACTGCCGCAGCTGATTCTGAGTTGACTCAGGTCTCCGCCGGATAGAATGCCCATCAACGGATTGTGCGTTTTTGGAAATTCCCTGCAGGAGACGGATCACTGCACGGAAGCCCGTCTTGTGACTGAATTCAAGTGCCCAATTCACCAGACACTTTCTGGCGCCTGCTTACAGAAGGCGCATCCCATTACGCCGCGACAATCCTGTCAATCGGCGTACTCGCGGGGATCGCGCTGTGGCTGCGATCCTGGTATCGCGAAGATGACGGTACTACCGAGGACGCTCACGATTTTCTGCTGCAATTCAAGGAACTGAAGCGTCAGGGTGACCTGACGGAAGATGAATACCGATCCATCAGGAGTCGCCTGACCGGTGACCGTACGGATTCCTCAACACTTGCCACGGACGGTTCGGCAAAGTCTGGTTCTGCAGACTTTGACGGGCAGCAGGATGCCACCCTTCAGGAAACCTGACGGGACTGACTGAAAACCAGTCAGTTTCGGGCAACGAGTCGTAACGAAGTGACCCCTTGCCTGACGGTTTGCGACATCGCACCTGGATCGAGATTGGCACCGTTGAAGGAAAATGTATGCCCTCTGGAAATGAATTTACGACAGGAAAACGTTCCGGCACCGGTAAGAAGAACGCGAGCTGTTCGTTCTGCCGCAAGAACTACCGCGAGGTAGGACCGCTGGTCGAAGGCCCGGACAATGTCTACGTCTGCGGCGACTGCATCGAGTTGTGTCAGTCGATCCTTGAACAGGAAAAACGCAGACGTGGTGAGCCGACAACCCTCTTCACTTCTGTTCCGACGCCGCGCGAGATTGTCGCCAGCCTCGAAGAGTACGTGATCGGTCAGTCCCGAGTGAAACGGTCTCTCGCCGTGGCCGTACACAACCACTACAAGCGACTGATGCTCGCCGCCGACGGCGACAACGACGTCGAGATCGAAAAGTCGAACATCCTGATGCTCGGCCCGACTGGCTGCGGAAAAACGCTGATGGCCCGCACGCTGGCGAAGTGCCTGCAGGTTCCCTTCGCGATCGGCGACGCGACGACTCTGACTGAGGCCGGCTACGTCGGCGAGGATGTCGAGAACCTGCTGCTGAAGCTGCTCCACAATGCCGACTTCGACGTCGAAGCCGCACAACGGGGCATCGTCTTCATCGATGAAATCGACAAGATCGGAAAGACGTCCAGCAACGTCTCGATCACGCGTGATGTCTCGGGCGAAGGCGTCCAGCAGGCGCTGCTGAAACTGATCGAAGGCACGGTCGCCAACGTCCCGCCACAGGGCGGACGCAAGCACCCCGAGCAGCATTACATCCAGATCGACACGTCGAACATCCTGTTCATCTGCGGCGGAGCGTTTGTCGGACTGGAAAAGATCATCTCAAAACGACTTGGCCGCAAAATGATCGGCTTCGGCGTTGAACCAAAAGAAAACGCCGCCGAGCAGGAACATCTCCTCGGCAATGTCTGCGTCGAAGACATCCTGCAGTTTGGTTTGATTCCCGAATTCGTCGGCCGGCTTCCAATCATTGCCGCGCTGAATCATCTTCACGAAGACGATCTGATGCGGATTCTGACCGAGCCGAAAAACTCGCTGATCCGCCAGTACGAAAAGTTCTTCGAAATGGAAAAGGCGAAGATCGAGTTCTCCGAAGATGCCATCCGCGAGATCGCCCGGATCGCCGCGGCGAAAGAAACCGGAGCTCGCGGCCTGCGCAGCGTGATCGAAGAAGCGATGTTCGAAATCCTGTTTGAGCTTCCTGATCAGGAACCGGGCCGGACTTACTCGATCACGCCGGAAATCATCCGCGGCGAAGTGTCGCTGTTCCCGGATCAGCGAGCCGCCTGATTGCTGCTCGACGCCCACTAATCTCGAAAGCCCGCTGCAACCTGCAGCGGGCTTTTTTCGCAGGTCAGGCTGGGCCTGACGTAGTCATTCGAACTTCTTCAGCGAGTCCGTCAGGCACAGCCTGACCTACGAAGGGGCGGCATCCGGGCCGACACTCGCGAACCGCATCGAGAAATAGTGCGATTCCAGAATCGCCCGGTCGCCGGTGTCGCGAACGCGCCGCCAGATTTCCGCCATCATTAACTCGATACGAGACCGCTGCTCCGGTTCTTCGATCCTGTTCCGCGTTTCGGCTGGGTCATCCTTCAGGTTGTAGAGCTCGTCAAAGTCAAAACCGTTGAAGACGAATTTCCAGTCGCCCTGCCACAGAACCCGCTGCATCAGTGGAAACCGGGTCCCGTGATATTCGGCGTAGCCCGTTTCAAATTCCGGATGAACGACTTCCGGTGAGGCGAGCACTTTGCAGAACGATCTCGAATCCGCCGCCTCAAAGGGTTCCGCTCCGCCGAGCTCACAAAGTGTCGCGCCGAGGTCGGCGATGCTCACCTGCGCGGTGCATTCCGCTCCTTTCGCGATTCCCGGCCCGCAGATGATCAGCGGGATGCGGTAAATTTCTTCGAACGCGCCGAAGTTGTGAGCGTCGAACCCGTGAGCTCCGACGTACCGGCCGTGATCGGCGACGAAAATGACAACCGTGCGGTCCAGCTTGCCGGAGTCTTCGAGCCGACCGACCAGGCGACTGACAAGCGAGTCCACTTCCGTGATCCGCCCGAAGTAGCACGCGCGGGCCGCCTGCCAGTGCTCGATGCTGAGCGACCGGCCAATCTCCTGCTGACGCTGATACATGTTCGGTCGGTCGGACATGTCGTCGAAAAAGTTCTGAGGAAGCGGGATCGCCGCCGGGTCGTACCGCTCCCAGGTTTCGCGACCGACGATGAGTGCCTCGTTCGGCTCCGAAAAACTGACGCAGCAGCACCACGGATCGTCACTTCCCTTTCGGCTTTCGAGAAAACGCTCGGCATCGAGAATCGTCGGCCCCGGGTAGCGCTCGTCGATCGGCGTGTCGGTGACTCCCCAGTGCAGGATTCGGCGATAGCCACGCGGCCCTTCGATGTAGCCGCAAAGAGACTCATCGAGCTCAAACGTCGCCGGCCCCTGATCGCCCTTGCCAAGATTGTTCAAATGGGCCGCGCCTTTGACGACGCTCTCCTGCCACCCGAACTGACTGACATTCTGGCTCCGTTCGACATGCCACTTTCCGAAGTAGCCGGTCCGGTAACCAGCGTCGCTCAGCTTCTGCGCAAAGTGAGGATACTCGGCCCGCAGGACACACTGATCGGCATCCCGGCCGTGCTCGACCTCAAGCACCCCGTGATTGTGAGGCAGCATCCCGGTCAGCAGGCTCGCGCGGGCCGGCGAGCAGGTTGGGCACGTCGTGTGAGCATTCCGGAATCGCACGCCACGTTTCGCCAGCGCGTCCAGGCCCGGCGTCAGACACGCGTGGCGAGGGTCGACAGTCTCGGCCTGCATCCCGTCGGCAATGACCAGAAGAATGTTGGGAGTACTCATCACAGAGTTCCTTGTCCTGAGACCTGCTGGCTCGAACGGTCAGGGAGAGAAACGCGGTTCGTATCGGCGGCACGCGTGAGGTTGGGCCTCGTTCCGGTTATGCTGAAAACCGTCGAGATGGACCTCACATCTGCCCCCTGGTTTTTGAAACGCCCCGTCGGCGATCTGGACAGGAACGGAACAGACCGATGCTTTACCGAATCCTCTGCACTGTGGTTGTCGCGTCCGTTGCACTTTCAGTTGCTACCGCATCCGCGTGCTCGGTTCCAGTGTTCCGCTACGCCCTCGAACAATGGCAGGCCGATAACCTGCAGATCGTCGTCTTTCACCGCGGCGAACTGTCGGCCGAGCAGCAGGCCCTTGTCGCCCGCATTGAACCGAAAGACCTCGACGCGAAGTTTGTGGCCAACGTGTGGGTCAAGACAGTCGACCTCGACCAGGCGCAGGACAAAGACGTGCTGGCTTTGTGGGAGACGCAGACAGAAGCGAAGGAGTCTGAATCACTGCCCTGGATGGTTGTGCTTCCGCCGCCAAAGTCGATGGCACGCGGACCGGTACTGGCCGCGTCGTTCACCGAGGCGAACGTCGACAACCTGCTCGACTCACCAGCGCGAACCGAATTGGCGAAGCGACTCATCAAAGGCGACTCGGTTGTCTGGATTTTGCTTGAGGGCGGGAGGAAGGACAAAGACGCCGCCGCCGCAGAGATCCTCACCACAGAACTGATGCGACTGGAAACGGTCATCGAACCACCAGAGATCGACCCAGAAGACATCGCCGACGGTTCCCTGTCGATCGATCCGGAAGCGATCAAAATCAAGTTTTCCGTCATCCGCGTCTCACGCGACGATCCGAAAGAAAAATCGTTCGTCGAGATGCTGCTCGCCACCGAACCGGATCTTCGCGACGCGGAATTCGACGGTGAGCCGATGGCACTGCCTGTCTTCGGTCGAGCCCGCTCGCTGTACGCCCTCATTGCAAAAGGCATCAATGCCGAGACGGTTGAGGACGCGTCGCGGTTCCTGACCGGCGCCTGTCAGTGCACGATCAAAGCTCAGAATCCCGGTGTCGACCTGCTGACGTCGACCGAGTGGGACAAGCACATCGACGCGGTCTTCAAGCCGGACACTTCCATCCCGACGCTCGTCGGCCTCGGAAGTTTCGAGAAGAAAGACAAGACAGCAACGCCGGCCTCTTCCCCGACCGAAGGTGAAACCGGGAAATCGCCGGACCACGTCGCGGCCGCGGAAGGATCCGGCACGGACCAACATTCGTCCGCGACGGTCGCCGCCCCGGCCCCCTCATCGACGGCGGTACGAAAGTCGGGCGGCATCTCGAAGACGGTCTTCATCCTCTTCGGTGCCCTGGCACTCGTTGTCCTAGGAGTCTCTTTGACAATGGGCGGGCGAAGCTGAAACCGGAAGACTCGTCTGATGAAGTTTCGCCAACTCCACGCTCTCTGCTGTGCGCTTTGTCTGGCCGTGTTGTTCTACCGTGGCGTTTCCATCGCCACTTGTGAGGACGCTCCGGCAGATGCACCGCTGCCACCAGTCGAAGCGGCAAGTTCGATGATCGTGCCGGACGGCTTTCAGGTCACGCTCTTTGCTGGCGAGCCCGATGTTCGGCAGCCGATCGGATTCTGCATCGACGATCGCGGTCGGTTGTGGGTCGCCGAGAATTACAACTACCCCACTCACATGAAGCCGGGCCACGGCACGAAATCCGGTGACCGGATCCTCATTTTTGAGGACACCGACGGCGACGGCCGCTTCGATGAGCGAACGGTCTTTTACGACAAGCTGAACTATGTGACCGGCATCGAAGTCGGGTTCGGCGGAGCGTGGGTGATGTCGCCTCCGTATTTCTACTTCATCCCCGATCGGAACGCGGACGACAAGCCGGACAGCGAACCAGTCGTCCTGCTCGACGGGTTCGGCAATCACGCGAACGCTCACAACCTGGCGAACGGGTTCGCCTGGGGTCCGGACGGCTGGTTGTACGGAACTCACGGTCGAACGAACTGGTCGATGATCGGCACGCCGGGAACTCCGGATGAAAAGCGGGTTCGATTCGACGGCGGCGTTTACCGCTACCACCCGACTCGGCACGTCTGGGAACCGTACGCGGACGGCACGACCAATCCGTGGGGCATTGACTGGGACGACTACGGCCAGGCCTTCGTCTGCAACTGCGTCAACCCTCACCTGTTTCACGTGATCCCGGGAGCTCATTACGAGCCCTGGCGAAACCGCAAATCCAGCGAGTTTGCTTACGAGCGGATCCCGACGATCGCCGACCACCTGCACTACACCGGAACGGGCAACGTGCGGGACGGCCTGGGGTCGGAATCCGAAGACGCAGCCGGCGGCGGGCACGCTCACTGCGGCACGATGATCTACCTGGGAGACAACTGGCCGGACCGGTATCGCAACTCGCTGTTCACCAACAACATTCACGGCAAGCGAATCAACAACGACCTCCTGAAACGAAGCGGCTCCAGTTACGTCGCCTCACACGGACCGGATCTGATGCGATCGCGAGACCCCTGGTTCATGGGCGTCACGCTGGCGTACGGCCCGGATGGAAGCGTCTTTGTCAGCGACTGGTCAGACACCGGCGAGTGTCACAGCACCCGCAACACGCGACGCGAAACCGGCCGCATCTTCAAGATCTCATACGGCACTCCGAAACGGATCACAAAGAATCCCGCCGAGCTGTCGAACGAGGAACTCGTCCAGCTTCAGCTCCACAAAAACGACTGGTGGGTCCGCCACGCGAGGCGCGTTCTTCAGGAACGGGCCGCGCCGGCGCGGACATGTCGGGCGTCCACAAATCACTCCGCGAGATCTTCGACACTCACCCACAGGTGCCCCGAAAACTGAGGGCGTTATGGGCACTCCACGTCACTGGAGGTCTCACCGAAGCCTGGCTTCTTGAGCAACTGCAGCACGACAGCGAGGACGTACGTCACTGGGTCGTGCAGTTGCTTTGCGAGGGGCAACAGCCCGCGGGCCAGCCCGGATTGGCGACGGTTGTGCGTGACCTGGGAGCGACGTCTCCGCCGTCAGACAACGTGTTGGATCAGCTCAAGAAGCAAGGCTGGACTGAGAAGTCCCCTCTCGTTCGGCTGGCTCTGGCAAGTGCTCTGCAACGGCTCTCCCATAAAAACCGCTGGGCCATCGCAGATGCACTGGCGACAAGGATGGAAGACGCAAGCGATTCCAGTCTGTCACTCATGCTGTGGTACGGCATCGAGCCGCTCATCGCTGACGACATTGAAAAATTTGAGTCACTGGCCATGCACGCGGAATCCCTGCTCGTCCGGCGACACATCGCCCGGCGTGTGACTTCGCACGATCCTGAAGGGCGTGGATTCGAGTTGCTGGTTTTGGACCTGTATGAAAACCTGCCGCCTGGGTATCACGAATCCCTGCTCGAGGGAATCCTCTCCGGTCTGGAAGGTCGCCGCCGCGTCCGCATGCCATCTGGCTGGGAAAGGGCTGCGGCAAAACTTCAGGCCAGTGAAAGCCAGGCAGTTCGAGAGATGGCCACCCGCCTCGCACTGATATTCGACGACCCAAAGGCACTCGTGAGACTACGGTCTCTCGCCCTGGACGAAACGGCCAAACCGGATGAACGAAGTCGAGCGATCCGGGCGCTTGTCGCGCGGAAGGTCGACGGACTTTCGCCGCTGCTGCTGAGTCTCGTATCCGACCCGGCCGTTCAGACGGATGCCATTCAAGGGCTCGCCGAGTACGACGATTCGGCAACGCCGTCGACCTTGCTGGGTCACTACAAAACGCTCTCTGAATCTGTTCGCGAGTCTGCGGTCCAGACGCTTGCCTCGCGAAAATCCTGGGCCGGACAACTACTGGAATCAATCGAATCGGGTGAGATCCCGCGCGACGATCTTTCCGCGTTCGCCGCGCGACAGATTCACAATCTCGGCGATAAATCGCTGACCGCTCGTCTGACTGCGGTCTGGGGGGCAGTTCGAGCGACGCCTGCCAGTCGTGCCAGAGAAATTGACAGCTACCGCCAGCGGCTTTCCACAAAAGAACTTTCACTGGCGGATCTGTCCGCCGGCCGGGTGGTCTTCAACAAGCTCTGTGCGAACTGTCACCGACTGTTTGACTCAGGCGGCAGGATCGGGCCGGACCTGACCGGGGCGCAGCGCATGAACCTCGACTATCTCCTGGAAAATCTGATCGACCCCAGCGCGCTGATGTCGAAGGATTTTCAAATGGAGATCGTGCAGACCGATTCGGGGCGTGTGATCACGGGGCTCGTCGTCGCTGACAGCGCAACGGCCGTCACAATTCAAACAGCCAAAGAACGTATCGTCGTGCCGGCTTCCGAAATCGATTTCCGCCGGAAGTCCGATGTCTCAATGATGCCCGAAGGACAGTTGAAGCCGCTCCCGTTTACGCAGGTCCGCGACCTGGTGGCCTATCTGCAGAGCCCGAAACAGGCGGCGTTACCCGACGGCGGCGGCGAATGGACCTCGCTGTTCAATGGAAAAGACCTCACCGGCTGGCAGGCGAACGCAAAGCCGGAATCGTTTTCGGTTCAGGAGGGCGTGTTGAAACTGCACGGTCGAAACGGGATGTCGCATCTGTTCTACACAGGAGCCGACGACAAGGACGACGTGTTTGTGAATTTCGAACTGGATGCGGAAGTCCGTGCCGAACCGAATTCCAACTCGGGCATTCTCTTCCACACCGATCGCGAGCTGCGCAACGAAAAGTACCTTCACAAGGGCTACGAAGTTCAGCTCAACAGCACGGAGAAGGAAAAGCGAAAGACCGGCAGCCTCTACGCCGTTTTGGACCTCGACAAATCGCCGGTCGACGAAACAAAGTGGTTCACAGTGAGAACTCGCGTTGAGGGAAAACGCATTCGAGTCTGGCTGAACGACGAATCAGTCGTCGACTACACCGAGCCAGAGAATTCTGAACGGCCGGCCTCGCGAGCCAAACGCCTGATCGATCCGAAAGGCGGAGCCATCGCGCTGCAGGCTCACGATCCGGACAGCGTTTTCTACATCAGGAAGATCCGGATCCGGCGGCTGCATTAAGGATCTGCGGATGCCGATCCCAGTCGAGCCGGCTTTACTTTTCCTGTGGAGTGATCTTCACGAACAGGACTTTGTTCTGCTGGCCTTTTCGTTTGCCGAGCCGCAGCAGGCCCTCGCCGCACGTCACCCATGTTTCGTTTTCATTGATGAAACAGATTCCGGAATTGCCAAGCGTCGCGTGGTTTTCCGGAATCAGAATCCGCTCGGTCGACCGGATGACCTGAAGGGTGTCGGGATTGACCTGCCCGATGAACAGCGGCGCGCGGTGCCTCATGATGTGATCGTTGTCGGCACCCTTTCGCGTGTACACGAGAAACAGCCCGCCGCCAACGGTCACCCAGTGCTGCTGCGTGTTGTAGCTGCCGAGCGGCTGGCCATCGTCGAATTTCCATTCGCGGAGATGTTCGAATCGGATGCCGTCCGCGCTGCGAGCTACGTATGCCGATTGATCGGCCCGCATCGTCAGAAAGTAGTTTCCGTCAAACTTCGCGAGCGATGGTTCATAAAGTCCTCGCCCCTGCGCGACGTTCATCTCCGTGCCGTGCTCCCTGTACGTCAGCGTGTTCCCATCGAAAGAGCAGCGGGCGACGGTGCTTGTGTAGTTGTGTGTTTTCGGATCCCGCCAGTAGCGGACCGGCAGCAGGATGTCTCCGTTCGGCAGATCGACCCGCTGAGTACACCCGGCATTGCAGCCGGTGATTGTGGCTCCGCTGTGATCCTTCTCCGGCATTGTGAGAAAGCTCATTGGCCCCCACTCGCCGGTTTCCGGATTCATGACCGCGCAGGACACTCTCTCCCGCAGCCGATCCTCGCGCTTTCCTTCGGCGAAGTTAAACGTCTTGCCGGTGACGAGAACCCGGCCGGTCTTCGAGTGAAACGTCGGCCACAGATCGCCCGGAGCCACCTCGTAGCCATCGTCCTGCTTCGTGCGTTTCAGCAGGGAAATGATCGTCGGGCTGCTCCAGCTTCGGCCGCCGTCCCTGCTGATCGACTGATAAATGTCGTGAAAGTCGTGACTGCCGGTCTTGCCGGTTTCCGACATCGTCGTGATCCAGAGCGGCTTCGGCCCGGGAACAAACGCCGTTCGAGCCTGCCACCAGTCCCAATCGGCCGAGCCTTCAATCGCGGTGAGGCTCACGAAGTTCAACGGGACTGCCGCGACGGGTTCTGCCGCGTGCAGCTGTGAGGTGGTCAATACGAGCAAAAAATAGAGTCGATTCATTTTTAACGGCTCTCAATGAGATTCTTCAGTCGTCCGGCCTGTGCGCCGAGCGCACTTTTCAAGTCTCACACAAAGGCACGAAGACACAAAGGACGGACTGGAATCTTTGTGGCTTCGTGCCTTTGTGTGACGTTTCGCGGTGGTGATGCCGCTTTGGGGATCGAGTCCGAAATGACTTCCCGATAGTCGCCCGAAGCGCCGGCAAGAGGGCTCTGTTCGGCGCGAAAGACCTTGCTTTTCCAATGGCGTCTTCTCATCTGCGCTTCGGGCTACAACCTGTCTCCAATGTGGACCGCCAGGTCTGCGACTCGTGCCACAGATTCCGGTGAGTCGGACTGCTGCCGCAGATGCTCGGCCCAGACGACGAATCCTGTGTCGGGGTGAAAGTAGAGTTCGTGCATTGCCCTCTGAGTCCGGCTACCGGATTTCATGCGATACTCGCTGGCAGGAAGCTGAAAGAACGTGTGAAGCTGAAAGCTGGTCGCACCTCGCAGCGCGTACTCGATCGCCATTTGTCCCGTGCCGATGTCTCCCGTCGCCGACCACGGGAGTCGGGGCTGCGGGCGCGGATGTGGCTCATCTTTCGAGGTGAAGGCCGACATCACTCTCAGATTGCGAGCGCTCAGATCGGGTCCGCCGTAAGCGACCCCGACTTTGCCATCGAATTCCCACGCGGGATCGAACAACCGGTTGCCGTAAATGAAGAAGTCCGGTCGCCGCTCACTTTCGCCGTTGTGGATGAGGTCGAGCAGTTCCAGCTGAAACGCATCGTCAAACATCGCGTTAAAAAGTTTCAATCCGACACGCAGCGAAGTCGCCTGGTCGCCGGCGCCGGCACGAATCAGCGCCGGCACCTCGTGGAGCCAGTTGAGAATCTGTTCCCGAGCCGCCGCGAGGTCGCTGCCGGCCAGTGTCGGGCTGAAGTCTTTTTCGAGCGGCATCGGCTCGTCAGACGAAGCTCCCCAGGCTTCGAGGAACCTTTGCGTTGAGTATTCATACTCGGCGGTTTTCCACTCGGCTTCACCCGGAGCCGGCAGGTGATACTTGCACGACGGCACGATGAGTGTCGCGTCGCGCGACCCCTCGGCCGCGGCATGCGACGAGATCTCCCGGGCTTCCCGAATCAGCGTCAGGTAGTCCTCGAACGGCTGCCACCATCCGCGGCCTTTCCACGTGACCGTCCAGCCCGGCTGCCCCGTCAGTTTGCCGGTGATTTTCTCAACCTGCATTCGGGCTTCGCGAATCGCCCAGGCATCCATGCTCTGCTCGCCAGCCTCGTCCTGCGCGATGACTGTCTTGAGCACGACGAACCCAAGGCCCGCCTCCACGTCTTCCCGAACCTGGCCGGAGGTCATCGACAACTGCCCTGACGCTTTCCCCCACGGGTTTCGGATCGGCCGCCCTGCGTACTCGGTCGAAACGTCGAGGGCGAATTCTTCCAGCAGGAATTCTTCAAGGTTCTCCGGCAGGCCGCTCGTCGCGAATCGCTCGTAAGAATCCGCCACGCGTTTGCGGAACGAGTCGGGCACGTCCGCTGATTCCGGAAGCACACATCCCGATCCACGCGGCGGCACGCGACGTGTCATGAGGGCGCCTCGTTCCCGGCCTCGGAATCCGCATCGCCGGGCAGCGATTCGACTCGACTGATCACTCGACCGCATTGCAGATAAGTCAGCAGGCGGTCTCCCGGCACAACGTCCTTGACGTCGCGAAGCAGCGAGCGCCGGCTGACTTTGCCTGCCGGATCGGATTCTTCTCTGTCCGCCAGAAATGTCATCGAGTAACCGCGGGCGAGAACTCCCAATGGGCTGAGTGCGTCGAGCGTGCCCGATGCCTGCGCCAGAGTCTGCCGTTCCCGTTCGATGCGGCGCCGCGCGGCCGCTTCCATTCGCTCGGACAGTTCATCGAGCTGCTCGGAACACTGCCGGATCACCTGCTGCGGATTCGTGAAGACACGACGTGAGGCCAGCGCGTCAAGCTGCAGTCGCGCGCGATCCGCTTTGCGACGCAGACGGCTGACCAGTCTGTCCCGCAGCGATGCGAGGCCGGCGGACAGTTCCTCTCGGCTCGGGACAACCAGCTCACCAGCTTCGCTCGGCGTCAGAGCTCGCACATCGGCGACGAGATCCGCAATGCTCACATCGATCTCGTGCCCGACGGCGCTCACCACCGGAATCGGGCACTCGAAAATCGCCCGCGCGACAACCTCTTCGTTAAACGCCCATAGATCTTCGAGACTGCCGCCGCCGCGACCGGTCACCACCACGTCAACATCGGGAATGCGATGCACGTTCCGCAGGGCGTACGCAATTTGAGCGGCCGCCGCGTCACCCTGCACCGCGACAGGCATGATGATGATGTTCGCGGCCGGCCAGCGCCGCGTGATGACCTGCAGCATGTCCTTTACAGCGGCTCCGGTCGGGCTCGTGATGAGGGCGATCCGTTTGGGAATGCGCGGGATCGGCCGCTTCCGTTCCCGCTGAAAGAGACCTTCTTTTTCGAGCTTCTCCTTCAGCTGCCTGAGTGCCGCTTCCAGGGCACCGACTCCCTTCGGCATCAGCTGATTGACGATGAGCTGATAGCTGCCTCGCGCGGGGTAGACCTCCACCGGCCCCATCGCGACGACTTCCATGCCGTCTTTGATTTGAAACTTCAGACGTTCGGCCGTGAGCCGCCAGACGACGGCGGCGATCTGCGAATTCTGATCCTTGAGCGTGAAGTAAACGTGCCCTGACCGAGCGGGGCGACAATTGGAAACCTCGCCCGTCACCCACTGCAGGCCCATGCCGCCCTCGACGAGATGCTTGATCTCACGAGTGAGCTGCGTCACGGATTTTGGTTTTGTTTCGGACATAAGCGCAGGCAGGTTTCTTCGAAATCCGCCGACTGCGTTATCAGGGCTGAAAAGTGGGGTCAGCATCGAATGGCACTGCCGGTTTGGTAGCAAGGGGTTACGTCATGCGGCGGCTTCGAGTTCGGCCTGGAGCT
>JAQBVJ010000216.1 GCA_027623235.1 Planctomycetota bacterium
CCCGCGCGCAACCTGCAAGCCGCCATCCCGTGAACGGATACCTTTGCCAAGGCAAGCCCTTTCTGTGACTTCCGTGTTTTCCGTGGTTTGAATGTCTGCCCAAAACTCAATCTGACAGTCAGTCGCTGAAGCGATCACCGTGGAAGAGGGACCGGCCGAACATCATTCTTTGCATGGGCGATGACCATGGCTGGGATGAGACCGCGTATAACGGGCATCCTCATCTTAAGACGCCTGTGTTCGATGAGATGGCGGCGACGGGGCTTCGACTGGACCATTTCTATTCGGCTCACCCGTTGTGCTCGCCGACTCTCGGCAGCGTGATCACGGGCCGCCATCCGATTCGCTACGGCACGCACGCTCCAAACTGGTCGATGCGGCCAGAGGAACTGTTTGACCTCAAGGAAGATCCGGCGGAGACAAAGAACCTCATCGAGAACAAGCCGGAAGTTCCAGCGAAACTTTCTCGCGAACTTCGAGACTGGCAGCAGTCCGTGCTGACGAGCTTGGCCGGTGCCGACTATGGGAAGCCGTGATGATGAAGGCAGCCGAAATAACCCGAAGAGGCTGTGAGTTTTTCAGCTCCGGCAGTCTTGCTGTCATGAACTGATCAATTTGCCGGAACGGCGCTGCGCCTGGTCCTACGCCTCTCGACTTGAAAAATCGCAACGCCGAAGCGCCAGCGAGGGCGACGGTCGATCGACGCGGCATGCTCACGCGTCGGGTCATGTCTTGATTACGGCTGCGAAGACTGGCTTCTTCAACCATTAAAACCAACTGAGATTCCAATCTCTTCGGCGACTGATGAGACCGAAGGTGCTGTCAGCTGCGGCAGTTCGTCCGCGTAGCCGACCAGGAGTGCCAGATCGGCCAGTCGATTGATCTGTCGCGGCAGTCCGCCGGAGAGCTCGTGGATTTCGTCGATTGCGTCGGGCGTGAAAATCCCGGACGCCTGCAGTCCGGCAATCGTCAGTCGGTGCTCGATGTAGCGGGCCGTTTCTTCTCGACTCAACGGCTGAAGAAGAGACTTCACTCCCATTCGCTGATCCAGTGCGGGGACCTGTGCGACTCGCGTGAGCAGTGCCGGCTGTCCGGTGAGGATCACCGTGAACGGCGCTTCGTGACGCAGGTTCAGCAGTAGCTGCAATGTCTGAAATACACTGTGATCTTCGATCAGGTGAGCGTCGTCCAGAATGACGATCGGATGTTTGCCGTCGTCGCGGAATCCGCTGAGCCGTGTCTTCACGTTTCGCAGCAGTTGATCGAGCGAAGCGTTTTCCGGATGAACTTCGTCTTCGCCAGCACCGAGCTCGGCGGCCAGGAAGGCGATGAGCTCGCGCGAATTCAGCAGCGGATAGTGAAGCGTGATCACCGGCGAGTACCGGTCATCCAGGCCCGATGCCAAGAACGAAGTCAGGCAGCTCTTCCCCGCGCCGGATTCTCCAATCAGCAGGCCCGCACCTTTGTTGCTGTCGATGAGGTATCGCAGCTTCAGCAGGGCCGCCTGATGACTGCGGCTTCGGAAGAAGAACCTGGGATTGTAATCGCACTCGAACGGGCGACATTCCAGATTCCAATACTGAACGTACATCGCAATCTCGCGGCTTGGGGAGTCGTTTAGGAAAACGCGGGCCGAGATCAGTCGACCGGCTCAATGCTGCCAGTCAGCCAGACCGCCTGGTTGGCCTGAGCTCGTTGCGTTCCGGTTTGAAGCTGACTGGTGGGTCGAAATCGTGTGACCTCAATCGAAGCGGACCCGCCTTCGGAACTTGTCGAGTCGGAAAGAGTGGCCGAACTCAGCGGATCACCGAAGAGCGGGCCAGCCGATTCAACGGTCGAGCTCTGTCCGGGCATTTCGATGGCGGTCGCGGTGGCATCGCTCACCAGTCGCCCGGGTTCGGCGAGCTGATCAAATTCGCTGGAGTCTTCTCCCGCCAGGTCCTGTTCCAGCTGCGACAACGGAATGTCGACGCCGGAACTGGAATCCGACGAGCTGAACGCGATGTAACAAACCGGGATCGCAGCGGCCGCGATGGCGAGGAAAACGAAACCTCGAATCGACCGGAACGAGCGTTTGCCGGAGTCGAGCTCTTGCTGCTCTGAAATGTGATCTTCAGACAGTTCGGACATGACTTCTCCACGAAGATGAAATCTCACCGCTCGTTCATCGTCGGGCGAAGGGTCCGGTCTTGAGTATTTTCCCGGATTTATCGATCAGGCAAACTTTAACGGCGAATTCTGCGGCTCTGGTGCCGTTGGGAATCGCAATCAGCTCATCGTTTTTCCGCTCGGCGCGACGGTGTGCGGGTCACCATCAGTTTCAGAATAAATCCAATCAACAGACCGGTCAGGATCGTCACGAGAAACGGGATCGGGGGGGAGAGATGCTCCAGCCCGGTGTCCATGTTGACGCCGAAGACCGCACAAAGCGTCGCGATCGGAAAGAAAAACGCCGCCAGAACGTTCAGACGGTGAGCGGACAGGGCCATGTGGTGACCAGTCTCCGCCTGCTCTTCGGCCTGTCGGGCGATGGTCAGGTCCAGGGAATTTTTTGAGTCAATCTGCAGGAGCTCGGCGAGTCGCTCGATGCTGTAGCAGCGGTCTCGAAAATTGATGAGGTCTCGTGAGTCGATCTGCTGCCGTGCTTCCTGAAAAGCTGAGTGCTGGTTTCTCGCGGCCCGATGGAGCGTCGTCAGCTCGGAGAGAAGTTCGAAGTACTCATCCGCGGTGACCGCTTTTGCTTCTCGAGCGTCCAGTTCGTCCAGCCGCCTGGTGTATTGCTCAAAATGAGCCTCAAGCGATTTAATCTCGCCGTCCAGGTCAAAGCATCTCCACTCGCCAGCGGGACTTCTCCAGAACAGTCGCCCTTCCCGTGCCGTGTCGTCCGGACGCGGCGGCTTGTGTAGAATGATGAGCAGGTGGCCGTCGTCGATCATGGCTCGCTGTCGACCGACCTCATCTCCAAGGCGTTTTCGAAAACTCGACGGAACTTCCCATAATTCCGGGATCAGTTCCTTTGCCCGTCTCGTGCTTTTTGCCAATTCCGATCCACTTTCTTCTTTCACTGCCACATTTCTCCATGAGGTGCGTAACAAGTGACGCTTGTTCGAGCTCAGGAGCCTGACGGGCTCTGAGCATGTCGAGCTTCCTTTCCGAATGGAAGGTGTGTCTCCGCAAGGGATTCCGGTCTTTCTGACTTTCGCGGCGACAACTACGATTGTTGCCAGGAATCCCTGTCAATGCTCCTGTCCGGGAACAAATTGCCGTGTTCTCCGTCAGAGATTGCAGCTCGACAGGAGTTCCGATCGGGTTTCGCGTGTTCAGAATGTGTCCGAAATGGTACCAACGGCAACTACGCTCGTCGCCGGCAGCGGATCAACAACCAGCACGGTCCCCGGCAGAAAACAAATGAGGAGATTAAGAATGAAACGTCTTGCATGGCTTGCCGCCGGGGTCGCGGTCACAGTTCTCTCAGTCATTATTCTGAACGGGTCCGGCGATCGTGTGCTGGCTCAGCCACCACGCATCCCGCAGACAGCCGTCTCTCAACCCGGATCGATCCCCGCCTCGGACTGTTCCATTACACTGATCGATGAGGCCGTTCTGGCGAGCGAGCGGCCCGGGATCATCGCCTGGTGTGAGCTGGAAGAAGGTGATCCAGTTTTCACCGGGACACGAGTCGCCAGTCTGAAAGATGGCATTGCGGTCGCGGCGAAAGCCAGCGCCGAACATAAAGCCGCGAACGACATCAACGAGCGGTACCAGCAGTACGCCTGGAAGCTCGCCCAGAAAGAACTGGAGATTGCCGAGGAGGCCAACCGCAAATTGATCGGCACCGTGCCACGACTGGAAATTGAAAAGCTCATCCTTGCGGCGCAGCGGGGGCAGTTGGCTTACGAGCAAGCACTATTCGAACGGGAAGCCAATCGGAAACTTCTGACCGAGAGCGACGAACAACTGAAAACGTACACCGTCCTCGCACCGTTCGATGGAATCGTCTCGAAAGTTCACCGCCATCGCGGAGAGGCTGTCACTCAGGGAGCCCCGATTGTTGAGATCATCAGCACGGCCCGGGTCAAAGTCGAAGGCTACGTCGAAATCCCGGACGCCGACTTCATCCAGAAGGATGATCTCGTTCTGCTGGAAGTTCTTACTGGTGGCCTGAAGAAGAGCTTCAAAGGAAAGCTTCAACTCGTTTCTCCTAAAGTGGAGCCGCTTCTAAAAAAGGTTCGAGTAACGGCCTACATTCCCAATGAGGACGGCATTCTCAAGGAAGGATTAAACGCCATAATGACAATTATTCCGAGCAGTAATGCCACTGCTGCCCGCCCAGCACCTCGCTGATCGATACCTGCCACCCTAAGAATTGCACTGAAACACGACACCGGTGAGACGATGATTACCGACCAGCAGCAATCCTCGATGCAGCCGTCGACTCAACGGCCGATTCCGCTGTCGGTGCGGCCTGATCTGGTCATCAAGCGGATTGACTATCTCGGTGTTGGATACTGGGTCGTCAAGGATCCGGCCGGCCTGAAGTATTACCGGCTTCAGCAGGAGCAATATGAAGTCCTCAAACTGCTCGACAGCCAACGCAGTCTTGAGGAAGTCCGCGAGCAGATGCTGAAGACCATGCCGACGGTGCGCCTGCAGTTGTCGGATATTCAGCATCTCATTACGGACCTTCACGAAAAAGGGCTTGTCTACAGCAACAGAGAAGGCCAGGGCGCCGCTCTGATTAAAAAGCACGGGGAAGAGAAGAAGAAGAAGTTCTTCAACACGCTTCGCAGTCTGCTTTACATCCGACTTCCCGGCTGGGATCCGGAAGCTGTTCTGACGGTCATTTATCCATTCTTTCGCTGGATGTTCTCACCCATTGGTGTCGCCTTCTTTGCGGTGACGGTGCTTTCGTCCTGGGGATTGCTGGCAGTCCAGTTCGACTCTTTCCGTCAGGAACTGCCCGAATTCCAGCAGTTTTTCGGCTGGCCCAACCTCATCTACATGTGGATGGTTCTGGGAGTCTGCAAGGTCATTCACGAGTTTGGGCACGGACTAAGCTGTAAACATTTCGGCGGCGAGTGTCACGAAATGGGCGTCATGCTGCTGGTCTTCAGCCCGTGCCTGTATTGCGATGTGTCCGACTCCTGGATGCTGCGAAGTAAATGGCCCCGAATCATGATCGGGGCGGCGGGCATGTATATTGAGATTCTGATCTCGGCATTGGCAATCTTCGTGTGGTGGTACAGCACCGACGGAATGCTCCACATGCTCGCTATTAATACGTTTTTTGTGACGACAGTGACAACGGTCATTTTTAACGCGAATCCGCTCATGCGGTTCGACGGTTACTACATGATGGCGGACTTTCTGGAAATCCCGAATCTTCGACCCAAAGCAGACCGTCTCCTGCGAGATGCGTTTGGCTGGTACTGCCTGGGGATCGAGGCAAAACCCGATCCCTTCATGCCGGAAACCGGCCGTGCCTGGTTTGTGACATTTGCCATCGCTGCGGCCATCTACCGCTGGTTCATCGTGATAGCGATTACCCTGTTTCTTTACACCGTGCTGAAGCCGTACGGGCTGCAGAGCATAGGTGCAACACTGGCTGTCGTTTCCGTGTCTACCATTGTGGGCAATATGATACACAATCTGTATAAAATGATTTCAACGCCGAGGATTGAGCCGATGAGCAAGCCGAAAATCTGCATGACACTTGCCGTCTTGACGATTGTATTTGTGTCCTGCATGGCGATTCCGATGCCGTTGCACATCGAAGCCACGTTCATTCTGGAGCCGCTCGACGTTGAGCACATTTATACGAAGACGCCAGGACAACTTGCTAAGTTCGACGGTGAACCCGGCGAGTGGGTGGAAGAGGGTCACGTCATCGCGGAACTCACCAATCCGGAGATGGAGGACGAAAAGAGAAACCTGATGCTCAAGAGAGACCTTCAGGAAATTCAACGTGACACTCAGTTGAAGCTTGGAAACACGTCGCAGATGGTTGTTGCCGACGGACACAGAACGGCTTATGAGCTCCAGATCGCACAGGTGCAGCGGCAGTTGGATGACCTCAAGATTGCAGTGCCAATCAGTGGTCGAGTCATTGCGCCGCCGAGAGTCGCGGCGCCGGGGCTCGATACCACTCTCCGCCAGCTGGCAGGCTGGAACGGAACGCCTCTTCATGAGAAAAACGTCGGTGCTGTCGTCGAGGAGCGGACTCACCTTGCCAGCATTGCCCCGTCCGCCCAGTTCCAGGCAATCGTGCTGATTGACCAGGGCGATCGGAATGAGCTGATCCATAAAGACGACTTTGCTGAGAAGCTCGCCGAATCGGAGTCACAGACGATCGAACTGAAATTCGATCATCTTCCGTCGATGACGTACGAGGGCACGGTCGAGCATGTTTCGAAAAACACGATGGACTACGTACCGGAGCTGCTTTCGAACAAGCTGGGTGGCGAACTGCCGACGGTCACGGACAGCCAGGGCCGAGAGCGACTGGCGAGCCCGGTTTATCAGGCGACGGTTCGAGTGACGAAGGATCTGGAACTTCTTCGCACGGGAATGCGGGGTAAAGCTCGATTTCTCGTCGAGGAACGGACGGCGGGGCAGTGGCTCTGGCGGTACCTGCGGCAGACATTCCATTTCCGGATGTGACGGCGAGTTGTCTTTGCCGTCCCGGGCTGCTCACCGGTTTTCGGTCGAGATCCCGCAGAAATCGGCGTCAGGCGTTGAGATGCGTGGCGCGAAATCGTTCAATGTGTGTTGCCCGCGTCGCAGCGCGTACTGCGGGCCTCGATTTCGCCGCTGCCCTGACTCCGGGAGCATCTGATGAAGACCGTTTTCTCGCTCGCTGTCGCATTTCTGATTTCACCGCTGGCGCTTCAGGC
>JAQBVJ010000069.1 GCA_027623235.1 Planctomycetota bacterium
GGTCGATTTGCGACGCGGCGCTTCGTCGTAGCCATCGTCACCGTAGTCGTCATCCTCGTAGTCGTCGTACCCGTCGTCGTACCCGTCGTCGTAGTCCGCCGCCGCTCCGCCGCTGGATTCTTCATAACCGGCGTAGTCGAAGGTCTCGCCCTCGTCGTCGCCGTCGTCGATGAAGTCGTCGACCAGTTCGGGAGATTCGTACTCCTCAACGATGAACGGTTTGTTGCACTGCGGGCACGGAACGCGTTTGCCCAGCGCGGCTTTCGTCTTGAGCTTGAGGATCTTCCTGCACTCGGGACATTGCGATTTGAGGACGGCCATGATTGAACTCCGATTTTCGCGACGAGTTTTCGCGATGTCAGTCTAAAAGCGGAAGCCGGGATTTTCTGTGAAACGACGCTGCCGTCATTTCAACCCGCAGCGGATTACCAATTGAGGAAACGTCCTCAAGTCCCACGCCGAGCCACTCATCATGCCTCGTCCCAGGGAACTACGGCAAGCCAGAACGCAGCAACCTGCCGGAATTCACGCGACTCTGCGTCGGACCGGCAAGCGTCAGGCCGGCTGCGACCCGCGAGCGGGACCCGGCAACGGTTTGTTTCTGGAGCGGATTCCGGGCCACTGACTAGCCCCAGGCATCCACCACGCGATGCCTCAATCGTCGTTGTACCTGACGAGAATGTGAGGCGTCATTTCCGGTCGCCAGAGCCGCTTACATCGGCATGACGATTTGCCAGATCCTGCCACGCGGCGCCGAAAAATCGTGGCAGGTCCGACGCGATCAGAGCCGTCTCTGAAAGTTCGTCTGCAGCGAAGTCTCCCGCTCGACCGTGCAGCCAGACCGCCAGGCGAGCTGACTCGAACCCGTCTCCACCTCGCGCGACGACCGCCGTCAGCAGCCCGGTCAGAACATCGCCGCTGCCTCCGGTTCCCATGCCACTGTTGCCGGTCGAGTTGACCGCGATGCGATCCCCATCCGTCACGACGGTGCCCGGACCTTTCAGAACGACGACCACTCTATGCTGTTTCGCGAAGTCTCGCGCCGCGGTTTCCCGATCACGCTCGACGTCGGCGATCGAGCTGCCGCGCAGGCGAGCCAACTCGCCCGGATGCGGGGTCAGGATCCTCACCCCCCCCTGGCTGGCCGCCAGTGTGCCCGATCGAAAATCCTCAGCGAGCACGTTGAGCCCGTCCGCGTCAACAACAAGTGGCGAGGTCGCTTCCACAAAAAGTCGCCGCACGAGACCTCGCACCTGGCTGTTGTTCCCGAGTCCCGGCCCGACCGCGATCGCATCTTTGCCCGTCAGGTGAGGCAGGATCTCGCGAAACGCGGATTCGGTGACGCCACCTGCGGCGGTTTCACTCAGGCCGATCGTCATGTAGCCTGGCTCGATGCTGGCGACGGCCGTCTGCACGGATTCCGGCAGAGCGACCGAAACGAGCCCCGCGCCGCCGCGCAGCGCCGCGGTTCCGGCGAGAGCCGCTGCCCCGCTCATCCCCCGGCTGCCTGCCACGATGAGCACTCGCCCGAACGTCCCTTTATGGCCGTCGGCAGGGCGATGCTGCAAGACTGGCAGTCCCGCCTCCTCGTGATTTTTCATTTTGCACTTTTCATTTTGCACTTTTCATTCGCCAACACAGAATTCTGCCCGGATTGGCCAGTGGCGAACTCGTCTATGGGCAATTTCGCCGCGTTAATATACTCCCCGCCCCTCAGACTCTTATACCCCGTCCCGGTCTCACCATGCGGCTTGTCCTGCTCGCATTTCTGACAGTTCCTCTTTGCGCGACCGGCTGTATTTTCAGTCCGCGTTTTGAGCAGCTGACGCGACTGCCGGAATTGATGCCACGGCACCCGGAAATCGAACGTCGAGCGGCCGAATACCACGACCCGTACCCGGATTCCGCTCTCGGGCCGGGCGCCGAGCGGCCGCTGGGCTACCACCGACAGCGATCAGAGACGCGACGCACGTCCGAACTCCGCGGAATTCACCTGCTCGAACCCAGTGACCGCCTGCCCTCAACGGGCGGGATGCCTGGCAGACGCTTCAGCCAGGCCGTTTCGATCGACTGAGGATTGAGGATGATGCCTCGTTCTTCCGATTCAGGGCGAAGGCTGATTCAGGGCGAAGGCTGACCGCTCGAAAACTGAAGCTCAAAAAACTGGAATTGAGCCAGTCTCGAAACCTCGCCTATCATCCCGCCTCGCCGGACAGGCAGGGAGGCCTGGTCCGCTGGCTCATCTGGTTGCTGCACCGCCGCGACCGAGCCACGCCGGCTTTCACACTGCCAGGGAGGGCAACTGCATGACGACGCGCCGAGGTCCCGGAGCCTTTACAACCATCCTGATGCTGTTTCCGATGCTGGCCGTCCCAGTGATGGCCCTGTTCGGAGTTCCGCATTTCATGCCCGTCGTCGCCTCGCCGACTCCCGACAGGCAGGCCGATCCGTTCGTCGGTTTTCTCGAACGTCGCGCCGGACAATCCGACGCCGGCCTGCACTCGGTCAGCCTTCGAACTGAGTCGGATGACGTCGACCTCTTTCAGCCTTACGGCCCCGACGCGGCCAACTCGGAACAGCCAACCCCGCGTGCAGCCGGCTCACGTGTCAGCGAGATTCGAAACAACTGGTCGGATCCGTTGAGGTCTTCACCAGTCGCAGACTCCGGCCGAAATCGTTCCGGCCTGTCGACGACGGAAACTTCGATTAAGAACGGACTGAAACCCGGCCTCGTGACGATCTTCGACAGCCGTCCGACGAGACGGGAGACACAGGTTGTTCCGACAGCTCGCTACGAGCGGCCGGGGAACGCAAGACCAGGACCAACCACGACAAGACTTCCGACGGAAACTCAGTCGATGACCTGGCAACAGGCGTCGCAGATTCTGAACAATCTCGGCGTGCAGTCTTACTCGCTGTCTCCCGGTTTGAATCCTGGTGAGTTCCGGTTCATGTGCCTCGTTTCGTCGACCGACGATCCGCGAATCTCGCGACGGTTCGAGTCCAACTCGACGGACCCTCTGGTCGCCGTTGAGCAGGTGATCACACAGGTCAAGAGCTGGACTCAGGCCAGGGTCCGTTAAGCAGTCGCAGACGAATTCCTGTTTTCGACCAGCCCGAAGCGCGAGCGAAAGATCCGACAATGAGGAATTCCGAATCCGGTCGATCCCTCGCTCGCACTTCGGGCTGGATTGAAGCCGGCTCACTGTCGCGCACTCTGGCAACGTCGAGTTCCGGTGAAGGCTGGCTCTGGTCGTTCCGTAACCGCAAGACGATCTCGACCCAGAGTCTTTTTGCCAGCGACGAAGAGGACGGCAACATCGTGCGGCGAACCCGCAAGATGGCGCGGCTCGAAGCGGTCCTGCTGGTCGCCGGTGGAGCTCTTTCGTTCCGGCGGCTTGCTCAACTGGCGACCCTTGCCGACGCGGCGGAAGTGCGAGACTTGATCGAGAAACTGAACGCGGCTTACGACGCCGTCTCGTGCGCGTTCCGAATCGAACGCGTCGCGACCGGAGTCCGATTGATGACCCGGCCGCGTTTTGCAATGTGGCTCGACCGGCTCCACAACCGGCAGGCTCGATCGAAACTCTCGCCACCCATGATGGAAACGCTCGCCATCGTCGCTTACCGCCAGCCGATCACACGGGCCGAGGTGGAAAAGATTCGCGGTGTCGCAACTGCCGAGATGCTGCGACAACTGTTGGAACGAGGACTGCTGCGAATTACCGGCGAGGACGATTCCCTGGGCCGTCCGTTTCTTTACGGGACGACGCGACAGTTCCTGGAGGAGTTTGGCCTGGGCAATCTCGATGGACTGCCGATGGCCGAGTCACTGCGTCGGCAGGAGGAAGAGGAATCAACTGCGGACATCGTCGCGGAGTTGGACGAGGATCTCACGGAGTCCGAACTCGACGCGGACGAAGAAGACCTCGATGACGACGATCTGAGCGACGAAGACGAAGACCTTGAGGATGACGACTCGGACGAGGACGACGAGGATCTTTACGACGACGAGGAAGAATCCGACGAGGCTGCGTGACGGGACCGCATCTTCCGTCACCCCTCTTGCCTCTGACTGAAGCCTGGGATCGAGAGGAAAACGAGAAGCTCGGTGTCTCATTCGGCTCGGTAAATGCGTACAGAATCGGTGCTTCCACCGACTTTTGCATTGCCTCGCGAGCCAGTATTATCTGCCGCTTATCCGCGTCCCAACGACCCGGAACTTGACGCATTCCGTGCCGTAAGTCTCTGCCTGCCAGGCGGTTGTGATTCCCTGGCAGCTCGCGGACGCGTTGCCACCGGCCAGCAGGGCTGCTCCGCCGGCGACACCGAAACCAACCGCGTGCGGATTCCGTTCGCGACACGATCCTGTGCCCTCGCGCTCGGCAGGGCCGACTGACTCATCGATCAGCTTCAGAAATTCAGAAAGCTCAAAGGAGAAGACATGCTGAACATTCCCCCCGCCGGTGGCCTCGACTTTCTTGCCCTGGGTGCCATGGTCAACCGGATTGATCCAGGCCGTATCCCGTTCCGCAAAGCGACTCAGTGCGCGATCCATGTTTCGGGTGGCGAGTTCAACTGTGCGGCGAATCTCTCCGACTGCTTCAAAATGAACACCGGCATCGCGACCGCGATGGTGGACTACCCGCTCGGCGAGCTGATTCAGGAACGCGTCCGGGCGATGGGTGTCACGCCGTTTTACAAGATGTACAAGCACAACGGAGTCAACGGCCCGAACATGGCCACCGTTTACAGCGACCAGGGCTGCGGCGTGCGTGCTCCCGTTGTTTTTTACAACCGGGCGAACGAAGCCGCCGCTCAGCTTAAGAAGGGCGACATCAACTGGAAGTCGATCTTTGCCGGTGGCTGCCGCTGGTTTCACAGTGGCGGCATCTTCGCCGCTCTGTCCTCGACGACGCCCGATGTCATTATCGAGGGAATGAAGGCTGCGAAGAAAGCGGGAGCGATCGTCAGCTTTGACCTGAACTATCGAGCGAAGCTGTGGCAGATTTCCGGAGGACTGGATACGTGCCAGGCCACGTTGCGAAAGATCGTCAAGCTGTGCGACGTCCTGGTCGGCAACGAAGAGGACCTGCAGATGGGGCTGGGCATCAAAGGCCAGAACGTTGAGAAAGTCGGCAAGCTCGATCCAAGTGCTTTCTTCGGGATGATGAAGGGAGTCGCGAAAGAGTTGCCCAACGTCAAAGCGGTTGCCACAACTCTTCGAGAAGTCCACACGACCAACCGGCACTCCTGGAGTTCCGTGCTGTGGATGGGGGGAGAAACCTTCCAGGCTCCGCAGGCCGAACTGGATGTCCTCGACCGGGTCGGCGGCGGAGACGGATTCGCCTCGGGCCTGATCTACGGCCTGCTGAGCGGCAAGTCTCCCGAGGAAGCGCTGCGACTCGGCTGGGCTCACGGAGCTCTGCTCACCACATTCCCAGGCGACACCACGATGGCCTCGCTGTCTCAGGTCGAAGACTTCGCTGCTGGCGGCTCGGCCCGAATCCAGCGCTGACGTCAGTAGGCCGGACCGAGGAGCGAAGCGACGAAGTTCCGGCATTGCCAGCGTGAGAACATGAAACTGCCGGAGCGGCGCTTCGCTTGATCCGGCCTACGATCACTCGCTTACAAAGAGCATCAAAATGTCCAACAACGATATCGGCCTGATCGGCCTGGCCGTGATGGGTCAGAACCTGGTCATGAACATGGCCAACAAAGGGTTCAACGTTGCCGTTTACAACCGCACGACCGAGACGATGACTGACTTTGTCAACGGTCTGGGCGATCGGCCGGAAGGCGTTGTTGAGGAAGGCACTCCGGACCGGATTCACGGTTACGCGCAGCTCGAAGATTTCGTCAACAGTCTGGCCTCACCGCGGCGAGTCATGATCATGGTGAAAGCCGGCGGACCGGTTGATGCCGTGATCGAAGATCTCAAACCGCTGCTCGACAAGGGTGACATCATCATCGACGGCGGCAACGCCGATTACGTCGACACGAACCGCCGGGATGCGGAGCTGGCCGAAGAAGGATTTCGATTCATCGGCACGGGAGTCTCGGGCGGTGAAGAGGGAGCTCTCAAAGGCCCCAGCATCATGCCCGGCGGACATCCGGAAGCGTGGCCCTTCGTCAAGGACATCCTCCAGGCGATCAGCGCGAAAGTTGGCGAGAACAACGACATTTCCTGCTGCGACTGGGTCGGCGAAGCCGGAGCCGGGCACTACGTCAAGATGGTGCACAACGGCATCGAGTACGGCGACATGCAGCTCATTTGTGAGGCGTACGACATTCTGAAGCACGCCCTCGGCCTGTCGAACCAGGAACTGTTTGAAGTTTTCAAAGACTGGAACAACGGCATCCTCGACAGTTACCTGATCGAGATCACCCGCGACATCTTCAGCGTCGCAGACAAAGACGGTAAAGGCGACCTGGTCGACAAGATCCTCGACACGGCCGGCCAGAAGGGCACTGGACGCTGGATGTGTCAGCACGCTCTGGAACTCGGCGTTCCGACGACACTCGTCACGGAAGCAGTTTACGCTCGGTGTCTGTCTTCGCAGAAAGACGCGCGTGTTCGAGCCAGCGAAGTCCTGTCCGGACCGGACGGCACGTTCGAAGGCGACCGGGCTCAGTTCATCGAGGACGTCAAGCAGGCTCTCTACGCGAGCAAGCTGGTCAGCTACGCCCAGGGCTACGTCCAGCTGAACGCGGCTGCCGAGGAGTTTGGCTGGAAGCTGAACAACGGCCCGATCGCTTTGCTGTGGCGAGGTGGCTGCATCATCCGCTCGGTCTTCCTGCAGGACATCAAAAATGCGTTCGACAAGAACCCGGACCTGGAAAACCTGCTGCTCGACGACTTCTTTAAGAAGGCCGTCGACAAAGCCCAGCCGTCCTGGCGGCGAGTTGTTTCAACTGCGGTACAACTCGGCATTCCGGTGCCGGCCTTCAGTTCGGCTCTGACCTACTTCGACGGCTACCGTCGAGCGAGCCTCCCGGCCAACCTGCTGCAGGCTCAGCGGGATTACTTCGGGGCTCACACTTACGAACGAACCGACAAGCCTCGTGGTGAGAAGTTCCACACCGACTGGATCCGCGAACGAAAGATCGACTGAATCCAGTAGGTCAGGCTCCGCCTGCCGAAGTCAAATCCACGGACACGCTCAACTGAAACCGGTCGTCGCTGGCGACCGGTTTTTTCGTGGATCAATTACTCGGCGAGTTTCCGATAAACCGCCCGTGCGGAATCCAGTTGCGACTCGACATGGGCTCGAAGTTCGGCGGACGGAATGCGATCGCGAATTCGCACGGCGAGGGCCAGACGGTCGATCCATTCCAGGAAGTACAACGCGTCCTGGCGCGTGGCCACAGGCTTGCCGGCAACCTCGACGTAGATCGGGCTTGAGTGAGCGTATTGACCTCCCGTTGGCAGGTCCGGGTGTGACGGGCCAGAGGCGCGGACGGCGAGCCAGCCGCTTTGCTCGCAGCGGATCGGTATCGAGAGACTTCCGGAAAGCTTGTCGTCGCTCAGTTTTGCGGAGGCAATGACATCTCCGTTTTGAATCAGCTCGAACCTGGCGACCGGAAACTACTCCGCGTCAGGTTGAGAGCTTTGTTGAAGACACAGGACTGCGACAAGAGTCAAAAGCGTGACCGCAACGGCGCTGAACGATCGCATGGGAATCTCCTGTGTCAGAGTCCATCACTTGTCGGCATTCGAAACACGCCGGTTGATCATACTGAATCCGATCGTGACTGACTCGAACTGCCGCAGGATTCCCGTTCCTCCGGTCCAGTGTTACGTTGAGCTTCGCTAGGAATTCTTTTAAGGAGCCTCACGGTGAAACTCACTTTTGCATCAGTTTTCGTTTTGCTGACGATCAGTCAGGCGACGTGTCCGGCTCAGGAGGACTTTGTGAAAACGACCGCCGTCTACAAGCAGGTTGGTGAGCTGAAGATTCGCGCGGACGTCTACCGCCCCGAAACAACGGATGTGCTGCCCGTTGTCGTGTGGATTCACGGCGGAGCTTTGATCAACGGTCACCGCGAGGGCGTGAGCGGCCGCGTCCGGCAGTGGGCCAGCGACAACGGTTGCGCGATGGTGTCGATCGATTACCGGCTGGCTCCGGAAACTCAACTGCCAGGTATCATCGAAGACCTGGAAGACTCCTTTCAGTGGATACGTGGAGCCGGCGCGAAGCAATTTCACCTCGACCCGAATCGAATTGCCGTGACGGGCGGGTCGGCCGGCGGGTGCCTCACGTTGACGGCCGGGTACCGAGTCAAACCGCGGCCACAGGTTTTGCTGGCCTTCTGGGGCTACGGCGATCTGATCGGTGACTGGTACAGCAAACCCAGTCCTCACCCGCGACACCACATCAGCAATCTGAGCGAGCCGGAAGCGTGGAAGCAGGTCAGCGGGTTGCCGATTGCTGACTCACGGGACCGCAAAGGAGACGGTGGGGCGTTCTATCAGTTTACCCGTCAGAAAGGCGTCTGGCCGAAAGCCGTCACTGGCTGGGACCCCGTCGTCGATGCGAAAAAGTTTCATCCCTTCATGGCGGTGAAAAATGTGTCGACGGATTATCCGCCGACCGCAATGATTCACGGGACGGCAGACACCGATGTGCCGTATGAGCAGTCAACCATGATGGCCGAGCAGTTTGAAAAGCACTCGGTTGAACATCTGATGCTGACCGTTCCCAATGGCGAGCACGGTCTGGCTGGTGGCGATCCCAGGATCATCGAGGATGTCAACCGGCGCGGCTTCGAATTCCTGGGCAAACACCTTCCTGGAAAGTAACTCACCAGAATATGAGACCGCGTCTGACAGGCGACGCGGCAAAAGAAAGGAACGTTGATGAAGATTGAACATCTTGCGCTGAACGTTGAAGACCCGCTGGAATTTGCACGGTGGTACGTTGAGCATCTTGGATTCACCGTGAAGCGGCGAGTCATGGCCGCCCCGTGGGCTCATTTCCTTGCCGACGACAGCGGGACCGTCATGCTCGAAATTTATGGAAATCGTGATGTGCCACTTCCCGACTATCGGACGATGCATCCCGGCTCACTTCACCTTGCCCTGGTCTCGGCCGATGTTCCGGCTGATGTGGCGCGTCTCACCGCGGCAGGCGCGAAGCCTGATGGAGAAATTCAGAACATGCCGAACGGAGATTCGATGACGTTTCTCCGTGACCCCTGGGGACTGACACTGCAGCTCGTGAAACGGGGCGAACCCATGATCTGACAGGCAGATACGGCCTCGCCATTCTGCGAAAAAGAAACGCCCGCTGGAGAACCAGCGGGCGTCTGCTTTGGAATTGCAATCGGACACGGAACGTCAAAAACCGCCTCCAGCGCTCATCGGGTTCTGTGGAGCACGCTTCAGTGAGCTCTTTTTACGGCCCTTCGGCGTGGCACCGGACTCTCCGTCGTCACCACCAGGGTATGACGGGGCATCGCCGTATCCACCACCGCTGGTCAGAAGACCTTCAATCCCTGATTGTTGTGGCGGAGCAGTCGACTTCTTGCGGTAAATGGCCCAAACCTCTTCCTGCCTCTTCATCAAAGCGGCCGCTGACTTGTAGGCGGCGTCCTGAGCGACGCTGTCAATCTGAACCAGCTCACCAAAACGATTGATCATGACGATCTCGTCCAGAGCCAGGCTGACTCGTTTCGTGTCGAGATTAAGATCGGGATGATCGGCCGGGTCCAGAAGAACTGTCTTGCCGAGATCGATCAGCGTGTTGGGCGTGACAAAGTCAATGACTTCGTCGTCGTAGGTTTCCTCATAAGGACGCAGAACCGGCGTTTCGATTCCGGTCCCTTTCTTGTAGCCACCACGGCGAGTGTCTTCTTCACGCCAACTGGCGATTTGATCTCCAGCGAGCAGGCCAGAAAACGTGCCGTTCACATAGCTGCCCGTGTTGGTCATCCATTCGTGAACTTCGACTTCTGCCACTCCGCGACGGTCATCAAGCTTGGCGATGTAGAAGTCGGTTTCGTCCTCGACGACAGCTGGCGTGCTGGGATCGGACCATTCCGTATTCCGGTACTCGCCTTCGCGTGAAGCGATGTTTTCCAGTTCAGAGGCTTCACGGCCGAAGTTCGGATTCTCGATCTTGAGTTTGATTTTGTAGCGGTACGCGTTGCCCGGAACGACGCTGAAGTCAATAAAGCGGAACAGCAACAGTTCGGAAATCTCTGTCACCTTGGCGAGGCCGAATGCCCCCTGAGTCTGGTAGCCACTGTTCCCGTAGGGATTGGGTGGGGCCACTCCGTCTGCTCCCGGCGCATCCGCGCCTTCCATCTCCTTCATTCGTTCCATGAAGCTATCCCGCATGGCAGAATTCTGAGTCGCCTGTCGAGCAAGGCCCTTGGTGTCGTGCTGGATCGGGCCAAATCCCCCTTTAGTTTTTACTGCCGCTTTCTGTGTTTCTGCTGCTTCAATCAGGGCCGTGTTTCGCCGTTCCTGCTCAAGTTGCTGTTCGGTGGTCAGGACCTGTTTGATGCTGGGATGCGATACCAGCCAGGAATTCTCGGGCGAGCCCCAGTTGCCCGAGACACGGTAAGGAAGCGGCATCGTGAAGACAGAATCGCGAAATCGCTCGTCGACGACGTCCACATCGAAATCTGTTCTTCCGAGCAGATCAAGCGCGTACGCGATGTCGACTTTTTCCCAGGGACCCGACCACGGATTGGCACCCGCGACGGCCGTCTGGCGTTCCAGTTCGAAATCCCAGAACACCAGCTGCTGCGCGGCTTCCACCGGGCTATCGAGATTCAACGCCGTCTTTAGTTGCTCGACCTGTTTCTTCAATGGAAAGATCGCTCGGATTGAGACGAACCGAGTCCCTCGTCCCTCGCCCCTTTTTTCCTTCTTGACGGCGGATGACGTCCCGCCTCCCTGCATGGCCAGCATCAAGTCGTCTGCCCCATAGCCGGCACCGGCTTCAGGCGCTCCGTCATTTCCCACTCCCTGTGGGGTCGTTGCGGTATCGGAGCTTCCAGGAGTGGAGCGACCAGCGCCGGATTGCCGCGGGCCTTCGACGCGAGGGCCATCCAACCGAGGTGGCTGAACTTCTGAACCAGGAACGCCACCGGGGACCTTGACTTTGAGCTCGCCTGAATCAGAGGTGGCAACCGTTGTGGTCCCTTCCCGGGGCAGGAGCTCCATCAGCATTTTACCGGCATCGGCAACGACCAATTCAAACCGCTGCCATGATGGTTCTTTGATTTTTTCTTTGCGCTTGTTCAACGGCAGGACCCAGCGCGTCGAATACGGGTACGTTCGGGCTCCATCAAACAGCCTGACAACCTGCAGCCCCGGATCATCCGCCTGAAATTCTTTTTCGCGGTCTGTCGGCCAGACACCGCTCTCGAAATTACTCCGGCCGTTTTTGACATTCTCTTCAAACTGGCTGGGCCGTTTGTCATAGGTTCCCCAGCTGGTCGTGGCGAGGCCGATCAGCACGATCAACCCGGCCATGCCGAGAACACCCTTCTCGACATGAGTAACAATCAGTTCTTTCCAATTCACGTTTTTCATCGTGACACCTGTTGGTTTGAGTTCACGCGATTGTGATACACGTGCAGTTTTCGGCAGGCAGTTTCGAATCAGCTCGGCAGTTTTTCAGTCGGCATGCAGTTTCAGTCAGTGAGTCCGTCAGCTACCGGGTTTGACCGGTTCTGGTGTGCCGGGTTTGACCGGTTCCGGCGTCGAAGTGTCAGCAGCCGAAGACGGCGGGGCGGATGCTGGCGATGGGGTCGCCGGTTTCGGAGTGACCGGAGCCGGAGTTTCAGGCGTTGCCGGTGCTGGAGCGCCTTCCGTTTCACCGGGGGCAGCTGGCGTCGTCGGAGCGGTTGTTGTGTCTGGTTCGGTCACCTCTGGCTGAACGACTCCTTCAGGTTGAACTGTCGGATCGCCAGTTGCTGGAGCTCCAGTTGCTGGAGCTTCGGTGCCGGTCGTTCCAGTGGCAGCCTTGTCTCCTTCGGAAACCGGTGGCGGATTGTAGAGGTACAGCTCGCCAACGATCATGACCTCGACAAGGTCCAGTTCGTCCAGCGCTGCTGCGACTGCCTCATCCGTGATCGGTACCCGTGACGCGCCTTCAGTTGGATTGGAGAAGCTGTCTTCTGGATTGGAGAAGCTGTCTTCGGAGGAGCCAGTGTTGCCTCCTGTATCGGGGGCTCCACCGCTTGGGTCGGCATAGGCTGAAGTATCAACGCCAGGACCACCCGGTGATGATGAGGCCATCGATTTCATCGAAGGACCGCCGCGAGGATCGGTGCTGCTTCCGTCAGGCTCATCCGGATGCAGAGCTGCCTGCTCGATTCGAGCAATCGAAATCGGATACTGCGAATTCAGCAGCTCTCGCACGAGGTCGGGGACGTACTGCTGGTGGACAGTGACAACCAGTTGAAATCCCCGCGTCCGATACGCATCCGCGACGGTGATGTAGCGGTTTTCATCCAGATTCAGGTCGTCTGCTCCTGATGCGGTGGAATTTCCTTTCCCATCACCGGTCATTTCCGGGCCAGGCATCATGTTGTTCATGGGTGAACGGGATTTCGAAGCGAGACCTTTGGGAGCAAATTCCTCGGCAAGGTCAAACCGGGCACTTGACGGGACCTGATGGCCTGACCCACGTCGCCCCATCGCCGGCGGGAAACCCATCGGCGAGCCTGGCATTCCGGACTCGTCGCCGGTTTTGGCAACTGCCGTCGCAGCAGGCGCATCGCCCGGTTTGACACGGTCGCCGCCGAAGAGGGCCACTTCCTGAATCTGTCGCACGAACGAATCGGTAATGGAATTCGAACTGGAATTCGTTCGCTGGACAGCGAGCAGAATCTGCTCAAGCAGCCAGAGGTCTTCCTGGCTGTTCCAGATTTCGATGAATGAGGGTGGCAGATTTCTCCACTTTTCCGCACTCACCTGAGGCATATTGTCGAGCGGGAACCAGACCTTCTTAGCCGCCTTCGGCGGGATCGGGTCGGCCGCGTGGCCGATCGGGTCGGCCAGCAGCCAGACCCGACGAACTTCCAGCGGGTAATCACGACGATAGTCAATCGGAACTCGACGTGAGATGGCGGGGTCCGTGATATCCTTCCGGTACTCGCAGGAATCCATGTATTTCGCCACGTTCGGCGGCCATTTGACGAGCGTCTTCTGCCAGTCCCACAGCCGATCGACAGTCCGAATGTTGGTCTCGGTTCGGATGCCAATCTGAGCATTGGCTTTGTCGATCCAGTCTTTGTTTGGCGTGTCAGTTCCCTTCGGAATCGAATCGAACGCCGAATCGAGAGCCGTGGTTCGCTCGTCGATCGTGGCCTGCAGGCTGGATGTTGTCATCCACCAGGCAGCGGGAGGCATGATGAAAGCCGGCACGAACAGGAGCCAGAAATGGTACTTGATGAAAGGCTGTAACTTATCCATGAGATTGCCTCGACTACTGGACTTCCGGAGAAGACGACTCAGGCAGCTTCTGTCAGTTGTGGTGTCTTAAAACGATTGCGTCTCGATATTCTTAACTCGTTAGTCAAATTCGTTTCCGTCACGGCGTGGTGACGGCACCGGGTGTCGCCGGTGCAGGAGTTCCCGGTGCTGTTGGAATCGGTGTTCCGGGAACCGGCGACGGATTCGTTCCAGGGGAGACCGGATTTCCTGGCGGGGAGCCTGTTGGCACTACGGGGGCTTCCACAGCCGGAGTCTCTGGAACTTTACGATTCTTTGGAATGGTCGGCACCCAGGCGAACTCGAGCGTGAACCGGGTCCGCTCAATCGCCTTCCACTCGTCCACCCTGGGTTGCGACGCACCCGTGGCTCCTGTCGGGAGAGGGCCCAGCATCGGACCTGTGCGGCTTGTTTTCTGGCGAGGCGGGCCTTTGGGATACCACCGGACAACTTCCATCGGAGGGTCGCGAGTAATCACCGGATGAGAGATTCCCAGAACCGAAACCGGAACTTCCTCACCGATTGTTTCCCGCTGGCGGAAGTACGGCTTCCGTAGGTTCTTGAGAAGCGTCTCAGCAACAAAATGAATGTCGCCCTGCTCAAGATTCGCCGGTTTGTAGAAGTGTTCCCCGTCGATCGTCACGATATAGCCCGGACCCTTCGGGGGCTTTTCGGCCTCTTCCTTCGTGAAACTGTCTTTCCGCTGCTGCGGCAGTTCTTTGAACCAGTCACCAAGCTCTTTGACGCGACGCGTCTTCAGACTGCGGATCGTGATCTGCCGTTTCTGAGTGATGTCGGTAATGTCTTTTTCGTTGCCTTCGGGACGAGGTAAGCATTCATTAACCGCCTGATACATTTCGCCCCAGAGTTCCCGCTCGTCGAGATAGCTGACGAGGACACTGCCTTTTTCGACCAGTCCTTTGAATTCACCCAGCTTGCCGTCGTACTCGGTGCTCTTCTTGGTGACGTCTCCCTTGAACGTCTCCACGGCAGAAGTCTGTTCGTTCCAGCGATGGTCGCTGACCGAGTCAAACCGGCTGGCAAACCCGGCCGTCGAACCAGCGAGCCCCAGCAGCAGAGTCGCACACGCGGTGACGGCCCACGGCTTCTTGCGGCGAATCTTGCGGTTGAATGCGATCTCCGGCGGCAGCAACGTTGTATGAATCTTCGTCAGTTTGAGCGTTTGCAAAGCCAGCCCATACGGCACGACGAAGGCCATGATGTTTTCCTGGAACACCGGAGCGTTCAGCACCGTGTCCCCGATCACACCGTTAAACGTCTCGATTCGTTCGACTTCGTACTGCAGATTCTGCTGCAGAAACTTCTGCAGGCCAGCGAGTTTGAAGCCATTGCCGACTCCGATGACCTTCGTGATTTTCGCTTCACGATTGACACTCGAAAAATAGCCGATCGACCGCTGAATCTCCGAAACGTAATCATTGAAGACCGGGCGAAGTGCCTGGAAGACCGCCCGCGGATCGGGTGATTTCGTGGCGTTGCACTTCAGGTGCTCGGCCTTCGCAAACGTGAGCTTCATCTCTTTGGTGAGAGCACGCGTGAAATGGTTTCCGCCGAGCGGCACGTTGCGAATCCAGATTTTCTCGCCGTTGGTCACCATCAGCGTCGTATTGTCGGTGCCCATGTCGAGCATGATGCTGTATTCGTCCGGGGCGATGAAATCCTCGTTCAGCCGGACACCCATCTGGTCGTAGCACAGCACGTTGTAAAGCCCGAGCGGAGCAATCTGCACCGTCTCCACTTCGACCTTTGCTTCCACAAACGGCCTGAGCGCTTCGTAGACCTGTTCCTTCTTCATTGCGAACAGCCCGACCTCAGCCCCCAGCATGAAGCCACTTTCCTCGATGCCGCCGCCCAGCGTCTGGTAATCCCAGATGACATCTTCCAACGCGAACGGAATCTGCTGTCGCGCCTCGTAAGTCACAACGTCGCCGACCTTGCTGGTTTCGACCGGCGGCAACTGAATGAACCGGGCCAAAGCCGAATGGCCAGGCAGACTGATCGAAATCAGATCGCCGGCGACGTCATTTCTCTCAAGGAACGTTTCCAGAGCCTGCTTGATCAGCTCCTTCGGAACGGCGTCCGGCTGGCTGAGAATCTTCGCGTGAGGGATGTAGTCAAAGGCCACGGCGAGAGCCTGATTGGCGGCTTCGGCATACTTGAGGCGAATGGCTTTCAAGCCGGCCTGCCCGATGTCAATTCCCCAGACTGCCTGATGTTCTGCCATTTGAAAACTCCGTCGCACAAGCTCGAAGGATTGCCGTGTGATCGTTGCTGCAGATGATTCTGACTGACGTGATTTCCGACCGGTGCCCGCGCAGAAAGGACGCCTGCGAGGGCTGATCGAGATTCGATTGTCGGTGGATTTTGCTCAGTGGTCAGCCTGACACATTGCAGTCCACAGGGACTGTTGATGTCGGTTCTGTGACACGCCTTGAGAGGTCTGCGAAAGAGAAGTGAAATGAGAATTCAAGAAGTCGCAAACCGTACAGAAGTTAAAGTATCACAGGACTTTAACGATCGTCAACGATAAAGAAAACGGGGCAGACAGTGCCGAAAATGAGTCCAGCGGCATCCCGGATTTGACGCCTGTGACGGTTTCCACAAACCGGAATTGACCTCGCGAAGTCGATTCTGCTTTGCGGGAACTGAGCCACATTCAGTGACGTCAAATCCGAGGAGCCGAAACTGCCGAAGGTAGAAACGCGGGCAACCGGTAAAAACAGGAAATCCGGTTGGATGAGACCGATGCTCCGGACAGGTCAGATTACTAAGACGAGTTCCCTCGCAGTTAGTTCCCGGAAAAAAATAATTTCCTGAAATTGCGGTGAGGACAGGACTTGGAACGATTCCTGCCGAAATTCATCAACAGTATTCCGGAATGATTCCGGTCATTTTTGTTCCGAAATCTGACCATAGAATTCCGGCCGACGATTCCGCTCGAAGTTGAACAGGCGGCGATGCTCAGTGCTCAGGTCGAGGTCGCAGCGGTACACGACGAGCTCGTCTCCCAGAGTCGACGCCTGCGCGACAATCTGCCCGGACGGCGCCACGATCGACGTCAAGCCGAGTTGGCTGACCCCCTCCTCAATCCCGGCTTTCGCGACGCCGACCGTCCACATCCCGTTCAGGTAGGCTGCCGACTGCATGCACAGCTGGTGGTGGAACGCGACCAGGTGGTCCATCTCCGGGTGCTCGGGAATGTTGTCCGGCGTGTTGTACCCGCAGAAAACGATCTCAGCCCCCTTGAGTGCGAGCACGCGCCACGACTCTGGCCAGCGGCGGTCATTGCAGATGCACATTCCAACCCGGCCGCCGAACCCGGCCCAGGTCTGGAAGCCGAGATTGCCTCGCTCGAAGTATCTCTGTTCAAGATTTTGAAATGGATTGTCCGGTCGACGCTCGATATGTCCTGGCAGGTGCATCTTCCGAAACCGACCGATGATCGCTCCGTCCGCACTGACCAGGACGCTCGAATTGAACCGCCGCTTCCGACCGTCCTCGACGGCAAGCTCTGCGTACCCCAGCTGAAACCCGATTCCCAGCCGGGCCGCCTCATCAAACAACGGCTGCGAATCCGGGCCCGGCATTTCGGTTTCGAACCACGCGTCCAGTTCGGCTTCATCCTCAATCCACCAGTGAGGAAAGAAGGCCGTCAGTGCGACCTCAGGAAAAGCAATGAACTGACAGCCCTGTTTGTGGGCTTCCCGCATCTGAGCGACGAGCCGCTCGACAACGTCCGCGCGAGTCTCGTCCCGAGAGATCGGCCCGCTCTGAGCCGCTGCAACAGTCAGCCATCGTGGCATTACGAAACTCCCTCAAGCGACGATCAGCCGGCGGTCGGTTCCGATGAATCCTCGCCAGCAGGCTCATCGAATTTAACTCGGGCGTAAATATCGCTCACTCGGAGCTCGCACTGAACCGACTCAAGACGGATCACACTGCCAGGCTCTTCGGTTTCCTGGAATCGCCAGCCACCCTCAGGTTCACGCCGAAAATGCTCAATATGAATCCGGTCCTGAGCGACAAGAAAATACTCCTGCAGCGAATCGATCCGGCGATAGTGCTCTGATTTTTCGCCGCGGTCGTAAGCTTCCGTGGAAGGAGAAAGCACTTCAAGAATCACTCGTGGGTTCAACAGCGTGTCGAGCTGCTCATCCTCAAACTGCGGGTCATCGCAAGCGACAACGACATCCGGGTACGTGTAGAGCCCGGTCGGAGACACTTTGACCCGCATGTCGGCCGTGTAAGCCTCACACGGCTTACCCTCAACAGCATTGAGAATTCGTTGAGTCAGATTCGCGGAGATGATGTTGTGTTTCCGGCTCGCGCCGGTCATCGCGAACATGTCGCCGTTGAAGTACTCGTGCTTCTCCTGCGAGGCACGCTCGATGGCGAGGTACTCTTCGGGCGAAATTCTTTGCTCAGCGGTGGACATCGCTCTGCTCCGATCCGGTTTCAGCTTTGCGACAGTATATCCAGTCGCCACTCGAATCCGATCCGCGTTCAGATTTTCTTCCGGCCGAGCACGTTGACTCCGCTGCCGATAATCAGATTGTTTCGCCAGGCCCAGCGGTAGAACCAGCCGGCCTTTTCCGGGGGCAGGACGATTTCTTCCTCGAATCCCGCCTCGCGAAACCAGGTGCAGAGTTCACTCGTCGTGTGGTGGTACTGAAACTCGGGCGCGTACCAGTCGAACGTGTCGCAGATTCGATTTTCCCTCAGGGGATGAGTGCTGAAGTTAACGACCTTGCTGAGCGACTGCTTGACCAGGGGAATCCCGCCGAGCGTTGCTCCGAACCGGCACCACGGCTCCAGATTTTCAGGTTTCATCTTCGTCGTTCGTCGACGAAGAAAATTGTTGAGAGCTTCCTGCCACCATGTGTTGCGGCGGTAAAGCCACACAGCCATGCGGCCACCCGGCATGACCATTTTCGCGACGGCGTCAAACACAGCCCGCGTGTCGACGTCGTGATGCATCACGCCAATCGAAAACGCAAAGTCGAATGAGCCTTCCGGAAACGGCAGTTTTTTGAGGTCCGCCTGAACGAGCTTGACCGAGTCAAGGTGCCCGCAAAGTTTCGATGCTTTTTCCACGGCCGAGCTGTGGTCCGCTCCAGTCACGATGGCTCCCGCCTCGCCGGCAACTTTGCAGTAGCGGCCGCCCCCGCAGCCCGCATCGAGAACCTTCAGTCCCGACAACTCTTCCGCGGCGACACCCGTCTTTGCACGAAACGTCGCCCGATCTTCGTCATCATGAGCCACCTCGTAGCGGTTCCACTGAAGCCCGAAGCTGGCGAGGTGTTCCTGCTCGACGAACCTCGAGATTCCGTGCACGATCGGATGCGAGACCGAGCACACGGCGCACGAAACCGTGACGTCATTAACGGCAAGCGGAGCCGAACATTCAGGGCAAACGAGCTCTTCAGGAATGCGATTCACGGTGGCCCTCATTCCTGCGGCGTCTATCTCCGAGGGTTCGCACGACGAGGCGTGCTCTACGGAGCGGCTTCACCGGACGGAGCCTCTTTCGGCAGCACGTGACCCATTTTGTCCCGCTTGGTGGCCATGTACTTTTCCCGCTGCTTTAAGTGCGGAGCGATGATCGGAACCTGCTCTACAACTTTCAAATCCCACGCGACTTCGAACGACTCGGTCTTCTTCGGGTTGTTCGTCAGCAGCCGGATTCTCGTCAGGCCGAGATCTTTCAGGATCTGCAGCCCGATCATGTAGTCTCGCTGGTCCGATTTGTAGCCCAGCTTGTGATTCGCCTCGACGGTGTCATAGCCGTCGTCCTGAAGCTGGTACGCCTTCAACTTGGCGCTGAGCCCGATGCCGCGGCCCTCCTGCGGGAGGTACACGACCACTCCTGTTCCCTCCAGGCAGATCCGCTCGATCGCCTGGTGAAGCTGGTCTCCGCAGTCGCATCTGAGTGACCCGAGAATGTCGCCTGTAAAACACGATGAGTGCATTCGAACGAGCGGCGCGTCGACGGACCGCAGATCGCCCCACACCATCGCGAGCGGTTCCTGCTCTTCGTGCTCCACCCGGTAGGCGATAAATCGAGGTTTGCCGTACTCGCCCGTCTCGATGTCGACTTCGACTTCACGATGGATCAGCCGCTCGCCAAGACGCCGGTGCCGGATGAGTGACTCGATCGTGATGATGGGCATCTTGTGAGTCGCCGCGAACTCACGCAGTTCCTCGTGATCGGCCATGCCGGACGACTTTTGAGAGAGCATTTCGATCAGGCAGCCGACGGGCTGATGACCGGCCATCCGGACGAGATCGATTGTTGCCTCGGTGTGCCCGGCCCGTCGAAGAACTCCGCCGTCCTTTGCGCGGAGAATGTCGATGTGTCCTGGCCGAACGAAGTCGGAATGTTTTGAATCCGGGTCGGCGAGAGCTCGAATTGTGAGCGCGCGATTGTTAGCGCTGACCCCGGTTCCCGCGTTCAGATGGTCAACTGGCGTTAGAAAGTGAGTTCGGTGGGGAGTCGTGTTGGCCCCGCTGTCGACGATCGGTGAGAGGTGCAGCCGATCGGCCGTCTCACCCGAAAGTGGCACACAAAGCACACCAGCCCCGAATCGCAGCATGAACGAAACCTGTTCGGGAGTAATCGTCTCGGCAGCACAGACGAGATCGCCCTCATTTTCCCGGTCAGCATCGTCGACGACAATGATCATGCCGCCCTCACGCAGAGTGGCGATCGCCGTGTCGATCGAGTCGAACTGAAAGTCGTCTTCGCTCATGAAAATGCCGATTTGAAACGCTGCGGAATGACGAGCCCGACTGTAGCTTCCACAACCCGTCGGGAGAGGATTGTACGGGAAGGGCCGTCGCCTGTCTCGCCGCCTTGACTGCAACGTAAAAGTGACCTGGCAACCGGACCTGCTCCACGGCGACCACCCGGCGAATGCTGCGTGTTACGCCGCAGCTTCCGCATGATTGCAGTTGGAATCGCCGAGACTGTTGGAATCGCCGAGACTGTGGCAACCCCGACTGGCTACTTCCGGGGAGCCAGTTCTTTGGGAATCGCCGGCAGTGCAACCTCCTGCTGAGGCACTGCTTTTTCAGGGGCCGCTGGCTTTGGCACCGCCTGTTCGGAGACCGCCTCCTTCGGCACTGCCTTTTCCGGTACTGCCTTTTCCGGTACAGCCTTTTCCGGTACAGCCTGTTCTGGCACGGCCTGCTTTGGAGTCGCAGTCAGCCGGATTCGGTCCTGGTAGGAAATCAGGTCGATGTATTTCCGCTGAGAATCGATATCCAGGGATCGGTACCCGGGATAGCCAGGTGCCGCGTACTCATTGAGGATTCGCCCCGATCGTTTGTCGAGGGTCATGATTTTGACAAGCTGGGTCTGCAGTTTCTGGTCGTAGCTGTTGGAAATCAGAATCATGACCGGGTTCCGTTCCAGGTCGGACACGACCAGGCTTTGAGACTGCGCCTGATTGTCGTCCGTCGGTGCCACCTTCTGGTGCCAGACGAATTTTCCCGATTGACGGTCGAAGGCAACGATGTCGTGGCTGGCCCGGATCGTCTGCAGTTCGCCGTAGTACGACCGCGATCGCGACTGCCCGTTGAGCACAAGGTAAATGTGCTTGCGGTCGCTCAGCACAAAGTACTCGGTTCGTTTCGCACTGATCTCCGGCAGGCTGCCAAGCGATTTGAGCGTTCCGGTCAGCAGGTCGAGCAGCTGCAGTTTTCCGTCGGTGCCGAGAATCGCGAGCTCATCGTCATTCGAGCCCCGGAAGCGGCTGGTCGACGGGAAGTCCTTCTCCCAGAGACTCTCTTCTGTGTCGAGGTTGCGTGCCTGAATCACGATTCGACTCGCGTTTCCCGTTTGAGTCGACGCGGTGATCAACGTGTTGTCATCGATCAGAAGTGCGTTGGTCAGCATCGACCGGACGGTCGGAACTTTGTCCGCCTGCGGCGTGTCCGCCGGCTCAAGCTCTTCGGGAAGAAGAACGCGTTTTCCGTCGGTGGCCCTCAATGCGTAATCACCCGTGCCGGAAGAGGACAGGACAATCAGCCGCGAGAGCGAGCCGAAGATTCGTGTGCCGGCCGGGATCGCTCGCCGAGTCCACAGGACCTCACCCGTCTGCGTGTCGAGGATCGTGATTGTTCGCCGGGCCCGGTAGCAGATGTAGTTCGAGTTGACGACCGGAATCGGGTCGGCCCCCATGGTCGACCGGCCAGGGACTTCATTGAGGAATGCCGAACCGGGCGACATCGCGCGGTAGTTCTGCTTGAGCATCGACGACCCGCCGTCCGGTGCTTCGGCCAGCTGAGTCCACAGGACTCGCCGATCGGGAATAGAGAGGCAGTTAAAGACGCCTCGGCTGAAGACGATCATTGTCGTACCGAGATGGAAGTGACGATTCACGCTGGCGCCCGTCGTGCCACTTCGGACGGGAACGGACCAGTAGAGAGAGCCGTCTGATTCCTTCACGAAGTTGATCCGCTGGGTCACGGACCCGTAGCTCTGCTGCACCCACTCGACACGCAGGCCGTCCAGCGCGGTGGAGTGGCCGGACTGCGGATTCAGACTGAAGATGCTGTTGTAAGAGTAAGACGTCGCCGTCCGAGTCAGTTTCATGTCGAACTCACCCCAGTCGGACGAGTCGGCCGTTCGGTCGTGGATGCCTGAGCGGAACAGCGACACGAGGCTTTTGACCGGGCGTCCGTCCGGCAGGGTCTCGCCGCCCAGTTCTTTTTCAAGACGCTCGGCCAGTCGCATCGCAGTGGCCGAATCGCCAGCCGACCGGTGACGCTCAATCAGCGCGACAAAGTGTGCGGCGACTTTCGGCAGATTGCGGCTCCATTGAGACTGCATCAGCCAGCCGGTGGCTTCGTGGAGCCGGCTTTCATCGATCGCAGCGGCAGCAAAGCCTTCACGCAGAGCCTCGGTCGAGGTGTGAAACGGAAGCAGCCGTGCGAGGCGGACCTGTTCTGTTTGACCTGCGGCTGTTTCCACGAGTTTGAGGAGTTGCTCGCCAGCTTCAGCGCGGCTGGCTTTGTCAAGCCGGCCCCAGGTGTCGATCAGATGTCCTCGCAGCCAGCCGTCTTCTTCCGTTTCGACCTGCCGGTTGTCAGTCCGGGTGAACGGGACCCGACCTGGCGCGGCGACCATTTCGAGCAGGACACCGAACGCCTCGGTGTGCCGGCCGAGGGCCGATGCGGTGACGAATCGCAACTGGTGATTCTCGGCGGCTTCTTCTGGCGATCGGACCAGTTTTGCGAGTCGATCGTGCAGTTCCGGCTGCTCCCCGGGCGAACGCCGGATGCGCGAAACGACGACCTGGCGAGTCAGATCGTCAACCTGCCGGCGGAAGTCGGGCGACTGCTGATACGGTTCACTCTGGGAGACTTTATCGAGCAGGCTCAGTCCGCGATCCAGTTCGCCTTCGGCCGCCGCGGCACTCGCTTCGAGGATCAGCGAATCCACATCGTCACGCGACTGCTCGCGAATCTCCGCAAGCTGTTTCTCCAGCGCGTCTTTCTGTTCCCACGCGGTCACGGCGGCCGGGTGGTGGGAAATCAGCATGCCGCGATACGTCAGCAGATTGCCGAGTGGCCGTTCGTTGTGCGGCAGGTCCTGCGTTGCGACGACCTTGCCCGTTTTCAGATCGATGCCGACCAGTTCGTTCCGCTGCAGTGGCTGATACAGCATGTCGTCCACGATGACGCCGCGGCCGGACGGTTTGGATTCACTCCCGAACGAACACTCCCAGAGCGTCGAACCTTTGAGCGAAAGCGCCTGAGCGGAGTTCGCGCCGACCAGAATCGCTCGATCTTCCAGCACACCTGCCAGGTAGAGATTCGTAGCCTTCGGCCTCTGCCAGAGCCGCTTGCCGGTCGCCAGATCGAGGCACAGAAACGTGCCGGTGGAAAGGTTGGCTTCATCGGTGGTTTCCGCAGGAGTGAAGAACAGCTTGTCTCCGCGGATGACCGGCGCCGAAACCAGCCAGCGCTGATTCATTGATTCTGTCGGAGTGTTGTACGAGCCGAATCCTCGCTGGTTGTTCTTGTCGTCTTTCTTCCTGGGCGAGTAGCGGTAAGCCCACTGCACCGAACGTCGCGTCCGGTCGACGGCGATCAGCCAGCCGACACCAGTCGGGCAGATCACCGTTCCGTCGGCCACCGCGAGATGCGAGGACCACATGCGACGGTTCGGGTCCTGGTCGATCCGCTTTTCGGCATACGCGATCGGTTGAGACCATTTCGGGTGACCGGTTTCCGCGTCCAGAGCCTGCAGGCAAATCTCGCTGTCCGACTCGGTCAGCACGAACAGGTCGCCTCCATCTGAAACGGGAGCTCCCAGAAAGAAGTGGCCACTGAGCGGCAGTGCGAATTCCTCGATCGAAGTCGGACCACCGGCTTCCCAGAGCGGTCGGCCGGTTTCCAGGTCGTAGGCTTTCAGCCGATTGCCGGTAAAAATCGCGTTGTTCTGGTTTCCGCCGAAGCGCATGCTCGCGTAACCGAGCGAGAAGACAGGATTGTCCTCAATCACGAACAGCCGCTGCCCGTCGCTGCTGAGAAGTCCGTGAGCCGCGTTCTGAAACATCAACTGTCCCAGCGGACCACCATTCGAATTCGGTGTGGAGGACTGAATGAAGTTGACCGGGTTGAAGCCCATCTGAATCTGCACCTGCGTGACTTCCGTCTGTCCGCTGAGCATGGCCTCGACGGAATCGTCGCCGCCAGCGGTCCACAGCGGCTTGCCCGTCGCTGCGTCCGCCACCTGGACTCCGCGGAACGTGCGGCAGATGATTTTCCCGTCGACAAGAAGCGGCATCGCGACGGGCAGAGTCGGCTGATTGGCGTCCGAGTAGCCCTCGATCATTTCGTCGATCTTCCGCTCCAGGGGACGGTTCCAGGTCGTCGGCATCGTCCAGCGTTTCAGCAGAACCGGAGCACTGCCGTCTCCGACGGCGAAGCGGCGGGGATTGGCAAACAGCATCAGCCACTCGTCGCTCGACACGGGCTGCGTGACAGACAGCCGGGTTCCGATGACATCCGGATCGATGCCGTCCACTTTGAGCTGCTCCGCCAGGTCATCGCGGCCAGCGATGCGGAATGCAACGGCGGCTTTGCGGCGCCACGCGGCGGTTTCCGTCACTGGCGCTTTTACGGTGAGCAGTTGTTCGAGCCACTGCGCAGCAATTGAGAACTCACCGCGATCCAGATGCCGCGTCGCGAGCACGTCTGCGGCGCGCGGTCCGGACGGAGTCCAGAAATATCGCGTGGCCACTTCAACCAGTTGAGACGTCTCGCCACTCTCAATGGCCTCGCGCAGCAACTGATCCGCGACCGTTGAGAATTCCCGGATGTAGATTTCTCGATGTTCTGCAGGCACCCGACCCAGCAGGTTGATCGCTTCCTGCCGGATCGAAACCAGCGAGCCGTCTTTGTGCCGGATGAGCGTGTCGTGCGGAAACGCCCGCGGGTTGAAGAGCGCTTCGACAATCTCAACCACCAGATTCCACTCTTCGTTCTCCACGGCGCGGACGGCCCGCTCGTGCAGCGAGGTCTGCCGCGTCTCAACCGGGGCGCGACGATCGACGGCGTCGAGCATGACGGAGCCATCTTTGTTCAACTCCGGTTCCGCGACCTTCGGATCAGCTTTCGGTCCAAGGATGACCCTGGCAGGGGGAATCAATCCTCGCCCCTGGAAGAGGTTCTTGAAGATCTGCTGAACGGGATTCGGCGGAACAGGCTTTGCCGGAACAGGCTTTGCCGGCTTCTCAGGCACGACTTTGGGTGGCTCGGCCTCGTCAACTTCGGGTATCCCGGGATCATCCGCTTTGGGAGCCTGGACCGGTTTCTCTTCAGTCTTTGTCGCTGGCTTCTCGGCGGGTTTTTCTGCGGGTTTTTCTGCGGGCTCCGACGCGGGTTTCTCAACCGGTTTCGGCTCAGCTTCTGGCTGTGGCTCAGCTTTCTGCTGCGCGACCTTCTCCTGTTCCTGAGCAGACGCGTGTTCGTTCAACACACCGCCAAACCAAAGCGGAGCGATGAGAAGAGCCGAGACGCAGCCGCGCACCGCGATGGAAATTCTGCGATGCGAAATGCAACCCGGCGAAGAATCGAAGCGGAACATGGCGAGTTCTCGCAAGCGTTAAATGAGCAGATACTGGCCGGTAAGCCGCGCGCCCTGGGCGGTCGCCCGTAAAACCCGGCAGAAAGTTCAGACGCGTCAGTATACAGGGGCCCCAGGCGATTGCTATTCGCAGATGCCGGAAGCACCCCAATCCCGCCCGCCCGACGGGTTGTTCTCTGAGTCAGAGAAGCCGCGCAGGCCGTTCGAATTCTGCCAGTCGCCCCGGTCAATCGGGTCGCAGCGAACAACGGATCGTGATCAGTCTTCCTCCGCCCATCCGGAACCGGCGATCGAGAAAATCGAACCGTTTTTTTCAAAGTCCGGTCCGAACGACAACTCCGCCACGAATAGAGTTTCGTATGGCGATCCGTCGATGCCAGGCACCTTGATTTTCGGTGGAGCGTTGTAGCCGTAGCCCGGGTCGGTCACCTCGAACCGAGTCACGGCGCCGTCTTTGACGATCGCGTAGGCCGTCGCGACTTTGTGAGGCCACAGCCCGCCTCGACCAGGCTCGTAGCGGTACTGATCCGAAACGTCGTCGAGCCGGTCATTCGTAATCCCAAAGGGACCCAAAGCTGACATTAAGGCCTCTTTGTTTTCGCGGACCCGTTCGTGATCTGGATGACTTCCCGCTGGAGCCGGATTGACTCGGCTGAACGCATCGCGAAAAACCTCGGGATCCACTCCCAGAGCGCCGGCAATCAGTCGGACCGGCCGGCCGTGGTCGACCGGGTCCGTCTCATACCCACCGGAAAACTCGACTCGAACCCGCAACGTGCCATCGGCAAGCTCTTCAGTCTGAGGCGGCACGGAAGACCAGGTCAGCACTCCGACGGGGATCAGCGCGGCAACTGCCAGCGCAGCGATCTGAGGCGGTTTCATCATCGAGTCTCGTCGTCAAAAAAGGAGCAGGGCGAGCACCATGTCATAACTCGAAGCGTGTGCGAGGGCGAACGTTGCTCGGCCGCTGACTTTACTTCACATCGAAAACAGTCACACAATCCACCGGGCCAGCTCAACTGGTGATCCCGCATCGAAACCAAACTGGATGCCTCGTCATGACAGATTGCCGCCGTGTCACGTTACTGCTTCTGCTTCCCGTCTTCCTGTCTGCCGCTGGTCAGAGCGCGAGCGCAGCCGACCCAGTTCGCGTCGGCATCATCGGGATCGACAACTATCAGTGCCTGGCGTTTACTCAGGGCTGGCACAAACCGCCTGAGGACACTCCCGAGTTGGCCGGACTGAAAGTGGTCGCCGCCTGGAAAGGCGGCAGCCCGGACCTGCCCGAAACCCTCGTCGATGTCGACCGCTGGGAACCGCACCTGATTAAGCAGGGCGTCACGATCGAAGATTCCATCGACGCCGTCCTGAAGAAGTGCGACGCCGTGATGATCATGACCGCAGACGGCCGGCCTCACTTGAAGCTGGCTGAACAGTGCCTCAAAGCCGGCAAGCCAACCTACATCGGCCGTCCGATGGCGGCGTCTCTGGAAGATGTGATCGCGATTTTCGACCTCGCGAAAAAGTATGACACGCCTGTCTTTTCGTGCTCGCAGCATCGCTACAGCCCGGGTTTCATCGGGATGAGAAATCACCCGGAAGTCGGCGAGGTCATCGGTTGCAACGTCTTCGGCGGTTGCCCGCTCGTCGATCACCATCCCGACCTGTTCTGGCACGCCGTTCACAGTTTCGAAACGCTCTACACGATCATGGGGCCGGGAGCGGTCTCTGTGACGAGAGCGAAAACCGACGACACGGAACTCGTCACCGGCGTCTGGAAAGACGGCCGGATCGGCTCGTACCGAGGTATCCGTCGCGGCGCTCTCAAGTACAGCGCCACCGTGTTCGGAGACAAAGGAGTCGCTCCGGCGGGCATCTACGGTTACGCGGCACCGGTCAACGGAGTCGTCCCGAAAGACCGCTACAAGGGCTACGAAGGAGTCGCGGTCGAGATCGCAAAGTTCTACAAGACGCGAAAGCTGCCGATTCCGCCTGAAGAAACGATCGAACTTTTCGGTTTCATGGAAGCAGCCCACGAGAGCCATCGTCGAGGCGGGGTGCCGGTCCGCATCGACGAAGTCATCGCGAGGGCGAGAAAGAACCTCGCAGAACGGAAATAATTGAAGTCACGCTGCGGGCCAACGCCGGCTGAGAACGTCGCGCGTTGGCCTCGTCTCGCCACGGAAAGCACCCAGGACGCAACCCGAAACGCTGATTCCGTTTGTCGAACCGCTCATCTCGCAGAAGGCGAGCATCAAGAAATCAAGGCGTACTTTCTACGCCCACCGAGCAGCGAATCTGCCTGCGTCCACACATCGGCAAACCTGCGGGACTTCTTTGGCCTCAACAAGGGACCGGGCTCTTCGATCCCGTGTTTCTTGAATGCGCTACGACAAAGCTGACGTACGGGCGACTTCAGCAGGCTGAGTCTTGCAGGTGCCGCGCCATTTGCGGAAGAACCGCTCGCATCGGGTCAAGGTGCGGTCGCCAGCGGGCACTCATCATGCGAAGCGTGAGTGAGAGTTCAATCGCGTGGTCGCCTCGACGATTTGAACGATTCTTTCTTCAATCCGTGGCGCTGCATCATGTCGAACAGAGTGCGCGGGTTAAGGCCCGAGCGGTCGGCGACTTCGCTCAGGTCGCCACGGGCTTCGACAAGGTGTTCATGCAGGTAGGTCAGTTCGGCCTGGGCCATCGTGGCACTTCGCACTGGCTTCCAGGGACGTTCCAGCCATTCCTCGGAAAGCTGAAGGTCAATTCCAATCAGACTGTCCCCCGGGACGTCGCTCGCAGAATGCACGAGTTCAAACGGCAGGTCGCGGAGGGTGATCGTCGAGCCCTCGCACAGTAGAACTGCGCGTTCAACGACATTGATCAGTTCGCGGATGTTGCCCGGCCAGGAGTAGTCGCGGAGGGCGACCATGGCGTCGTCGCCGATTTCCGTGACGTTTCGACCCAGGCGTACTCGGAATTCTTCGAGGTACCGCTGCACGAGACCGGCCACGTCTTCCGGATGCTTGCGCAGTGGCGGGATATCGAGCGTCACGACACTCAGGCGATAGAACAGGTCGCTGCGGAACGAACCGTCTTTCACCGCATCACGCAGGTCGCGATTGGTCGCGGCCATCACACGGACGTCGATCGGAATGGTGCGTTCGCTGCCCAGCCGCCGGATGCTCCGGTCCTGCAGCACGCCGAGCAGCTTGACCTGCAGATGCGGGGCCATTTCGCCAATCTCGTCCAGGAAGACCGTGCCTCCGTGCGCCAATTCGAAATAGCCACGGCGTGTCTTGTCGGCTCCGGTGAACGCGCCTTTTTCGTAACCGAAGAGTTCGCCTTCGAGCAGCGATTCCGGGAAGGCCGACAGAATGACCGGCACGAACGGTGCGTCCGCTCGCGGACTTTCGGCGTGGATCGCTCGGGCAAGCCGTTCCTTGCCGACGCCGGTTTCGCCGAGGACCAGCAGCGACGAATTCGGCTCCACCACACGCCGGACCACACGCAGAAACGATTCCATCCGCGGGTTGGAGGAAACGAAATCGGTCAGCGCTGGCAGGTCATCGACCGACCGCGAAGCCAGCTTGCGTGCGGCAATCGTCTTTTGACGACGTTCGATCAGAGCACGCACAGCATCGCGCAGGACGTCATCGGTGACGACTTCGTTCAGGACGGCGGCACAACCTGTCGCCAGCAACTTCGCCCGTTCCTCCGGTCACTCACCCTCCCACACGACGACGATGTCCGGCGACTCGACGTGGTCGCGAATATGCGCGATGGACTCCTCGACCGGATCGGCCAGCACCGAATAGCTGACGATGACGGTATCCACCGACGACTTCCGGTAGTGACCGATTGAGCCGCGGGCTTTGACCGCAGATGTCAATTCCACTCGCAAAGGCCGCAAGATGGATTCAAGCCGCGCCTGGAGTGCGGAGCATTCGGCAAGGATGTGGACATGGGTCAGCATGTTGAAACGGCGTCCGAAGAGTCGGCGGCTGGCCGCCGAAATATGTGTGCGGCCTGAAGAGAGCAGAGCGGCCACTGTGACGGAACCTTGCTCAACCGGCTCTGGACAGTGGTTATAGAATGCGTTGTAGCCGTTATCGATGTCGGCACCCGAGTTGCACTTTCGACAAATCTTCGCGCCGACGATTCAGGAACGGCACGGCAAAGCGCTCCTGGCGCCGGTGTGTACGCAAATCCGGAACACGTCTGGCCTGCCCGGTTCTGCTCGCCATCGTGTCGCGCGCCGCGACCGGGATGCTCGTTAACTTCCAGTGACGAGCCTGGATTGGGACCTGCCTGCCGGACTATCGGCGGGCTACACCCGAAAATCGCGACCATCTCTTGAGCGGCAAGGCACCTGCTGAAGATTGACTCTGCATAAACCATGCAGTGGAAAGCGTTTGCGACTCGCGTTGCCTCGGGCGTCGAAACCGGTACACAACTTGCTTTCTCCAGCGATGGCCAGCATTCAGCGGTTTCTCCGGAGTCGTTACGATGAATTCACAAGCCTTTGGCCTGGCCGACATCGGGCTCAAGCGAAAGAACAACGAAGACAGCTTCCTCATCAACGATCACCTGGGCCTGTACGTCGTCTGCGAAGGAATCGGCGGGGCCGCCGTCGGTGAGATTGCGTCGTGGAGTGCGGTCAACGCCATTGCGAAATACCTGCGAGAACATCGGGGTGAGCTCACTGACGGACTCCCGGACGACGTGAAAGATCAGGCCGAAGACGTCGTGGAAGAAGTTCGCGAGTTGAGCAAAACGTCTGTGAAACTCACTGCCCTGGGAACCACGCTGTCGCTGCTGATTGTTCAGAATGGAGTGGGGAATCTAGCGTACGTTGGTGACAGCCGAATCTACCTGATTCGAGGTACGAAGATTGCCCGATTGACGACCGACCACACCATGGCCATCGAAGTTGTTGAATCGGGATTGTGGACTCGGAAGCAGGCGGACCAAAGCAACCTCAGAAATGTTCTCACACGCAGTCTGAATCGAGAGGGCGTCGCGAAGGTTGAGACGCGGGCGATTCGCCTGCGTTCGGGTGACCGCCTGCGTCTCTGTTCATTCGGGTTGAGCAATTATTTTGAAACGGACTCACAAATCGTTGATCTGCTTAACGGAGTCGAGACTGCGGACGTTCCGCAGACACTGATCACCTTTGCCCGCGCGAGTAGCGGCCATGACAACATCACTGCGCTTGCCGTCCAGCTTGACTGACCTCGGCGAATGACAGCGGCCAATGACATCTGACCCGGGAACCAAGTCCCCCTGCTTTCAAGGATTCGACGACCATGACCGATCACGAAGGAACGCCGATCTGGCGACTGCATGTTGGAGATGGCCCGCTGGTGGCGACGGCAGTCCACGACGGGCATGAGGCTCGGCCGGAAGTGGCCGAGCGTTTCGCACTCGACGATGCCGGACGGTTGCGCGAAGAAGATCCGTGGACGGCGGAATGGGCGATGATCGCGCCAACGCGCGTCGTCGGACTGCGGTCGCGATTTGAGGTTGATCTGAACCGGGCTCGCGAGAAGTGCGTGTACCGAGTTCCGGAAGATGCCTGGGGCCTGCAGGTCTGGGACGGAGAACTTCCCGATGACGTCGCGACTCGATCGCTCGACGAATACGACGCGTTCTATAAGGCGCTGGGCGAACTCTACGGAGAACTTGCCGAAGCACACGGTCGCTTCGTCGTGTTCGATCTGCACACGTACAACCATCGGCGAAACGGACCCGATGGACCGGAAGCTGATCCGGGGGGCAATCCGCAGGTCAACATCGGCACGGGCACGCTGCGGGATCGGTCAGTCTGGGCCGGCGTGATTGATCGTTTCATCGGCGATCTGTCCGCGTTCGACTTTCCCGGCGGAAAACTCGACGTGCGGGAAAACGTCAAGTTCTTCGGCGGCAACTGCGGAAGGTGGGCTCACGAGACGTTTCCGGATGCGGCGTGCGTGCTGTCGATCGAATTCAAAAAGTTCTTCATGGACGAATGGAGCGGCGAGCCGAACTCGGAACTCGTGGACGCCATCACTGCGGCGCTGAAGTCGACCATCCCGGGAGTCCTGGAAGAGCTGCAGCGTGTCTCGTCTGCGGACGTACGCAAGTAACCGCCACGGCGCGCGGGCAGACGCTTTTGAAGACAGACGCAAACTGGCTCTGACGGGGCGATCCAGAATGGAGCTGAAGCGGCTGCAGGGCGGAAACGGATTGGTGGTGGAACTCGTGACAGATGCCTCGCAGGCGAAAGGACTCGAACAATGAGACTGGGAATTGTCGTCAACGTCATGGACAGCAGTGAGAAGGGCGCGACCACGTACCGAATGGCCGCGGACGCGGTCAGCGCGGGCCACGAAGTCTGGCTGATGAGTACCGGTAATCTGGCCTACAACCCGGATGATACCGTCGGTGCTTTCGCACGGTCCGTGCCGCCGGGGAAATACACGTCGGAGAAGTTCCTCAACGTCTTCAACAGCGACAAGGCCACGAACAAGTGGATCACGCTCGACGATCTGGACGTGCTGCTGCTGCGGAACAATCCGTCGGTGCAGAAAGCCTGGGCGCAGTCGGCGGCGATTCACTTCGGTCGACTGGCCATGCGGCATGGCGTGATCGTGCTGAACGATCCCAACGGCCTGTCCAAGGCGATGAACAAGCTGTACCTGCAGACGTTCCCCGAACCGGTGCGCCCGCGGACGCTGGTCACACGCAGCCTGAGTCGCATTGAGAAATTTCTCGAAGAGGAAGGCACCGTTATTCTGAAACCGCTGCAGGGGTCGGGCGGCGCGGGGGTGTTCATCCTGCGCGACAATGAGGAACAGAACCTCGAAGACATCTTCGATTCGGTCAGTCGCGACGGCTACGTGATCGCTCAGGAGTACCTGCCAGCCGCCGCGGAAGGCGACACACGGCTGTTTCTGATGAACGGGGTTCCGCTGCAATACAAAGGCAAATATGCCGCCTTTCGTCGGATTCGCACGGGTGACGACATCCGCAGCAACATTCACGCGGGCGGCCGACTGCGCCGCGCGGAACTCAACGACACGATGTTTCAACTTGCGGAAATGGTCCGCCCGCGACTGGTCGAAGACGGCATGTTTCTGGTCGGTCTGGACATCGTGGGCGACAAGCTGATGGAGATCAACGTGTTCAGCCCCGGCGGCTTCGGCAGTGCGCAGATGTTTGAGAAAGTCAATTTCACACACGCCGTGCTGGAAGCTCTCGAACGCAAGGTCGATTACATGCGCTACTACCGTCGCAACTTCAGCAACGTGGAACTGGCGACACTTTAGAGACATTGGGTCTCTACGCTCGCCTGAGCGTCGGGGGCCGAACAGCCGCCGTCTGAAGACGGCAGCGACTGTTTGAACGGCGAACTGGAACGTTTCTTGAAAGGACTTCCAAATGAAAATCGGATTCATTGTGAACGACGTGATGACCGAACAGCCCGGGTTTACGACCGTGCGGCTGGCTCACGAAGCGCATCAACAAGGCCACGAGGCTTACCTGATGGGTGTCGGCGATCTGGCGTACGATCCAGACGAGAACATTCGGGCGCGGGCGCGCTGTGTGCCGAAGGACAAGAAGTACAAGACCCACGAGTCCTACCTGACGGAACTGCATGGCAAGAAGGGCGTCACTGAGCGCATCACAGTGGACGATCTCGACGTATTGATGCTGCGGAACGTCCCGTCGGACGATTACATCAACCGTCCCTGGGCCGCAGGGACGGCCGCCGAGTTCGGCCGTGTGGCGATGCGCCGCGGTGTGGTCGTCGTGAACGATCCGAACGGTCTGGCGAAGGCATCGACCAAGATGTACTTCCAGCTTTTCCCCGAAGAAGTCCGCCCACGCACACTGATCACTCGCGACCGCGAAGAGATTAAGGCTTTCGCCAAAGCGGAAGGACGCTGCGTTCTGAAACCGATGCAGGGTTCCGGCGGTGCAAGCGTGTTTCTGGTCCAGAAAAATGACATCCCAAACCTGAATCAGATGATCGACGCGGTCAGCCGCGACGGATTCGTCATCTGTCAGGAGTACTTGACGGCCGCTGAAGAAGGCGACATGCGGTTGTTCGTCATGAATGGACGTCCGCTGCAGGTCAAAGGCAAATACGCTGCGTTCCGCCGAGTCCGTGGTGGCGGCGACATGCGCAGCAACATTCACGCTGGCGGCAAGCTGGCTCCGGCGGAAGTGACCGCGAAGGATCTCAAGATTGCCGAGATCGTCCGTCCCAAACTTGTCCAGGACGGGATGTTCCTGGTCGGCCTGGACATCGTTGGCGACAAACTGATGGAAATCAACGTCTTCAGTCCCGGCGGCCTCGGCAGCGCGCAGAAATTCACGAAGATCAACTTCAATCGCTACGTTGTTGACGCATTGAAACGCAAGGTCGACTATATGGGCTTCTACGGTCGCAACTTCGACAATGTCGATATGTGTACGCTGTAGGTCGACGTCACGAAATCTGATGGCCGAAGAAGCCCGGTCTGTGAACAGGCCGGGCTTCCGGTCATTTGAGCCATTTCCGGAATGGATACGAGAAATGAGTCTGAAGGAAGCCGGCGTGGCGGACGCAGATCTGGTGGTCGCCTGCACGAATCAGGATGAGATCAACCTCCTGACCGCAGCGTTTGCCAGAGTGAGGCTCGTACTGATGATGATCGGCCGGCTGGAAATATTTGCGGTGCTGGTTCTCTTCACACCGCGATTCTGGAAAGGGCACTAAACGCAAATGGATCAACTGGTGGCGATGTTCATTGGCTGCTGGGAGTCGCTGGCCGCTTACCTTGCGTTCGACACAGCCTTGCTGGCCGAGCCCTCGATGATCGTGCGCATCGTCCTGCAGGCCGGGCTGTTGTGCGGATCGGCATTCTTTTCCGGGTCGGAAACGGCGTTGTTTTCGCTGTCGCGGCTGGATCTGCAGAAGCTGCGGCGTGAACGGCATTCGAGTTCCGAGACGCTACACGAACTGCTCGACCAGCCGCGGCGGCTGATCATTTCGATCCTGTGCGGCAACGAAGTCGTCAACATCGCCGCGGCGATCAATCTGACGGGCATGCTGGTCACACTTTACGGACAGGACAAAGCCGGAGTGATCAGCGTCGCCGTGATGCTGCCGCTGATCCTGCTGTTCGGCGAAGTGACGCCCAAGACAATCGCTGTCTCGAATCCAGCGCGATTCAGCGCGAATCTGTTTGCTCGACCGCTCGGCCTGTGGGTGCGGCTGGTGACTCCGATGCGGTGGGCGATTCGCGGAGTGGCCGATCGCATCACCACCATGCTGGTCGGCGAACGCACGGATGCAGAGAACATCCTGCAGATCGACGAGTTTCGCAGCCTGGTCGAAGAAGTCGCCAGAGAAGGACAGCTCAACGCGACCGAACGCGTGCTGATTCACAATCTCCTCGACGCAGGTGACGCGGAAGTGGTCGAGATCATGACGCCCCGCACGCGGATGTTTTTCATTGCGGACATCACACCCGTACCGGAAGCGATCGAACGGTTCCGCTCCGGGCGGCATTCACGCGTCCCGGTGTTCTCCGGGAACCGCGACAACCTGATCGGGTTCATCCACGCGGAAGACGTTGTGCGGCTGGTGAGTCAGGACATGGACCTGCGGCTGCTGTCGATGGACGACGTGGTGCATCCGCCCGTGGTCGTGCCGCTGACCAAAAAGGTCGACGAGATGTTCGATTACTTTCAGAATCACAACTGTCGAGCGGCAGTCGTCCTGAACGAATTCGGCGGCGTCGCGGGATTTGTCACGATCACCGATGTGCTGAACGCGATCTTCGGTCAGATCTCCGGACCGCTGGCCGGGGAAGAACTGCACAGCGAAACGGATCAGGAAATCTACGAGGTGCCTGGTGATATGAAGCTGAGCGACTTCGAAAGCCTCACGAATTTCGGCATCGAAGATCAGCGTATGACGACGATCGGAGGCGTCGCCTTCCGGCACATCGATCGGTTACCGCGTGTGGGTGACACCGTGCTGATCGACGACCTCCGCGTCACCGTGCTCGACATGGACGCTCACCGGATCGCGAGGGTCCGCATCGAACGTGTGGTCGGAGTTGACGACGAAGACCGATCGGTCGAGTCGGTCGTCACCGAAAGCGATGCAGCCGACGGGACTCCGGAACTCGAAGATGTGCTCAGCGAGGCCGAGAACGTACTGCTCGCCGTGGACGAGACAGAAGACGGAACCGCAACGAGCGACATACAGTCCAACGAGCCAGCGATCACGGATGAGGCGCCCCGATCCGATCGACCGTCCGCCACCACCAGAACGAAAGGAGACTGACCCATGCACATTGCAATCATGCTGCTGATCATGCTGCTGCTGCTGCTTCTAAAGGGCTTCTTTTCGGGGTCGGAAATCGCGCTGGTCAATGCCGATAAAATGCACCTCACGCACCGCGCCAATCACGGGCACCGCGGGGCCCAGCTCGCCCTGCGACTGTTCCGCACTCCAGAAGTGCTGCTGACCACGACGCTGGTCGGTACCAACCTGTCGACGATCATGCTGTCAACGATCGGCACGCTGCTGATGTTTGAACTGGTCGGAGAAAAGTACGGCGATCTCGCGGCTTTTCTGGTCTACACTCCCGTGTTTCTGATCCTGGGCGAAGTCGTTCCCAAGAGCGTCTATCAGCAGAAGTCGAACGCACTCGCACCGCTGGTCGTGTACCCGCTTCGAGTCTTCTATTTCCTGACGCTGCCAGTCGTGTTCATCTTCTCGCGCATCGCGCGGCTGGCCGCGCGGTTGTCCGGAGCGGGCGCGGCCGGACACGGGCTGTTTGTCACGCGCGAGCAGATCCGGTCGGTGGTTGAAATGGCCGAGCGCGGCTCGAATGTCGGTCACTTCGACCGCATCCGCATCCGTCGGGCAATTCGATTCGCGGAAACAACTGTGGGCGAGGCGATGGTTCCGATCGCCGATGTCGTCGCCATCAATCGTAAACGCGGGCTGCCGGAAGTGATCGAGCGCGTGCGGAAACGCGGCTACAACCGGTTGCCCGTTTACGACAACAACATCGGCAACGTCGTCGGCGTGGTCACTGTCACGACATGGGACCTGATGGACCCTGATCTGCCGCAGCGCGACCTGCAGGACATGATGCAACCCGGGCACTATGTCACACAGTACGAAACCATCGACCTGCTCCTGCCGATTCTGAAAGCTCGCACGGACCACCTGGCAATCGTAGTCGACGAATACGGGTCGGCTGTCGGCATCATCACGATGGAAGACATCATTGAAGAGGTCGTGGGAGACATTGATGTCGGTCTGGAATTCGAGGAGTACCTGCCACGTAAACGCCGTCAGTACCGGCAGCTCGACCCGGACAACGAGACGTATGAACTGGACGCCCGCCTGCCGATTTCAGAGCTCAACGACCTGCTGGGGCTGAGCCTGCCGACGACCGAGTTCCACACGGTCGCCGGCCTGGTGATCGCCCGCCTGCGGCACATTCCTCGCGAAGGCGATTCCATCGTGGAGGGCAGCTATCGATTTACGGTGAGTGAGGCGTCCGACAGATCTGCCCGTTCTGTCATCGTCGCACGCGATTCGGCCCCGGGATCGGAAAGGAAACGCTGACCGATGATTGCCGTCGTGTCTCTCCTGGTCACTCTGACCCGGACCCTGGCACTGCTCGTTCCTCACTGGCTGAACCTCAGCCACTCATCTACAAACAGTCGTGAGCCGTGGCTCCCTACGAGGCCCGCCTGCCCCCGAATCCAGAGACACCTGCATGACCGATACGGGCAGTGAATCAGAATTGCGCGGAGCGAGCAGGCTCGAACCGGCGTCGGAGTTGAAGCCGGCGGGCGGCGAAGCAGTCGATGCTCGACTCGCGGCTTTGCTGCTCGCCAATCTGCTCGACCACGTTCCCGACAGCGTTTACTTCAAGGACGCTGAGAGCCGGTTTCTCGCCATCAGTCAGTCGCTCGCCAGCCGGTTCGGCGTCACCAACCCAGCGCAGGCGGTTGGCAGAACCGACGCGGATTACTTCGACGCCGACCACACCAGTCGGGCCTGCGACGACGAACGTCAAATCCTCGATACCGGCACGTCCATCGTCGGCAAGGACGAACAGGAAACATGGCCGGACGGCAGCACCAACTGGGTTCATACTTCGAAGATGCCGCTGCTCGATGCCGACGGAAAGACGGTCGGCACGTTCGGGATTTCGCGCGACATCACCGAGCGGAAGAAGTCCGAATCCCTGCTGGCGAACCGGGAGCTGCGAGCCCGCCTGCTCTATCAGGCCACGGCGATGGCCGCAGAGAAGACATCGTTTGACGAGGCGCTTAAGAGCTGCGTCCATACCGTGTGCCGCCTCGCCGAATGGCCGGTCGGGCACGTGTATCTTCCCGATGAAACCGGCGAGCGACTTGAACCCACTGACAACTGGCACCTCGATGATGAAACGGCGTTTGAGGACATCCGGCGGGTGACAATGCAGACGACGTTTGAGCGTGGCGTGGGGCTGCCGGGTCGCATCTGGGAATCGGGCCAGCCAGCGTGGATTGTCGATGTCACGCAGGACGACAACTTCCCGCGGGCTCAACAATGTCAGAACATCGGCGTGCGGGCCGCGTTCGGGTTTCCAGTTAGGGACGGCGGCGAAATTAAATCGGCATTCTCAGAGACGCTGTGATTGAAAAGACTCCTCAACCAGATGGGAATCAGTGTCCGCTGAACCAACTGGCCAAGGAGTCAAGGATGACACCACTGCTCGCGGGAGTTTATTCGCCGGAAGTCGAAACTCGAATGCGGAATCTCTACAAGTCGATGAACGAGAAGGA
>JAQBVJ010000070.1 GCA_027623235.1 Planctomycetota bacterium
CCCAGCTCCCTCCCTGCTACCGCCATCTCCGGCGATCACTGCCGCAGCAGCGTAGGTAATTGCACCGGACCGTGAACGGTTACAGCTTGCGGTCACGTTGCCAGGTGACAGCCCGAATCCGTCGAGCGTGTTGAGCTGCCCTGGCGTGCTGGAGACAAACGTGCTGTTGAAATTGTTCGTCAGAAAGTTGACGCCCATGCGGCGCAGCTTGGACCGCTGAACTTCCATGATCTTTACTTTGAGTTTGACCTGCTGAACTCCGCCAACATCCATGTGGTTCAGGACGCGCGGGTAGAACTGCTCGGCAATCTCCACGATCTGAGTGATGTGCTCGGGCTGGCTGACCCAGCCTGTCAGCTCGACAGCGTCCTGAACTTTGTAAGCCTCGACCGACGAATCCGGGAACCGGTTATTGATGATGGCCTGAAGGTGCCTGGCGTCGCCCTTGACGAACACTTCGACGATGTAGGTGTTGTTAAACTCGTCGGTCAGGATCAGTGTTGTGACACCCTGAACGAGCGCCTGGACTCGAACACGGTTCGGACTGAGCGCTTTGACGTCGATGATGTTCGGGTCGAAGCCGTCGACTCGCTTGATACGGTCTTTCAGCTCGATGACCTTCGAGAGTCGTTCAACGACTTCGACGGTCGATCGTCTTGCTGTGAGGATTACGATCGGGTCCAGGGCAGCCTGCCGCTGCAGATCGTTCAGCGGGGCGTCCTGCGCCCTGGCCGCCTGCTGAAAAGCAGATGGCGGCAGGAACACGCTCAGGCAAAGCGCGGCCGTCAGGACACGCCGGAATCTTCCGGGACGCATTGATTGCGGTCCAGAAAATCGGAGTCCCGAATAGTGAATTCGTTCCAGAATCGGCATCCATGCACCTCACTGTCCTGCCAACGGCAATGGCCGCAGGCAGAAAACAGGCTCGTCCCCCCAACTGAAAACCACGTGACTTTCAGCCGGCTTAAACGGACATAACAGTGCCGGTCCGTGGCACTGTCCGTCCTGTTGTCTGTTTCACCCAGGTTATGGGCGATCGTTTTATCTTTGTCGAATCTCGCTTAGCGAGCTGGCTCGGGCGGAAGGAAACAGCGGGCTGTCGGACGGTTTTTGCGCCGGTCGACTGCCTTTGAGATCTTTCGCCTGAGAATCGTTCTTCGAGTTTTCTGGATCCGTCTTCGGAGTCTCATGCACCTTCACCCCAAACATTCTGCGGAGGCTGTCGATGACCGGATTGCCGGATGTCTGAGCTTCCAGTGTCGGAGGCAGTGGTACTTCTTCGACTCGCAGTACATCTCCCGAAAAGATTTCTACCTGCCACATTCTGGGTTCGGCGGCAAAAACCTGCGGTGAAGTAATCGTAAATGTTGACTGGGCTGGTTCCGGGTCGGGTTCAGACAAATTCCCGTCAAGGAAGCTTGTCAGGTCCTCGGTTTTCGGACTCGGTTTATCATCGTCCGTCGTGATGTCCTTTTCCCTTCCCTCGACTTCCTCGTTGCCTTTTTCCTCGTCCTGATTGAAGAAGTCGAGCAATTCCGCTGGCTTGAAGAGCACGGATTCGGCGGCACGCTTCGGCTGGTCTTCCTTCTTGGACCGCATTCCCAGGTGAAGCTTGCCAACGTCCTCTGCAAGTTTGACGAGCCTCGCCTCATCCATGTCCAGAAGGAGAGTAACCGTGCTTGTGTTCTGATCAGATTTCGAGGACTCGATTTCTGACTTGTCGTCCGTCGCCAGGACCTCAACCCACTCCAGTACTGTTTTAATCTGCTTGCCCAGTCCGATCCTTCCAGGAGTCTGCAGGGTGACGAGCACGTCAACTCGGTTACCCGGCATCAGAAGGCCGCTGCTGGTCATTGTTCTGTCCACCCCGATGGCAATTGCCATCATCCCGGAAGGAATGTTGTTACTGACGCCGACTTCGCCCTTATTACTCAGCTTGTCGAGAATGATGATGTCCCCCGGGAAGGTCCGAACCTTGACGGCTCGTTCTTCGTACTCTTCCGGTGTCGTCACGGCGTTTGTCGGCACGACGTTGATCGGATACTCCCGGAATTCCACATTGGATTCGTCCAGTTGCGTCCCGGGAGAAATCTCCACGGTGGCAACCAGAACTTTGATTTTCTGTTCTTCGGCGCTGACCGTCTGGTTCGACATTTTCTCGAACAGGACCATCGCGATCAGACCACAGGCCGCCGCAACGGCCAGCAACACCAGTGACTTGGCATTCATAGTACAAGCCTTCGTCAATCTTCTTTGTCGGCAACGATCAGGCAGACTCTTCAGCCTATACCGACTTTGCCGATTGAAACGCGAATGTCGATCACGCCGGTTGACAGTCTCGAAGCCAGTTGAAGCTCAATGAGCAGATATCAGCCCTGTTTCGTAACTGACGGTCCAATTGTGTTTTCCGGCGAGCAACCGACCCATCCAGTGAGTACGTCGCCAGGCGATTCCGCTTTTCTTCGGAATCGCCTGGACTTTGTCTCAAGTTTCGAGGTGAAGGCCTCAGCCGGCCTCAGATCATCAGGCCTTCGTACAGAAAGTATCCGATCGAGCCGATGCAGATCGGAATGCCATACGGCAGCAGAGCCATCCGCGGCTTTCGCTCGGCGGCAATCTTTGAGAGTTCGCGAGGGTTCTTGATGGTCATCCACTCGCCAAGAATCGTGACGAAGTTGGCCTGATGCTCGGCGAACCTGCCGCTCCGCCAGACCATGACGATCGCCATGAGGGCTCCGACCACGACCGAGACGCAGAACGCTTCCCAGACCTGTGTGTAATTGGCGAGCCACGCTCCCATGCCGGCCATCAGTTTGACATCGCCGGCACCCATTCCACCAACCGCATACAGCGGAAGCAGCGTGAGCAGACCCATACCGAGCCCTGCCATCGATCCCACAAAGCCGCTTTCCGCGTCGCCCCAGCCTGTGTAACAGGTGTGGTAAAGCAGCCCGCTGAGAGCCATCGGAAACGTAATCCAGTTAGGGACTCTCAGCTCCTTGCCGTCAATCCACGCCGCAACGATCAGCGTGATGGCTACAAGCTTGACTTCCCAGTTGTGTGCAAGAAATTCCCATTCCATGACTGTACTGGCCTTTCAAAACTGACTGAGGGGTAAGCAGTGTGACGACAGTGACGGCTGTTGAGCGGCTCGATTGAGCCGGCAGCCACTGCTGTGGTCACACGACGGCAGTCAACTGACGCTGAAAAGAACTTAGTTCACATTTGGCAGTTCAGACGCCGAATCGGGGACCAAACAGGCAATTCGTGAAACACGACAAGCCAACGATCAGCGTTGTGATCTGCTGGGCGAGGTTCGCCATTTCGAGTTCGCCGAGGAACGGATACATGGGTCGCTCCTTTCAGGAACGCAAGGCATGAAAATGGCCAGCCGCTGCACGCGCAGTCGACTGGCCAGTGTCAGCTCTGCAACCGAAGTTGCCGCTGCTCGATTATGTCAAAGCGTCTTTGACTTTGCCGAACTTGGTGTCTGCGTTGGTGCCGATCGTGGTGATCGTGCCGATGCAGACGACGATGATCAGAGCCATCATCACGGCGTACTCGACAGCCGTCGGGCCATCTTCAGAAATGAGAAACTGCTTGACACTGGCGGCGAAATTTTTCATCGCTGACCCCTCTTCTCAAGAAAAGTGACGCTTCACAGCCCGGCCTACCGGCCTGTCGAAGCTGAACCCACTTCCGGCATTGAGTCGGCCCAACGAAGGCTGATTCCGGACGCGTGGTGATACCGCAAAGTTTTTAACTTGATCGTGTCACCGGAATTTCCCGCGACACCAAAAAGTCGGTCAGGAACTCTGCGAGTCAAATTGGGTTACCTGAAAAAGATAAAAAAGCATCAGAGACTTAATGGCACCTGCCTCCGTTGTCTCCTCAGCCCTGAGTCAATTCTGGTCAGGCCTCCTTTCTGGTCGGCAGATCTGCCTCAGAAAGGGAGTCTCCGGTCTATCAGTCCTTTTTCGGTGGGACCTGTCCTTTAGAGGACGCTTCCGACCGGCGCGTCGAGGCGGTAGAGCTCTCCAACGGATTTCGCGTCGAGCCGGGAGTCGAGAATCAGAAACTCATCGATCACTCCCGCGTAGCGCTGACCGAGGCCGATTTTCATCGACTCGATTTCCCAGCTCAGCCGGTGAGCGTAGCCGTCCATCGTCGCGCGGAGCACACCGTCGACGTAGAGCGCGGCCGATCCATCCTCACGACCACTGTTGACGTTGCCGAATGTTGCGACCAGGTGATGCCACTTGCCGTCGTTCCAGCCAAGGTCGCCCACGACCAGCAGTTGCCCTCCGACAAACATGTCCTGCACAGGACTGTCTCCGTAGAGCCCGAATCTCAGCTTCCGCGGCGACCCGTATCGCCAGTCGTTGGGCCGCGTCAGGTCCAGATAAAACGAACCGTCCGCCGGATGCCGGCTGATGTGAAACGGGTCCACCGGAAACGTGTCGTTGAGGTCCGCATCCGGATCACCTCGAAGCCACATCGACACCGTGCCCTCGAACTCGCCGGTCTGATACGGGAAGTTGTCCTGCGCGGCGAAGGTGAATTCATCTTCCGCCCAGCCATGATCCTGCGCCGAAAATACGAGCCCGCCGCCAAACCGCCCAGCAGAAGGGTCGAGCCTGGCAACGGCAGAATTTATCGTCGCGGCCCTGTCTCCGCGGGCAAAGTCAGCATCGATCGACGAATCAAACGACGCGTAGAGACACGTATGTTGCGGCAGCAGTTTTGCGAGCGACTCCGACACGGTTGCCTCATCCACTTATGGTCTGAGCTCATTGAGAGTTCTTTACCGCTTCTTCCGGTTGCGGAATCGCAACATCGAGCCGTGCGCTGAACGCTGCCGAAAGGCCGCCTCGGTCTCGGATTGTTTCTACCAGACTTCGAATCGTCCGCGGGACGACGTTGCGGATCAGTTCATTCCCGCCGGAAAGAACGACGACTTCCTCGTCCAGCTTGACGAACTCATCGCTGAGCAGAATCGTCACCCGCTTCGCGTCCGCTTTTTCGATTCGAATCGTCTGGCCATCTCGGGTCGCGATCATTTCGCCGCGTGGTTTCATGTCACCCGGAGAAACGGCCAGCCAGTAAAACCGGTCGTGGACGACGTCGTCCTGCTTCCACACGATGCGCAGCGGATTGCGGTTTCGCCGGAACTTCGCCATCCACGAAATCGCTTCGGCATCCTGCCGGTCCATCCAGTGCCCCTTGCCGGCGTGCAGCCTGACGAGGTGCGTGTACCCGTCCGTGTCATCTTTCTGCAGGTCGGCCAGCCGAGTTTTCCAGTCGATCGCCCTGGCGTTTCGGCCGTACCCGGCATCGTTTTCTCCGACATGAATCGCGAACGGGAGATTCCTTAAACCGAGCGGCGAAGTCTCATTCGGGTGCCCGGCCATCATTGCGGCCGCCGCAAATTGATCGGCCATTCGGGGAGCAAGCTGGTAAACGCCGTCACCACCGGCCGAATAACCCATCAGAAAAACCCGGTCCGGGTCGACACCCTCAAAGGCGACAAGATTGGCAATCAGCCGCAAGAAGAATTCATCAATGTGTCCCTGATGCCAGAGGTTCCACGTATTCGTGGCGGCTCGCGGAGCCAGGTAAATGCCCTCTTCCAACTGGTACAGCCGCTTCTGATTTTCCCACTGCTGATCGTTGGTTTGAGCGGCGACTCCGCCACCGCCGTGCATCGAGATGTAGAGGCTCCACCCGGACTTCGGTTTGTTTCCAAACGTGCGATAAAAAAACGGCATCGAAAGATCGCCGAGCTTGACGACTTTCTTTTGCATCTCTTTCGCCCGGGTCACCCGCAATTCGTTCGTGGTGAAATCTCGGATCAGACTCGCCGCTGAGTCGGCATCTGCACGAGTCAGCGGCGTTTCTGCGAACGGTTTTTTGACGAGCTCGTCGAACGAAACCGGAGGCTGACCGAGTTGCAGTTTGAGTGCGGCCACGGCTTCGGAAGAAGTGCGAGTGACGTCTGCTGAGCAGACTGGCTGCTGTGAGAAACTCAAAAGAAAGATGGCAAGTGGAAACGCAAGTCCTCGGTGCATCAGTTTTCCTCTCGACCGGCGATACAAAAACAAAACGGTGCGAGCCATGAAGACTCGCACCGTTTCCGTTTGACTGCATCCAGATTGGACGTCAACTGCGACAACCTCAACGCTCGGCAATTCGAGTCAGGCTGGCCGCGGGAATCACGTAGTCAGCTTCAACTGACCGCGACACGCGAGCGATTCGAACGTCTCTGAAGCTGGCACGGAATGCGATGCGCTGAACCGGTCGGGAGAGTTTCCAGGCCGCTTTGTTCTGCTCGCCTTCGAGTGGTTTCACTTCGAGCGGCGTGACGTCGCCAGCTGCGGCGGGTTTCTTTTCATCAGACGCTTTTTTCAACTCACCTTCGCGAGTCGTGCCGCCGGCTCCCACATCGTCACTTGCGGCTCCCTCGCCAATGAGAGGCGTCTTGACTTCCTCGACTGAAGTGTCACCCGGCTTCGGCTTGGCGGCACCAGTCTCGGGAGCAACCACATCGACAGTGGCCGCTTCTGCTGCCGCTGCCTTTGCGGCATCCGAGGTCACGTCGCCTGGCTTTCCTTCGGCAGCAGTTGCCGCTCCTTTGACTGACTTGCTGGTTTCTTCCCAGCCGTCCTTCTTAATTTTCTCGGTGACCGAGGTGCCAGTTGCTTCCTCTGCTGTCGCCGCAGTCGCTTCACCGGCGGTGGCATTCGCCTTCCCTTCCGGCTTGACGGGAGTGACTTCGCCGAGCGGACGAGCCGGCTTCTGAGCGTCAAACGGGTCCTTTTCTTCCTCGGCGAACGTGGCCTTTCCTTCGTCACGAGGTTCCGGGGCCTTTTCGCCGGTCGAACCACTGGCTCGCCAGTCCGTCTTCTTTGTCGAGCATGGAGAACACTGCGAGCTGGCAACGCGGTAACCCATCGGAAACGCCGGGTAGTACGCAACCGTCGTCGGGCAGTTGCCCGTTGAGCAGCGGCCGCTGGCACATGGCGAGGCCGGCTGAGCATATCCGACGTTCGAAGCACACGGGGAGCACTGGCTGGTCGGAGCGTAACTGTACGGCGAGTAGCCGTAATTGCCCTGCGGAGCGTAGGACACCCCGTACCCGTAACCCGGTCCGTACGCCGGATAGCGAACCGGCCCGAAGATGACGTCGTAAACCCAGGGGATGACTCCCGCCTGAGTTGACGAAAGGAGACAGGTCACCATTGCAACAGCGACCATCGATTGCAGGGCAAGGCGTTTCATAATCAGTTCCTGTGCCTTAGTTGATTTCGGGCCGGCTGAGTTTCGACCGGGAGCAGCGATCGGAAAACCGGTGCAAACCCGCTGGCTTTCCTGACCCGACTGTTTGTATCTGTCGGATCCCGGGAAGTCAACGAGCGACCGGGAACTCAGCGGTCATCCGCTGAGCGCCAAACCGCCCGCTGAAAAAGCCGAATCGATTCAGCGGAACGTCGCCAGCCGCCCGGTTTTGCATGGAAAAAACGCACTCTGACCGGACGGCTCCGGCCGTGCCGCTACTTTTTTAACGCGTTGCAAAGCGGGATATTGTCGATGAGCCGCGTCGAGCCAATTCGCGCGGCAACGAGAGCCACTAGATCGACCGTCGGCGACGTCGACTCAGAGACTTCCTCAAGCGTCGCCGCATCCACGATTGTGGCGTAATTCAGCAGAAGTCCATCCGTTTCCATGAGCAGCCTCTTCAATTCCGAACCGGCAGCGACGGGCGAGACGGCCTCACCTTCAACCAACCGCCGGATCTGCTCCAGTGACCGCGAAATTGCGAGCGCTGTTTCCCGTTCGGCACGGCTGAGAAAGACATTGCGGCTGCTCAGGGCGAGGCCGTCTTCCTCGCGAACGGTCGGGCAGGTGCGAACTTCGACCGGCACATCCAGGTCGGCCACCATCTGCCGGATCAGTAACTGCTGCTGAAAATCCTTGCGGCCCAGAAAGACGACATCCGGCAGCACCATATTCAACAGCTTCAGAACGACCGTTGTCACTCCGCGAAAATGTCCCGACCGGAACGTCCCTTCCAGCACATCGGAAAGGCCGGGCACTTCGACGAACGTGGCGTTCGCCCTCGGGTAAACAACCTCGACGTCCGGATGAAAGACGAGGTCGACACCCGCGTCACGACACTTCGCGAGGTCTTCTTCGAGCGGTCGCGGGTACTTCGTCAGATCCTCGTTCGGGCCGAACTGAGTCGGATTCACAAAGATCGTCATGACGACGAAGTCGGATTCCGCTTTCGCTGCTTCGACGAGCGACAGATGACCGGCGTGCAGAGCCCCCATCGTCGGCACGCAGCCGATTCGTTTTCCCGCCAGTCGCGCGGTAGCGACTTCCTCGCGGAGTTTCTCAATCGTGGAAACCGTATTCATGGCAGCTCAGAATTCGCATCAGCGCGCGGCAGTTGTGGGAGAGAGCCGCGAAGCATACGCGGCACGGCGAGTGGCGAAAACAAATCGGCGCAATCGACATTTTCCGGGTGGCGAGGCCACCGCCGAGCCGCAACTCCCTTTGCGGTTCAGAACAGTTCCCGGATCGGCCGGCCTTCCGGCAGGATGTGGATCGGCCGGCCGGCGGTGTTCGGGAATGTGCCCGAGGTGTCGATTCCGAAACGCTCGTAGATTGACGCGAGCAGGCAGTTGCTGTTCATGATTCTGGCGACGGGCTCTTCGGCTTTTGCGTTCGTCGCGCCGATGACCTGTCCCATGTGGAATCCACCGCCGGCCAGGAAAACGCTCATCGCGCGAGGCCAGTGATCGCGGCCGGGTCGGCCGCTCGAATCCTGGTGAGCGATGCGCGGCGTGCGTCCGAACTCACCGCAGAAAACGAACAGCACTTTCCGATCGAGGCCTCGCCGATAAATGTCCTCAACGATGGCCGAGACAGACTGGTCGAACGACGGCAGTTTCTCGCGGTACGCTTTGAAAATGTCAGAGTTCACCGAGTGGTCGTCCCAGTTGCTTGTCCGGCCGATTTCCGGACTCAGGCGGAACGTTGCCTGGCACTGCACGAACCTTGCTCCGGCTTCGACCAGCCGTCGGCAGGTCAGCAGGCTTTTGCCCCAGTGAGTCTCGCCGTACCGCCGGCGGGTCGAATCGTTTTCCTGCGAGAGATCAAACGCCGATCGCATCCGGGTGCCGGCCAGCATCTCAACGGCCTGCCTTTGAAATGTGTCGACGGCGGGGATCGTGCCGCTCTGATCGATCCGCCGCGGCAGAACGTCGAGGGCGCTCAGCAGATTCTGTCGACGGCGCAGCGTGAGGACTCCGGCCTCGTCCAGGTTGAGCGTGTCGGCCGCGTCGCTTTCGCCCTCAGACCGATAGATTGGCACGGGGTCGTATTCGTTGTTGCCACTCGACGAAACCGGATTGGGCGTCGGCATGAACGGAGCGAATGCCGGCCCGAGATACGCCGGTCCGCTGCCGTACGCCTTTGTGTTGGCAATAAACGGCGGCACGTCGGGAACGCGGTTGCCGAGCCGCTTTGAAATGACCGAGCCGATATCGGGGAACTCGGAATCGGCGAGGTTGGCCGCGATCGAGGCGTGTCCGGTGAGAAACCGGTTCGTCCCGCCCGAGTGTTCACCGCGTTCGTGGTGCAGACTGCGAACGAGAGTAAACCGGTCGGCCATCCCGGCGAGCAGCGGCAGTTCCTCGGTGATCTCGACGCCGGAAACGTTTGTGGCGATCGGCCGGAACGGCCCGCGGTACTCGGTCGGAGCTTCCGGTTTTAAATCGAACAGATCGAGATGGCTCGGTCCGCCGTTCGCCCAGAACAGGATCACAGAGAAATCGGAGTCGACCTCGCGCGTTTGTTGCGACGAGCTTTCCGCCGCGAGCAGTCTCGCCAGATTCGGAGCCGCTCCCGTCGTGAATGCACCGAGACTCAGCCCGCCGACTTTCAACCAGAACCGGCGATTCTGCGGACCCTGACAATGGTGAAGAGTTCGGAGCGACATCAGAGTCCCAGGCAGATCCGTTGAGCAAACTGTGCGCGGTCAGTTTACCATGCCGTTCCGCCCGCCCGGAATCCGAGGTCGTTTGAGAAAGGACACCGCGATGAAATGGTCGCGCGTATTTTTGGCAGTTGTCTTATGTCTTAATGGTCAGTTGCCTCACCGCAGAGTTTTGCCAGGCGGACGAAGGGCTCTTTGATGCCGATCCGAAGCACCCGTGGAACCGTCTGCACGAGCAGCTTCACACTCGACGGACGCCCGAGGGAGAGGTCTATCGAAAGCTCAGTCTGGAACCGCTTCTCGTCCGGCAGTCGACGTTTCTGATTCAGGGTGAGTCTCACCGGCAGGCGCTGCAGGTCCTCGACGATTTTCTGGAGCACCACGCCGAAAAGCGGATCACCGATCCACGGAAGCAGGCGATTCTACAGCGAGACCCTGTGGGCGATTTTTGTGGCGGTGTCAGACTCGAAGTTTGCTCACGATTCAAAGCGTCGCGAGCTGCAGCAGCGACTGGCGCAGGTCATGCGCCGCGTCGCGCTCACGGAGAAGGAGCTCCAGAGCCTGCCGGATAACCTCGCCCTGGCGGTGGACGGTCAGACGTATCCAGCAAAGTGGAACCCGGAAAAGCCGCCGCGTCCATTCCTGCCAGGCGACCTTTTGAAACCGGACGGACCGTGGGTCTCCGTCAGAAACCGACTCCGGTCGGACGACCTTGTCGTGCCGATTCACTCTGAAGCCACTCCCGGTCGGTCTGCATTCTTTCTGCTGCTCAACCTGCCCGGCGGTCGCCAGGCAACGCTCGCCTACCTGAAGAAACTGGAAAGCCTGCCGCCAAATACCGAGGTGCCTCAGATTCCGGACGGAACTCAGGTTGCACTGTTGAGGCGGATGCTGCTCATCGATGAGACCGCAACGCTTCGCCTCACGCCCGTGACGGAGAGTCTTCAGATTCGCAGCTACCGGGAAATTCGTGAGCAGGACCTGTCCGAGTTCACTCTGCACCGAAAAGAATTCCTGGCGGGCCTCGCCGAGGGGCTGGAGCTGACGGCCGCGGACGAATCGAACCGATTCGACCTGGGATTTCTCGGCTTCGAACTGCACCGCAAGCCGGACCCGTTCGACAGGCGATTTGAGGCTCGCCGCAGCCCGGTCATCATGAAAACGTGCATCGACTGCCACGCCGGACCAGGCATCTTCGGCTTTCAGAGCATGTTCGCCGGCCACCACGATCACCCGCCACTTGGCGAGGGCTCTCCGGAAGATCAGGTCACGTCCACAATCGAACGCGCCCGAGAGACGTACACCTGGGGCCTGCTCCAGGGACTATGGGAATCGCAGCCGTAACGCATTGTTCGTAAGTGAAAACGGTCCTACTCGACCGAGTCGGCGAGTTTCTCGTACTCAGCCAGTAACGGCCGGTACGCGAACTTGTTCAGGACAGCGATGACGCCGCGGTCGCTCTGGTCCTGAGCCACGTCGGCCAGCGTGTTGATGCAGTTGTAGGTGGACTCGAGCGCTGCTTCGAGGTGTTCGAGAGCGGCTTCTGTGTCGCCGGCTTTCTTTGCGATCGCCGCTTCTCGAACGGCCTTCACCGCGGCGAGATATTCCAGGACGTACTCGCCCCGCTTGGCATAGTAAAAGAGGATCGGCTTCGCGCCGCCGTCGATCGCTCCGTGAGCCCGGTAGAGCTCGATCATGTACTGCGTGTAAGCCTCGTTGGCTTCCGCCCACCACTCGGGGATCGGTTCCGGCGAGTAGTGCTTCATCAGGAGATCCGGCACGGGGAACGTAAAGCCGAGGTTGTTTTCATCGATCAGATTTGTGGCTTTCTCCAGGTGCTGCCAGGCCAGCCACAGTCGATCGGCGGCGGCCTCGTTGTTTGTGGCTGACGTCCAGAGTTCTTTAAACGAGGCCTCGGCAGTGAGGTCCTTTTCCCAGGAGGCTCTCGACAGAAAATAGACAGCCGGGTCGAGCTCGCCCGGTACCCAGTACCTCGTCGAGAAACCGTCCCAGCCGTGTTTCTTAATGTCGGTCGTCAGTGTTCCCAGGCTCGCCAGAGCCGACTGCGGGAGCACACCAACGTTGTCATCGGCCAGTGTCATGATCAGCCGGCTGTGAACTTTCTTCGCCGGAACTGTGGCGAGTAGCTCGCGATTCTCCGCGACGCGCCGCGCGGTGTAGTCAACGAAGTTGAGCGTTGAGGCTCCCTTCGGCACGACCTGATCGAGCACGGGGAACAGCGCGGGATCGACCGACGTGATGACCAGCTCGACCGGCTTGCCTCGTTTCCGTTGCAGCAGCGAACCATCCGCAAACAGCTCGCCGAAAAACGCGAGGCCGACCAGGTTACCTTTGATTGCCCGCTCGCCGCGATCACCGGACGCGATCAGCTTGCGGTCGCGAGCCACTTTGACGAGTCCTTCGACGGTCAGCTCCTGGGGAGCTCCGCGTTTCTTAAGCAGCGCGAGCGATTCCTCGGCGTGCTGATCCCACTCAGGAAACTCGGGCAGCCTCAGGTACAGCTCATCGAGCGTCGGGTACATCTTGAGGTAAGCCCGGATTTTCGTGGCGACGAGTTTTTTGAGAGTCTCATCCGTCGGCCCTTGCGCCACGTCGGGTGTGATGGCCAGGTTGTTGAGCTGCCGCGCGGGTTTTGATCCGGGCAACACTGTTTGAAATTCGAGCGGAAACTCCAGCGGAGAAATACTCACGCCGACGGTCATGCCGAGTTTCTGTGCAGCGTCGATGATCCCCAGCATGTGTCTCTGCCCGACTTCGTGCCGCACGCTGGGCAGCTTCAGTCCGGCAAAGTCAGGATTCTCAAAAACCTTCGCCCCACGAAACACTTTCTTTCCGACCGTGTCGCCGTCGACGCGGAATTCCTCGCCAAACCAGTGCAGCGCCGTCGTTTTCTCGACGCCGCCGAATTCGTAGTGGACGTAAGGCTGCCACGGATAGACGCTGAGCATCAGCCGGTTGTATTTCATTTTGGCGAGCTGTTTCAGGAACCGCTTGTGTTCCTCGACCCCCCACGATTCCGGGCCGATGGCGAAGTCATTGATTGTTCGCCAGGTGCGCGAACGAAGCTGCGGCTCCATGACCGTGTCGTATTTCCACAGGTCGAGCGGCTTCTTCTCCAGAGGGTCGATGTCACCTCGCGGCAGAAACCGAAAGCCGATGCGGTGCCCGAATTCGTAAACCGCCCACAAGGTCGCCGCCGGACTGCCGCCCCCAATTGCGACGTGCCCCGTCTCTTTGTTGGATCGGATGACGATGCCCTGGTCGGAAATCTCGGGCCATTTCGGAACGACCACACGCACCGCAGGATTGGTCTCCGGTGTTCCAATAAGGATCGTCGCCGTGACTGGCCGCCGACCCTGGTCAGACACCACGACGTCCACGTCTTCGAAGGCTCGCTCAAGCAGACTGCCCAGCTCCTTCGCGGCGAGTTTTTCAAGCGGCGGCGCGTGAAAGCCGTGCAGGACCTGCACCAGTTGCCCGGCACTGGCCTGTTGCGATGAAGAAATCAGGATCACAGCCAGGATTGCAGGAAGGCTCACACACAAACCCTTCCACGCCAGTCGCCCGGAAGTAACCCGACGCGTAAGTTTTGATTTTACGTGTTCTGATGATGGCAGTTTTGAGCCGCGAAGGCTGTACTCGGATCGATCATTTCTCATCGCGTTTCCTCTTGCTCACACTTCAAAATGTTCGGGTTCGCAAACGTCGTCGGGACAGTCGCCCGGTTCGCGTTTGCCCTCGGCAATCTCCTGCTGACATTCTTCGGAAGGATTTTCGCACAGATCGCAGGTTGATCCATCCTGGCCGGGCATGGTGGCGAGGCCACCGCAACTGCCTTTGATTCGGCGGTTGCTGAAGATCACTCCCACCGCCATCCCGGTTAGGGCGATGACGAAGATAATTCCCGCCGCCACGAATGTCCGCAGCGACGATGGAGACTCGGCGGGATCCTCGACAGTGACGTCGACCGGAACCCAGTTGTCCGTTGAGAGCACGTCGAACTTCGGCTCGCCGCGAACAAGAATCAGCACGGCCAGGCCTTGTGCCTTAGCCAGTTCCATCCCCTTCTCCGCGCCGAGCACAGTGAACGCCGTCGCCCAGCCGTCGGCCGCCATGCACGTTTCGGTGAGCACGGAAACGGACGCGACGTCGTGCGTGATCGGCCGGCCGGCCACCGGGTCAATCGTGTGTGAGTAGCGTTTTCCATCGACTTCAAAATAGTTCTGGTAGTCGCCCGAAGTCGCGATGGACCGATCGTTCAGTTCGACAATCTGAAAGATCGGTCCGAGTGTCTGCTCCTGAGGCATTCCGGCTGGCGCCTGAATTCCGACTCGCCACACTGAGCCGTCCGCCTTGGTTCCTCGGGCCCGATCCTCGCCGCCGATTTCGACGAGGTGATTTGCCTCGCCCTGCTCGATGAGCCAGTCAGAAACGGCATCGACTCCGTAACCTTTCGCGATGGCGGACAGGTTGAGCTGAATCTCCGGTTGTGATTTTTTCAGCGCGGGCGGATCGGATCTCACCGTCACTTTCTGCCAGCCGGTTTTCTGTTTCGCCGCGGAGATTTCCTCATCAGTCGGAATTCGCGGTTCGCCCCGCTCGGCCCCGAAGCTCCACAGATCGATCAGCGGCCCCACCGTCGGGTCAAACGCGCCACCACTGAGTTCGGCGATCCGAAGCGACTCGACCACGACGAGCACCGTTTCCGGCGAGACTTTCAACCAGTCGGTGCTTTCTGATTTGTTGAATCGAGACAGTTCCGACTCCGGCCGCCACGTCGACATCTGATCTTCGATCCGGTTGAGCAGGCCGTTGACCCCGGTTTGAATTTCGTTTTTCTTCTGCCCGTCCCGCCGCGTAAGAAGGACGCGATAATAAGTCCCCATCGTGTCGCCGGTCAGTTCGACGAGCGTCGGATCAGCCGCCCGGACGGGCTCGGCATTTCGCGCCGCAAACAGGCACAAAACAACAGCGATCAAAAACGGACGTCGAGAAAGCACGGCAAACTCTTGCGGTTAATGTGGCACTCATTGGGAAATCGGCGATGTGTCCAGTGCTCTGTCAGGGCTGAATTTACGGGTCGCAGTTTCCGTGGCGTAAGCTTCCAGCTTGCGATGTTCGCACACTGAACGTCGGCAAGCAGGATGCTGACCCCACCTTTTCGCTCTGACACTTTTTCACTCTGAACTGAGCATCAGGCTCGTTTTTACTGACCCGGGACGGTGTGTCGAGGCTCAGGAGCGAGATTCTCCCGAATGCGCTTCCGGATACTCAACAAAGACTCGGCTCGACTCGACTCGTTCCGAGTTCGCCTGACAGAGTTCATTCGGTTCGGATTTCCGTCTCATGGAGATTTCCGCTTTCCTGCTACGATCCTCGCGGCTGAGCCATCGCGGGCCCGATTCGCCCGCTGGAGAATCATATTTTTCAAGGAGGAATTCATGAATCTATTTTTACTCGCCGCGGACGGCGATGAACTGAACTCGACTCAGCAGATGCTCGACGATGTGTCGAAAGTGGTCACCGAAAAAGGAGTGACGCTCGGCCTTAACATTCTGGCGGCGATCGCTGTTTACTACGTCGGAAAATGGGTCGCCGGAGTCGCGCTGTCGCTGCTTGGCAAGGTGCTTGAGCGGGCGAAGGTGGACGAGACGCTGTCGCAATTTCTGACGGCCCTCGCCCGAGCTCTGCTGATGACGTTGATCGTGCTGCTCGCCGTGAACCGCCTGGGAGTCGATACGACATCGCTCGCCGCAATCGTCGCTGCAGCAGGTGTCGCTGTCGGATTTGCTCTGCAGGATTCGCTGTCCAACTTCGCGGCCGGCGTCATGATCATCCTGTTCAAGCCGTTCAAAGTCGGCGACTTCGTCGAGGCGTCCGGAATCTCCGGCACGGTCGAAGCGATCAGCATCTTCAGCACGCTGATGAGGACCGGCGACAACAAACAGATCATCGTCCCGAACGGATCGATCATCGGCGGCAACATTGTGAACTACTCTGCCAAGCTGACGCGGCGGGTCGATCTGGTCGTCGGCTGTGGTTACGGAGACGACCTGCGAGCAGTGAAAGCATTTCTCAACGAGCTGGTCCGCACGGACAGCCGCATCCTGGTCGACCCGGAACCCGTTGTCGCCGTCAGCGAGCTCGGTGACAGCAGCGTCAACTTCGTCGTCAGGCCGTGGGTCAAAACTGAGGACTACTGGGCGGTCAAGTGGGATCTCAACGAGCGGATCAAGCTGGGCTTCGACCAGCGCGGCTTCAGCATCCCGTACCCGTCGAGCGACGTCTACATGCACCAGCAGAGAGCCGCGTAGCGCGAGGCTCCCGCCGAGCCGCAAACGCGTAACAGACCTCCGTTGAACAGCGTCGAACCGGGGAATAGCTTCGAACCGGGTTGCCGGTTACGCTGAGGTCTTTCGCGATCCCTCGCTTTTCAGTCACTTCAAAATTCAAAATCCGATGCTGCATCACCTTGGAATTACGCTGCAGATTGCCGCGATGACGTTTCTGCCGCTGCTGATTCTTTATCAGTTGAACTTTGGCTTCAAGCTGATCGTCATGCCGATCTGCACGGTCATTGGGATCGTCATTTTCTTCGTCGGCACGCGGCTTCGCGACATGAAATGAGGAGCGTTCGGTGAGCAGATCGAAGTCCTCTCTGATTCGCGTTTGCCTGGCAGGACTCCTGCTGAGTTCCGTGCTTCCGGGTCGGCCGGTGTCCCGGGTCTCCGCGCAGGACGGCGGTCCGGCTCGACGAATCTTCCGTGAGTCCGTGTCGATCGCGACCGACTCGCAGGTCATGAAGCGGCTCGGGACGGCTCAGGATCATCTCGCCGCACAGGAATGGGGTGAGGCCGTCCCGATTCTGCAGCAGCTCATTGAAACCAGCGGCGACACGCTGCTGCCGGTTGAAACTGGTCGCTACTGGAATGCCGCAGACTTCTGCCATCTGCTGATCTCGCGCCTTCCGGCGGAGGGCCTCGCGGTTTACCGGGCGCGCATTGATCCCCAGGCGGCGGAGTGGTTCGAGCAGGCGGACAAGTCGTTCGACCCGGAACTGTTTGAGCGAGTTGTTTCGGTCGCCTTCAACAGCTCGACCGGAGACGACGCGTTGTGGCGACTGGGCAGCCTCGCCTTTGAGCAGGGTCGATATGCGGTCGCACGGCAGCACTGGCAACTACTTGTCGCGCCGGCTCGACCGCAGCAGGATGCCGGTCAGCAGCCCGCCGAGTCGCCGTACCTGACTTACCCCGATTCGTCGTTTGCGGCCGACATCGTGCAGGCTCGGCTGATTTTGTGCACGGTTTTCGAAGGCGATGGCGAACGGGCCAGCCGCGAACTCGCCATCTTCAAACAGCTTCATCCAGAGGCCGAAGGAACGCTCGCCGGACAGACCGGGCGGCTGTCCGAGATTCTTAACGCGACCCTCAATGAAAGCCGAGGCTGGCACCTGGGCCGAGCAGTCCCCGACGAAGTTCGCACGTTTGCCGGCGAGCCGGGACGCAACCCGCTTCCAGCGAGCGAGCACTCGCCCGGCCCGCGATTGTGGAGCCGTCGTCTTCCGCCAATCCGGTTCCGCGGCCCGGCTTCTCCCGCAATCCGCGGATCCCAGCGACTGCTGAACTACTTTCCGGTCGTGTATCGCGACACGGTTTACCTTTGCACGTCCCATTCGATTTTCGCTCTCGATCTGGCCACCGGAGGCAGCCCGAACTGGCCGCTTGATTCAGGCGGTGAGGCGACGCCCGCACCCGCAAATCCTGATAAAGAGAAAGAAGAGAAGCCGGACGGTTCGATTGACCCACCCGTCGAGCCGCCTGGCCCTGTCGAACTGCCCGGCCCTGTCGAACTGCCCGGACTCGACGGCGAGCGGCGAATCGTGTTTCCCGATGCCGACCAGGAAAGCACGCGGATTTTCACGAACTCGACGGACGACGCTTACCGGATCATCCGGAACCCCGTCGGAATCGCGCGGTACACAATGACCGTTGCCGAAGGGCGACTTTACGCTCGGATGGGGCCGCCCATTTCACGCCGCTCGCCGCACGAGGGCAGCGCGATTTCAGAGATCGTCGGGCTCGACATCGAGAGCGGGCAGGGGTTGCTGGTCTTTCGAGTCACCTCGGACATCCTCGGCCCGGACGCGTCCTCACCCGAAGCGACTGCCTGGTCGTTCGAAGGCACGCCAGTCGTCGACAACGGCCGCGTGTATGTCAGCGCGCGGCGAGGAACTCCGGAAGATGAGATTTCCGTAGCGTGTTTCGATGCGGCCTCGAGCCAACTGCTCTGGCAGCAGCGAGTCTGCTCGAACCTCAGTCCGGGTTTTGACGCGTCAAGCCTGCTGGACCATCGGCTGCTGACGCTCGGCGATGGCCGGCTGTTTCTTGCCACCGGCACCGGAGCCATCGCGAGCCTCGACGCGGACACCGGCCGGATCCTCTGGGTTGTCACCTACGACAGCGATGCCAGCGCCGCACAGCCGGCGAGCTCTCTGATCGATGTCAATCATCCATCCAGAAACGGTCTGCTGCCGTGCGTCTATTACGGCGGGATGGTCTTTGCCGCGACAACCGACGCGAACCGCCTGTTCGCTCTCGACGCGACGACCGGACAGCTTGTCTGGCAGATCGAGAACAGTCCTGACGAACCGGTGAGGCATCTGCTGGGTGTCGTGCGAGGCCGACTGATCGTCAGCGGAAACCACCTGGCAGCGCTCGACATTTTCACCGGTGGGACCGCCTGGAAAATCGCGCACCCGAATCCGGACGCGTGGACTCATGGTCGAGGAGTCATCACGGCCGACTCCGTCTACTGGCCGAGACGAAGCGAGATCGTTCGTGTCTCGATCCGGTCGGGTGAGATTCTGCGGCGGTTCCAGTTGACCCGGTCCGACGGCCTGGAAGGCGGAAATCTGTTGATCGCCGGCGGTCGGATGCTCGTCGTCACACACGATCAGATCTCCGCGTTGAAAAATCTCGACGCACCGGGACCGGCACCGGAACAAAATGAAGACGCCGAGTTCGGAGAGGTTTCGCCCGACGAGTCCATTCAGCGGGCACTTCACAGTGCCCGTCAGGCGGAAGACAATTTTCAGCCGCATGTGGCTGCTGCGCAGTTCCGGTCTGCTTTAAGGCTGGCCACCTCGCCGCAACTTCTTCCCGAACGTCGGGCTCAGTTCGAGCACGTTTCCGCGCGAGGCCTGGTCCGATCCAGTCTCGCCCTGGCTGGCGTGAGTCCCGAACCGGCGAAGCCGCCGTACTTTCAAACTGCCTGGCTGACGACCGCCGCGCATCCTCGCGCGTTTTCTCCAGCCGAGCGAATTCGAGCGATCATCGACTTCGCCGGATCGGAACCGGATCAGCGGACGGTCGAGCGTGCCGTTCGCGTTTTCGCCGAACAGACCGGCCTCGTCGAGGAACCCTGGCTGCTGCCACTTCAGTACGGCGAGCCGGTTCGGGAAACAGTCACCGAGGTGCTGCGGCAGGCCACAGATCAAAAACTTGTCGATGGCGGCCCGCGGCCGATTCGACAGCCGGCGCCGCCGATCGCGAATCGTCCCGGACGCCTGTTGCAAAGATCGTGGACTCGGTCGATCAGCGAGAACGCGAAAGTCGTCGTTCGGGCGAGCGGGCAGAAAGGTGGCCCGCCTCGATTGCTGATTCAGGACTCAACGTTGACCTGCTTCGACGCCGCGACGGGGACTCCCCTCTGGAAGACCGCTGCCGGTGATATCGGCTTACACGTGTTTCTGATTTCCGGCGAGCAGACTCAGTCGGTGACGTCTTCTGATGGCCTGATCCTTGTTGGAGAAAATTCCGCGCAGTCCCGGGACGCGGACACCGGTCAGGCTCTCTGGTCAATTCGCTGTCCCGAACCGATGAAGTTTTACGTCACAGAATTCGAAGCCGGCTCACCGCGACTGCTGTGCGTGGCGGACGAGTCGGTCTCGGCCCTCGATGTTGGATCGGGTGAGGAGCTGTGGCGATTTCCGCCGCGGCACCAGCAGCCGGGCATTCCGAGTTCGGCCACTCGACATTCGCACTCGGTGTTTCTTCACTCGGGAACCACCGGTTTTTTTCAGCCTCACGGGCTGGCCGATTCGTTCCTGCTCGATCTCCGAACGGGATTCCCGCAGGCCCGTTTGGCCGTGGCCCAGCCGCTGCCGAACAGTGGGCGGCTGATTTTCGATGAAGACGAGGCGAGCGTCACGACCGGTCTCGGCATCGCGTCACCGGGAGTCCGCTGGACGGTCGCAGGAATTTCTGAAAACAACCGGCTCAACCTGCGCCGTTTCGCGAGCGACAAATCCTCGCAACGTTCGTCGCTCCGGGAACTCGGAATTGGCCTGAACTCGCCGGTGTTGCTGGCCGACGGCTCGCCGTTCACGGTGCTGATCGAAAATGGTTTCATGGCTGAACGCATCGACGTCCGTTCGGGCACGCCTCTCTGGCGAGTCCGTCTTGGAACGCCGCTCGACGACCCGCGCCGGATGACGGCGCTCACCACGACCGCGCTCTTCGCAACAGCAGACGGATTCCTGAAACGTTTTGCACTCCTTGATGGCACGGCCGATTGGCAGCGCGACCTGGGCGAAGGCTCATGGCGAATTGTTGAGGCCACAGAGCAAAGTCTTTTCGCGCTCGGCACAACCGAAGACTCCGCCAGTCCGCACAGCGACCTGCTCCTCTGCGACGCTGGGACTGGAGACTTCGTCCAGCGAATTCGATTCTCCGGTCGCGTCGAATTCGACGACGTCCAGATCGGCTCTGGCTTCCTGATCGTTCGGGCCGGCAACACGCTGCACGGACTGACGGAGCGATGACCCTGCGACTGCCTGACCGCTCGTGCGGATCAGTCGCCGATACAGACGACTTCTTTCAAGCTGCGGTGAAAGAGCCGTCCGTTGGCGTAGTTCGGCGAACTCAGGCTCCACGTCTTTCCCGCCTCGCCAAGGTCGCTGACCGAAACGAGGGCTGCCTCGTCAAATTCCTCAACCGAAGAATCGATGACGTAAACCGTGCCGATCATCGTTGAGAAGAAAACCAGATCGTTGATCGCGATCGGACTTGCCGATGTGACGTGCCCCCAGCCGTCACCCTTTCCACGCTTGTCGGGCGAGACATCCATGCCACGAGAATTGGCCGAGTCGCTCGCGATGTGACGGCCCCAGAGGAATTCGTCCGGAATACCTGGTTTTCGAACAACCTGAACGGGGACCTCCAGGTACTCGACCTTTCTCGATTCGATGTCGACGCGGCCGATGCTGTGGCCGCTGTAGCTCATGAACAGGCACTTGCCATTGACGATGATGTTCGTCTGGTTTGTGGGGTACGGCTTGTTTCGCTTTCCAGTTGCGGCAGGAGAAAACGTCGTGTCCCGTTTCGGCCGCCACAGCATCGCTTCCTCATCGAACGTCCGGACGTCAACGTGCTCGTTGAGCGGAATCATCTTCTGGACGTTTCCTGTTTCGAGGTTGAGCACGCAAAGGCGGCCGGGCTCAAAGCAGTACGCGTTCTGCTCATCAAACTGCGTCACATAAAATGCGTAGCCGCTGGGCGAGTCGTACTGCCACAGAGACTTGCCGGGAGAGTCGGTATCGAGGCTTGCCAGCGTGAATCCGTACGGCTTCTCCGGCGGAGCATGCCCGCCGCCTCGACCAAAGAAGACTGCCGGCTTTCCATGCGCGATCCCGTGAGCCGGCGTGTTGTGAATCGAAACGCCCGCATCGGCGACCCATGCCGGTTTGCCCGTCGCTTTGTCAAACGCCCGCACGAAAGTCAGCGGCCAGTCTTCCGGAGAGCTGTTTCGGTCCCCCGGTTTCGCCTTCATCGGACGCCGTTTCGGGTCGTCCGGGTCCTGCATCTCGACGTGCAGAATCCAGTCACCGTACAGAAGCGGCTCGGCGTTCTTCGCGTTGTGCCGCGTTCGTGTCTCAAACGTCCTCGTCCAGACTTCGTGGCCGTCGAAATCGAAACACGACATTCGCCCGCCCGCGTTCACGAACCAGACGTGCCTGCCGTCGGTCACCGGTGTCGGCGAGGTGTTGTCCGAAAAAATTCCGCTGTGAGGCATCGACTTCGTCCCGGCGAGGAGCGACTGCCAGAGGATTTTCCCCGAGGTCGCATCCAGGCAGCACGCGACGATGTCGGTCCCTTTCGCCTCGCTGGTCGGAGTTCCATCCGGCAGCGGCTTATTAAAAGTGAGGAACAAACGGTCTCGCCAGACGGCGATGCCGCTCTGCCCGCCTTCGGGAAGCGGCGTTCGCCAGAGAACATTTTCGTTTCGCGCGACGCTGAAGACTGCCGGCACTTTTTTCGTTGTCTTGACCGTCCACGAGCCGTTTGGGCCGCTCGCCATGGGCCATTGTTCGGCAGAGCCGGGGATGAGGTCCGCAGCGAAGCTCGTCGTCGCGGCAACTGCCAGGAACATCGCGAAGTAAAACCTCATCGAATGCCTCTGCGTTTCTTGATTTCGTGGAGCTGTCGAAGTTGCAGCCACTGGAATAGGATATTCGAAAGCAAACTTCCAGAGTCCGTGAGAACTGCCATGTCCATGCGCGAGACCAGAACGGCCTTCCTGACAGTTTTGAGCATCGCAGCCGCTTCGCTGGTTTGTGCTCAGGAGGCTCCTCCGACAGCGAAGCCGCGCGGTGAGTTCTCACCGATCGACATTTCAGATCATGCGACGATTGTCAGCACGAAAGGGATGTTCTTTGCAGAAGGCTCGACCGTTGAGCGGCTTGTGTTTCCCGACTGGGATCCGAAGACGTTTGCCGGAGTTCCGTTCCAACTGGTCGATCCGCAGGGCGACACGGTGAGAAACGTCATCCTGCTCAACGGCCCGCAGGGGACCACTCCGCCACGGATGCCGAAGTCGGTTTCTCTGCCCTGCGGAAAGTCGGCGCAGGCGATTCATTTTCTGAGCGGTGTCAGCGGGTGGGGAGCCAAGAGCCCGCGCGAACAGGGACCGGTCACGATGATCGTTCGGCTGCACTTTGAGGATTCGACGACGGAAGATCACTCACTGTACGACGGCCAGCACTTTGCCGACTACATCGGTCGCTTCGACGTCCCGAAATCGAAATTCGCCTTCGCGCTGCGAGGTCAGCAGTTGCGCTACTTTGCGATCTCGCCAGGGCGGTCAGAAAAGATTGAGCGGATTGAACTGGTCAAAGGCCAGGACCGATCAGCGCCCGTCGTCATGGCGGTCACCGTGGAATCGCCGAGCAAGTAGATTCACCGCTCGGCAGGAGCCTGACTCTGCCGCCAGGGACTACGTCGTCGCTCGTTTGTAAAACGGCAGCGCGACGACGGTGGCGGCTTCCCTTTTGCCTCGGATATCGACTTCCAGGGGCGTGCCGATTTTGGCGAAGTCGTTTTCGACGTAGGCCATTCCGATCGGTTTCTCAAGCGTCGGCGAAAACGTTCCTGAAGTGACTTCGCCGATGGTCGACCCGCCGCTGAGGATGGCGGCTCCTTCGCGGGCGATGCGGCGGCCGGTCAGTTCGATGCCGATTCGTGTCTTTTTTCGACCGATCAGTTGGACCGTCCTCAACGCCGAGCGGCCGATGAAGTCTGCCGCTTTCAGCTTCACGGCAAAGTTGAGTCCCGCGGTAATCGGGTCTGTGTCCTCGTTCAGTTCGTGCCCGTAAAGCGGCATCGCGGCTTCCAGTCGCAGTGTGTCGCGGCAACCCAGTCCGGCAGCCTGCAGTCCGATCGGCTCACCCGCTTCGACTACGCGGTGCCAGAGCGAACCTGCGATCTCATTAGCCACGATGATTTCGAACCCGTCTTCACCCGTGTAGCCGGTTCGGCTGACGACCGCGGGTTCGTCGAGCACTTCGGAATCGGTGACGGAGTAGTAGCCCAGTGAGTCCGCGACACCACAGTCGAGCGCCGCCATGACCCGCGTGGCCAGCGGACCCTGGATCGCGAGCATCGCGTGAGTCAGCGTCAAATCCTTAAACCGCACGTCAAACCCGCCGAGGTGCTGCGTGATCCAACTGACGATCTTCTCCCGGTTCGACGCATTCACGACGAGCATGTAGCGATTGGGAAACCGGTACACGAGCACGTCGTCCAGAACTCCGCCCTGCTCATTCGTGACGAGTGAGTAACGCACCTGGCCGACTTCGAGCTTCGTGACGTCGTTAGTCAGAATCCAGTCGAGGAACCGGCACGCTTCCGGCCCGGTGAACTCAAGCCGCCCCATGTGAGCGATGTCGAACAGGCCAGCTTTGTTGCGGACCGCGTTGTGTTCCTCAACGATCGTTGAGTACTGCACCGGCATGTCCCAGCCGCCGAACTCAACCATCCGTCCGTTGTGGGCGACATGCCAATCGTGGAAGACCGTACGCTTCAAAAAATCGCTCATCGAAATTCCTCCGGTTGAATTCAGAGGGAATGATAACAACGGCGAGGGCGATCGTCAGTCGTCGCGGACGTGTTGCCGGTTTCGAATTTCGGTACGATGCTGGCCGTGTTGATTGTTGAAGGCTTACTCCGAGTGTCGTTTAACGTCGAGCCAAAGGCGAGAACTTCGGTCGCGGCGGCAACGATCGTTGGCCGCGTTCGCGCCGCCACGATCGGTTTTGATACGGATTCGCCGCTACGACCTGATTCTCGCCTCCGGCTCGACGTTAAACGACATTGCCGAAATCCAAATCACCCTCAAACCAGACCTCAGGACCGAGTCATGAGATCTCCCGCCCTCGTCGCTGTCCTCGTCATCGCTTCTTCCTTTCGCGCTCCGATCGCCGAAGACGAACTTCCGCCGGCGGTTGACCGAAAGGTCGACTTCGTCAAAGACGTGAAACCGCTCTTTGCGAAGCACTGTCTCAGTTGTCACGGCAGCGAGAAACAGGAAGCCGGATTCCGGCTCGACATGCAGGCCGCCGCGCTGGCTGGCGGCGACGGGGGCGCGAGCATTCTGCCGGAAAACAGTGCCGACAGCCTGCTGATCCGCTACGTCGCCGGCATCGATGAGAACATCGTCATGCCCCCGAAAGGCGATCAGCTGACGAAAACTCAGGTCGGCATTCTGCGAGCCTGGATCGACCAGGGAGCGACATGGCCGGAACCCGATGATGCCGGTACGAAGAAGAACTCGCACTGGTCTTACCAGCCGGTCGTGCGGCCCAAAGAGCCGGTCGTGAAGAACAAAGCCTGGGCGCGAAACTCGATTGACGCGTTCGTGCTCGCACGGCTCGAAGAGAAAGGGATCGCTCCTTCTGCCGAGGCGGATCGACGGACACTCATCCGGCGAGTCTATTTCGATCTGCTCGGCCTGCCGCCGGAACCGATAGCGGTCGAGGCTTTTCTTAACGACAAGTCAAAAGATGCATACGAGAATCTTGTCGACAGTCTTCTGCAGTCGCCTCATTTCGGTGAGCGCTGGGGCCGGCACTGGCTCGACATGGCTCGCTACGCAGACTCGGACGGCTACGAAAAAGACAACGCCCGCCCCAACGCCTGGCGATGGCGGAACTGGGTCATTGATGCGATTAACCGCGACCTGCCGTTCGATCAGTTTACGATCGAGCAGCTTGCCGGCGATCTACTTCCCGACGCGACGGTCGATCAGAAACTCGCGACCGCGTTTCACCGGCAGACACTCACCAATACGGAAGGCGGCACGGATCAGGAACAGTTTCGCATCGAAGCGTGTTTTGACCGGACCGAAACGACGAGCACCGTGTGGCTCGGCCTGACAGTCGGATGTGCCCGCTGCCATTCGCACAAGTACGACGAGATTTCTCAGCGGGAGTACTACCAGATTTTCGCCTTCCTCAATAACGGCGATGAGTCGAACACGAACGTGCCGACATCCGAAGAGGCGATGAAGAAGTACGAGGCCGAAAAGGCGACGCACGACGTGAAGCTGCGACTGTTGAACGCCGAACTGGCCGCGGCGAAGGAGTCACTTAAGCCGGCTTTGATTCCGTGGGAAGCTGACTTCCGCAAGCGCGTCGCTGAGACCGGCGACAAGCCGATCGGCTGGCAGACGCTGGAATTCGAGAAACTCGAAGCTGCTTCAAAATCCAGATTCACTCGGCAGGACGACGGTTCCTACCTGGTGGAAGGCGACGTACCGGACACCGACGAGTACACATTAACCGCTCGCGTTGTTGAGACCTCGCAACCGATCTCTGCAATTCGCGTCGAAACGCTCACCGACGATCGGCTGCCGAGCAAAGGTCCGGGTCGAACTCCGCACGGCAACTTTGTGCTGAGCGATCTGCGTGTCTACTTCGGCGGGAAGAAAGAGCTGGCGAAGGACGACGCGGTCAAACTGGTATCGGGAACAGCCGATTTTTCTCAGGCGATGTTCCCGGCACAGAACGCGATCGACGGAGACCCGATGAAAACCGGCTGGGCCATTTCGCCTCAGATGTCGAAGCCGCATCACGCGGATTTCATGACAGAGAAACCGCTCACCACGAGGGGCGAAAACTGGATCCAGGTGGTGCTCGACCAGAAGTACGGCGGCCAGCACTCGATCGGGAAATTCCGGGTTCAAGTGAGAGCCGGTTCCGATCCGAAAGATGGCATCCCGAAGAACGTGCTCGCGGCACTCGACATTGATCCGGCGGACCGCAAACCCGAGCAGTCGCAGGAGATTCTCGACTGGTTCGCCACGGTTCACGAAGCGACAAAGAAAGTGGTCGCCAGTGTTGAGGCTCACCAGAAGGCTGCTCCGAAAGAACCCGTCATGAGCGTTCGTGTGATCAACCAGCGGAAAGCAAACCCCAGGATGACCTACGTCCTGCGACGTGGTGAGTTTCTGCAGCCAATCAAAGAGTTGGAAATTATTCCCGCGGGCCTGGGCACGTTGAACCCGCTCAAGCCACGAGAGAAGATCGGCGACCGGCTCGATCTGGCAACGTGGATCGTCTCGCCGGAAAACCCGCTGACTTCACGAGTGACCGTCAATTACGTCTGGAAGCACCTCTTCGGCCAGGGAATTGTGCGGACGGTGAACGACTTCGGTGTCCGCGGCGAAAAGCCCTCGCACCCGAAACTGCTCGACTGGCTGGCGGATGAGTTTCGCGGCAACCTCGGCTGGAGCCGCAAGGAATTGATCCGGCTGATCGTGACCTCGGCGACGTATCGGCAGTCCTCAACGCATCGCAGCGAACTGCTGGAGGTTGATCCACGAAACTCCCTGCTCGCCCGGCAGAATCGACTGCGGGCCGAAGCAGAGATCATTCGTGACTTCAGTCTCAGCGTGAGCGGTCTGCTTTCGAAAAAGATTGGCGGTCCGAGCGTCTTCCCACCGCTGCCGCCTGGCGTCACCGAGCTGAGTTACGCCGGCAACTTCAAGTGGAACACCAGCCAGGGCGAGGATCAGTTCCGCCGCGGCATGTACACGTTCTTCAAGCGAACCTCGCCGCACCCGAACCTGACGACGTTCGACTGCCCGGACGCGAACACAACCTGCGTTGATCGGCAGACGTCGAACACGCCGCTGCAAGCGCTGATTCTGCTCAACAATGTCGTCTTCACGGAAGCCGCACAGTCGCTCGGGAAGCAGATTCTCGAAGTGAAAAATCTCTCCGATAAGGAGCGATTGAACCTCGCGTTTGAGAGCTGCGTGTCGCGGCCGATGGCCGGGTCAGAGGCAGGACAGTTTGCCTCACTTCTCGACGCTTCTCGCCAGTGGTACGAGGCTCATCCCGACGACGCAAAGAAACTTGTCGGCAGCTACGTCGTCGAGGGAACGTCGCCGGCCGAGTCAGCCGCGTGGACTGCGACCTGCCGGGTGATGCTCAACATGGATGAGTTCATCACTCGAAACTGAACCACCGAAGCGGAACCAGGTCCAGGACGAAGGATCGACGGGAGAATACGGTCCTGCAGGTGGAAAACCATCACGACGTACCTCAATGCCCGGCTGATTGTGCGTGTCGTTCCGGTTCTGCCGGATTCCGCGTCGTGGCGGGCCCGGCACAACTTGCTGATGCCGCATCCGCAGCAGAATCGCAGGCAGGACTCGCTCAGCAGACGCGAGACGACTCTCCGGCAGTTCAGTGCCAGGCAGTGTGGACAGGACGACTGCGCGAACTCACAGGGATGCCGCATCGAAATCGACGTTCGATGCGGTCATTCGTTTGACAGTTGCCGAAGTTGAGTTCTGTGGCTTCGCGTGATTAGCGGAGCGGTCCGCGATCTGACTCGTTTCCGAGGATTGGTCGCCGACAAGGTCAGATTGAAGGGCAGCCGCGCCCGATCGCGGAAACGGAGTCACGGACCATGATGGATTTTCGACGCTGGGTAAAACGGACGTCTCCTCTTGCTTTGACGGCAGCCCTCGTGGTCGGTCTCTCTGGATGCCAGAGCGCGCAGAACCTCGCCCCCGTTGATTCGACGTCCGGCCCGTCTCCCGCGTTCGAGCCGATTCCGCAAGCCCCCGCGCTACCTTATGAAGACATTCCACAGTTGCCCGCACCGGCACCCGACGTGAAATCGGCAGACACGAAACCGTCAAAAGATTCGAATTCCGTCCCGCCCGGGTCTGAACCAAACTTTGAGCCGGACGTGAAGGTCGCTGCGCCGGACACGAAACCCGATAACGACTCCGTTGGCGAAACGGCTGTCGGCGAATCCGGAGAGAAACCCGCGGATGCGGCTGCCGGTAACGCCACACCGAATCCGTCGAAGCCAACCGCATCGACGACTCCGCCAACACTGCCGGACTCTGTTGCGAGAGACACCGTTGTGAGCGACACCGTTGCGAGCGGCACAGAAAAGACTCCGATCAAGAAGCCGATCGAGCCTCCGTTCGAGGAGCCGACCTTTGAAGAGGAAACGCCAGTTGAAGAGGAAAAGGCAGTCGCCACCACGACGGATCCGGTCGGACCGCCGACCGCACCACCACCGCTCGCAACGATCAAGACCGAGACGCTGCCGCTGATCTCAGAGCCGGAAAAGCCGGGCGAGTCGACGGGACCTTTGACTTTGCCACCCAACGCTGGCGAAGAGCCGCTGCCGGTTCCGGATTCACTTCCGCCTCGGCTGCCGGATTCGTTGCTGCTTCAGCCTCTGGCGAAAGACTCGCCTGCGGAAGAAACGAAACCCGTCGCGCCACAGTCTGTTGAGAAGCCCGACACCAGAACTCTTCCGGAACAAACGACGCCGGAAGTTCTGCCGTCAGAAACCAAACCAACAGTCGCGAAGCCGGTCGAAGCGAAGCCGACGAAACCCGTCGACAATTCGATCCCGTTCAGCGGGTCCGGCGAGGCCACCGTTCCAGCTCCAGCCCGTTCCACTGGCAACGATGCGAAGCCAAAGGCCGCAACAGAAGAAGGGCCAGACGAGTCGCTTGAACTGCCGGAGTTTGAAGTGCCGATCGAAAAGACGGCTGGCAGCAGGAACGGCCGACCATTCATTGAGTTGCCGGAAATCACTCCAGGACCGGCGCAGCCGACTCCGGCGGACACCCCGCTGGGGTCCGGGTTGCCTCTGCCGTCGCTCGACGAGCCGACGGAATCGCGTGCCGTCGCGTCGATCCGCAGTCCGAACGGGACTCTGCCGAAACTGCCGGAGACTCAAAACAAAAACTCGGTCAAGGGCGTTGAAATCGCGTCATTCGGCGGGACCGCCGATGGCATTGTGTTTGACTCAGAGGGAACGGCCTTCGTGTCGCACCGCGATTCGATTTCGAAAGTGAAACTCGATGGCGAGGTGACTCACTGGGCGAAAACAGGAGCTCCACGCGGCCACGCAATCCTGCGCGACGGCACGCACCTCATCTGCGATGCCAGCGAGCGGGCGGTGCTGCACCTGGACAAGGACGGCAAGCTGATTCGCAAAGTCGTGACGAAAAGCGATGACTTCTTCCTGCGGGCTCCCAACGATCTGGTTGTGGACGCAGGCGGCGGCTTCTATTTCACCGATCCCGGCTACGCTCGCATCAGAAACGCGATCGGCAAAGTTCATTACGCTGCGGCGGACGGGACGGTGAGTGTTGTGGCAGAGAAGCTGGCCTTTCCGGAAGGCATCGCGCTTTCGACCGACGGAACGAAACTGTTCGTCGCCGAAAGTCAGAACAACCGCGTCGTGGCATTCGAAGTTCTTTCGCCCGGCGAGCTCGGTCCTGTGGAAGTGTTCTGCAAACTTCCTGGAAGCGAGTCGGGTGACTCCGACAACTTCGTCGACGGACTCGCGGTCGATCGCGAAGGCAGGCTGTACGTTGCTCACCGAGGCATGTCCCGCATCGAAGTCATCGGGCCGGACGGTGACTGGCAAACAAGCTTCGCCTGCCCGGACACGATCGTGAAGAACCTCGCCTTCAGCCGCGATTACTCAAAGCTGTTTGTGACCGGCACGGACCGTAAGCATCGTGGCGGGCAGTTGTTGATTATCGACTTTGCGGCCAGCCGCTGAGCGGTCATCCTGTCGAATCAGAAATGCGCCGCCCCATTCAATTTCGCCCGAGCCTCGCGCCGCGAGCTCGGGCTTTTTGCTGCGCATTGAGGGACGACTCCGTACCGCGCTGACGATCACAGCTGCGCCAGTCGGATCGCTTCGCACGATCCCAATGGTCGGCAACCGCGATGCAGCGGGCACGATTCCTTTGCCGGGAATGACTGCATCAGACGGGAAGTTCTCCGCGGTTTCCCCTCCTTCCCGAATCGTCCGGGTCGGTCGAGTCATGCCTGGGTAAGAGGTGTGTCGAGCTCACAGGAAGCGAAGTCTTGCGCAGTGATTCTCTACCCGTGAGTAAACGATGCCTCTTCAGAAGTTGCGTAAAACAACTCGTCTGCGAATCTGCGAGCTCCTGAACGAGCTGCGGGCAGTGCTCCCACGAGCACAGGACGAACGACCCGCCCAACCCCTCGATCTGTTCCAACTGGAAGAACGGGTCCTGCTGAGCGCCTCGCCGGCTGCCGCAGTGGCGGCGGCAGTTGATACCGCGATGCTGGACGCCGAGGCGGGCACAGTCGAACCCGGCACGGCAGGGCCGACGGGTGCTCCTTCTACAGAGTCCATCGCCGCGAGCCTGCTCGATCAGATGCTGTCGACGCAGACCGACGCGACATCCACGGACAGTGGCTCGGTCGACGACGTGGTTGCCACACCGGCGGACGCCTCTCAGGCCGTCCCGAGTGAACTCGTTTTCCTCGACACCAGCGTCGAGAACTACCAGCAGCTCCTTGAGAATCTCAGGTCGCTCGACGAAGGGTCACGTCAGATTGAGGTGGTCCTGCTTTCCGGCCAGCGGGATGGCGTCGACCAGATCACCGAGGCCCTCGCCGCTCGCACGGACATCGATGCGATTTCCATTGTCTCTCAAGGGACCGACCGAGCCGTCAAGCTGGGATCGACCTGGCTGACGGCGGACAACCTGGCGGGCTACGCGGGCGAGATTGGCTCGTGGGGCAACGCTTTGAATTCCGAGGCGGACTTGCTGTTTTACGGTTGCGATCTGGCGTCGAGCGAAGATGGTCTCACACTGCTCGGCGCGGTGCAGTTGCTCACTGGTGCCGACACGGTGGCGAGCATCGACAACACAGGAACGGCGTTGCTGGGTGGAAACGGGGAACTCGACGGCGAACTGGGCTCAATCGAGACCACTCAGAGAGAATCGGCGCAACCCTCCGGCGAATCCACTGCGGATCAACTGTCGACAAACTGGCAGTCTGATCCCCCTTCATTGGTCGGCATCGAGCCGGCCGGGGTGTCACTGACCGGATCCGAGTTATCGATCCGTCATGAAGTGGTTTTCGTCGATACGAGCGTCGAAGACTATCAGCAACTGCTGGATGACCTCTGGTCCAACGATGATCCCACGCGGGAATTCGAAGTCGTGCTGCTGCAGAACTCGCGCGACGGCATCGAGCAGATTTCCGAAGCACTGGCGGAACGCAGCGACCTGGATGCCGTACACTTTGTGACCCACGGAACCGATCGAGCGGTCAAGCTGGGGGCGACATGGCTGAGCCTCGACAACCTCGGAGGCTATGCCGGGGAGATTGCCGGCTGGGGCAATTCGCTGGACAGCGGCGGCGATCTGCTGTTCTACGGTTGCGATCTGGCGGGGAGCGAGTCCGGTCGGACTCTGCTGGAAGGCGTGCAGACGCTGACCGGAGCCGACGTCGCGGGCAGTACCAACGACACCGGAGCGTCCACTCTGGGGGGCGACTGGGATCTGGAATTTCAGATTGGTGATCTGGAATCGCAGATCGCCTTCAGTCAAACCGTGCAGGCTGAATGGCATGGTCTGCTCAACACGTTCACGGTGACCAACACGAATGACTCAGGAGCCGGGTCGCTGCGACAGGCGATTCTGGATGCCAACGCGCTGGCAGGGCATGATACGATCCAGTTCGCCATTGCCGGTACCGGCGTGCATACGATCAACGTTGGCTCCAGCCTGACGATCACCGATGCTGTCACCATTGACGCGACGACCGATGATAGCTTTGCTGCCAACAGCAATCGCCCGGCGATCATTCTCGATGGCAACAATAGCTTTACCGGTGACGGCTTCGTGCTGACCAGCACTGCTGACGGAACGACGATTCGCGGCTTTGTCATTCGCGATTTCAGCGGCGACGGCATCGAGATCCAGGCCGGTTCGGATGGCAATACGATTGTCGGCAACTACATCGGACAATTGAACGCCAACGGAAACGATGCAGGTACAGGAGAAGTCAACACGAACCAGGGTATCCGGATCCTTGGCGCCAACAACACCATTGGCGGCACGTCCGCCGCCGACCGCAATGTGATTTCCGGAAACAACTCCGGCGTCTACATCACTGGCGCCGGTGCCACCGGCAACGTTGTGGCAGGGAACTACATCGGCACGAATGCGGCCGGTACAACCTCGATTTCCAACGGCGGCAGCGGTATCTGGATTGACAACAACGCCAATGACAACACGGTCGGCGGCGCCACTGCGGCCCATGGCAACGTCATCAGTGGCAATACGAACTCAGGAGTTCGAATCGACGATGCGGACGGCACCACGATTCAGCACAACCGAATTGGGACCAATGCGGACGGCACTGCGGCGATCGGCAACGGCCAGCAGGGCGTCCGGCTGGCGAACGCCGGGAACACAACCATCGGCGGGTCCGGCACCGGCAATCTGATCTCCGGAAATGTGCAGGACGCGATTTTTGTCACGGGCGCGGCGTCCACAAATCTTGTGATTCAGGGCAACCTCATCGGACCTGATGTGACTGGGACCAGCGGCATTGGAGGTGGCGGCGCCTCGGCGATTCGGATTCACACGGGCGTTACGGGCGCCTTGATCGGTGGAACGAATACGGGTGAAGGCAACATGATCGCGTTCAACAGTAATCGCGGCATCGGACTGGCCAGTGGTGCGGGAACCGGCAACAGCATTCTCGGCAACACGATCCACTCGAACGGCAGTGGAAGCCTCGACATCGACCTCGGCGAAAACGGCGTCACTCTCAATGACACCGGCGACGGCGACTCAGGTCCGAACGATCTACAAAACTTTCCGGTGTTGACATCCGCCCACTCCACCCCGGACGGGACGCGCGTGATCGGGTCGCTGAACTCGAATCCCAACACGAATTACCGCATCGAGTTCTTTAATAACATCATGGGCGAGCAGAACAGCAGCGGCTATGGCGGTGGGCGCACGTTGTTGGGGGCGATCGAGGTCACGACCGATGGATCGGGCAATGCGTCGTTTGATGCCACCGTCGCCGGTTGGTTGAACGCGGGCGACCGTGTGACGGCGACTGCCACCGTGGTTTGGGGCGTAGACAGTTACGGCAGCACATCGGAGTTTAGTCAGCAGGTCACGGCGACTTCGACCGGCGTCTTGGTCGTTACCACCAATGCCGACAACACCGGCGGCGACACCAGTTCGATCGCCAATTTGCAAGCCAATCGCGGTGGCGACAATCATATCTCGCTGCGGGAAGCGATCTTGGCCGCCAACAATACGGCCAATTCCGGCGGCGTTCCTGATCTGATTGCCTTTGATATCCTGACCTGGAGCACGGCCACGATCAGCGTCAACGGAACCAGCGGACCGAACCCTAATGGTACGGGACTGGATTTTATCGTCGACCCCGTCGTCATCGACGCGACAACGCAGCGTGGCTATACATCAACCCCGCTCATCACGCTCGATGGCGCGGCAGCGACGGGTACTTCCGGCGCATTGATTCTGCGAACGAATGACAGCACCATTCGAGGCTTCTCTGTCATTAACTTCAATGACGAAGGACTTGAGATCGACGGTTCGCCAGGTTTTGGAGACAACAACCTGATCGAATACAACTGGGTCGGGATCAACACGTCTGGCAATGCCGCTGGTAATGCCGACGATGGAATTCTGGTAACCGAGAACGCTGACAATAACATCGTCCGCTTCAACGTCGTCGGCTCCAACGGGGGCGATGGCATCGTCATTCGCAATACCGACAGCGACAACAACTGGGTTTACGGCAATATCGTGGGACTGGCGGCCGATGGCACGACCGTCAGGGCCAATAACGGACATGGCGTCGCGGTCTATAACGCTGGAACTAATAACATCATCGGATCCAATGGTGACGGTTCCAATGATGAGTTGGAACGCAATATCATCTCCGGCAACGGCACAAACGGCATTTGGGTTTCTTCATCCAGCGGAACGGTCATCCGCGGCAACTACATCGGCACCAACAGCGCTGGGACACTGATTCGCGGCAATTCCTGGTACGGTATCGAGATCGACAACTCCAGCAGCGTGGTTATCGACGGCAACCTGATTTCAGGAAACACGCAGGGCGGAATCTCTCTCTGGAACACCGGCACCACGCTGGCCACCATCACCAGCAACTACATTGGCACCAATGCGGCTGGAACAGCGGCTCTGGGCAACACCAACGACGGCATCAAGATTGGCGGCGGAGCCAACAATAACACGATTGGTGGTGACCGCACGCTTGGTGAGGGCAACGTGATTTCGGGGAATACGGGCACAAACTCGGACGCGATCGAAATCGGTGGCAGTGGTACCAATAACAACAAAATTTATGGAAACCTTATCGGAACCAATGCGACTGGGACGGCGGCCATCGGCAACGCCCGGTATGGTGTGGTCGTCTACAACGGTGCCCAGGGAACAGAGATTGGCGGGACGGGAACTGGCCAAGGCAACATCATTTCGGGCAATACGAGTTATGGGATCATCGTCGACGGCAATAATGGCACGACCACCACAGGAACGGTCATCGTTTCCAACCTGATCGGTCTCAACCTGGCAGGCACGGGGGCAATCGCCAACGGTGCAGGCGGCATCTCGCTGTTTGGCGGTGCTCGCGCGACCACGATCGGAGGCACGACGGCAGCGCACCGCAATGTTATCTCCGGAAACAACGGGGCGGGGATCCGAATATCTGATAGCGGAACGCAAACCATCACTGTGGCTGGCAACTTCATCGGCACCGACGCCAGTGGGATGCTGAATCTGGGCAACGCTCTCGATGGGATTTTGGTGACCAACGGTGCTCACAGCAACACCATCGGCGGCGAGGTCGCCGGAGCGGGCAATCTGATCGCCTTCAACGATCACAACGGCGTCAATGTGGTGAATGGCGCGACCAACGCCATCGTTCGCAACTCGATTCATTCGAACGTGTTGCTGGGCATCAATCTGGGTACGGCCGGCGTAACGGCAAACGACAGCGGTGACGGCGACACCGGCGCCAACAGCCTGCAAAACTTCCCGGTTCTGACCAGTGCCGTCACCACCGGGACACAGATCACCATCTCCGGAACGCTCAACAGCACGGCGTCAACGAGCTTTCGCATCGAGTTCTATTCCAATGCGACAGGAGACGGCACCGGGCATGGCGAAGGGCAGATGCTGATCGGCGTCACTGACGTGACGACGGATGGCTTAGGCAATGCGTCATTCTCACCGACATTCACGGCCACCATCTCGGCCGGCAGCGCTATCAGCGCGACCGTTTCGCGGCTCGACACCGGTGATGCTCCGATCGAGACGTCCGAGTTCGCACAGAACGTCGTCGCATCGTTGGTCAACGACGCGCCGGTGCTGGACGACACCAAGAGCCCGGCCCTGACGGCCCAGAACGAGGACTCTGGCGCGCCCTCGGGGGCCGTAGGAACGCTGGTTTCGAGCCTGGTGGACTTTGCCTCGCCGGCCGGTCAAGTTGACAACGTCACCGACCCAGACAGTGGTGCACTGCTGGGCATTGCAATCACAGCAGTGGATTCGACCTTCGGATCATGGTGGTACTCGACCGACAACGGCGCGACATGGAACTCATTCGGGGCCGTCAGCGAGAGCGACGCCCGATTGCTCGCTGCCGATGTGAGTACACGAATCTACTTCCAGCCCAATGCAAACTGGAATGGCACGCTGACCAACGCCATCACCTTCCGCGCCTGGGACCAGACCAGCGGTACGAACGGTGGCACAGCAAACCTGACGAGCACTGTCGCGGACCAATTCAGCACTATCGCCTACTCCAACAATGACGGGTCTTCGAACTGGACCTCTGACTGGATCGAAACCGATGACAACGGATCGGCCAGCACCGGCAACATCCGAGTCGAATCCGGCAAGCTGCACTTGAACAACCAGGATGGCGGCGGATTTGAGAGCATCCAGCGCTCGTTCAGTACCGACGGAGCATCATCCGCCACGCTGACGTTCACGTATGATGGCTATGCCTTTTCGGGCAACGACTTCTTCGCCTTTGATATATCCAACAACGGAGGCTCCACCTGGGTGCGACTTGAAGAAGTTCAGTTCATTAATGACCCCGGCACCAATTTCAGCGGCAGCCGTGGTTTCAACTTGCAAGACCATCTGGCACTGACCGACAATATGGTCCTCCGCTTCGGCATTACCGCCGGATTTGGTGGACCGGGGCAGGATGTTAACTTCGACAATGTGCAGATTTCGCTTGCTGGCGGAGCAACGGGCGGCACCACGGCCTTCTCCACAGCCAGCGATATAGCCAGCCTGGTCGTCAATCCAGTTGCCGATACGCCTTCAGTTACCAACGCGACAACCAACGAAGATACCCAAACCAGCAGCGGTCTGGTTCTTTCCCGAAATGTGGCTGATGGAGCGGAAGTCACTCACTTCAAGATCACGGGCATCACCAGCGGTACGCTCTACCAAAACGATGGCGTGACGCAAATCACCAACGGCTCGTTCATCACCTTCGCCGAAGGCAACGCCGGACTGAAGTTCACGCCCGACGCCGATTTCAACGGCACTGGCAATTTCACGATCCAGGGATCGACCTCGAATAGCGATCCTGGCCTTGGCGGCAGCACCACTGTTGCCAACGTCACCGTCAACGACGCGCCGGTCGAATCGACGATCGAAGGGGCTGCACTGGCTTATACAGAGAACGACGGCCCGGTGGCGATCACATCGACGCTGGCGATCACCGACGTGGACGATACGAACATCGAATCCGCCGTGGTGCAGATCACGGGCAATTACGCCGGTGCTGAAGATGTGCTGGCATTTACCAACCAGAACGGCATCACCGGCAATCTGGTTGGCGGGACGCTGACACTGACCGGTTCGGCAACATTGGCTCAGTACGAAGCGGCCATTCGCAGCATCACCTATGAGAACACCAGCGACAATCCTTCGGCGCTGACACGAACGATCAGCTTCACGGTCAACGACGGCGACGCCAACAGCAACACACAAACCCGCGACATCGCGATCACTCCGGTCAACGACGCCCCGACAATCACCAACGGCTACACGCACAATCTGACCGGGACCAATGAAGACACCACGTCATCCGGAACGCTGGCCTCGGCGATCCTGTCCGGAGCGAGCTGGGCGGATGTCGACAACGGAGCCGACAGTGGTCTGGCAATTACGGCCACGACCGGCAACGGCACCTGGCAGTATTCGACCGACGGCGTGACATGGAACGGATTCGGGGCGGTCTCGTCGACCAATGCCCTACTGATCACATCGACCTGTAACCGTTCACGGTCCGGTGCAATTACCTACGCTGCTGCGGCAGTGATCGCCGGAGATGGCGGTAGCAGGGAGGGAGCTGGGTGACCGGCGAATT
>JAQBVJ010000217.1 GCA_027623235.1 Planctomycetota bacterium
CACAAAAAACAAACGCAGCCATGCCTGCGAGGTTCGCTGCTGCGCTGATCTCTGCAAAAATCCCCGGCAGTGCCATTCGGTGCAGCGACCATTTGGGATCCCGGACAGTTCGACGCGATTTCCGCCCCAGCGACTGGAACGCAGCATCGTCGCGCGATCGGCATCAGTCGGCGGAAGCAGTTCGACGTTCTGACTGTCGAACCCCTTGTCCTTGCAGACGTACTGCTTCGCGTCTTTGCCTTCCCAGCGGTTGCCGTCGATCGTGACCGCCGGCCCGTTGAGGTTCAGCCCGCGCAGAAACGTCGCCGGTGAATCTGCCGCGTGACCGACCGACGCATGACTGACTATGAACAGGCCAGCGAGGGAACAGGCCAGCGAGGAAACCGAATGTTCGAGGTACGGGCATCTCACTCACCTCCCGCGCGGGGCGAGCAGGAACTGCCGACCGTAGTCAAGATGCTCTTCCATTCGTTGAGCGGCGGGATCGGCGTCTCCCGCCAGCACGGCATCGACGATCGCCGCATGTTCTTCGCAACTCGAAACGAGACGCTCCGGCAGTTGCTGGAACACTCGACCGATCACTCGATGGATCTTCTCCCGCAGCTGACTCATCACCCGCGTGATCTCGCGGTTGCCGTGAAACTCGCAGAACAGCATGTGAAATTCGGCATCGAGCGCCACGAGTCCCGCGACGTCCCGCCTCTTCGCCGCCTGCTTCTGCTGCCGGATACTGGCGGTCAGAACGGAAGCCTGCTCGTCAGTCAGCCGCCCCGCGACCGACCGCAACACGTGCGATTCCAAAGCGACACGAATCTCAAACTGATCAGCGACCTCGTGCACGGACAGCTCGCGAACCACGATGCCATGTTGTGGCGAGACGGCGATAAAGCCTTCCATCTCGAGTCGTTCGAGCGCGGCCTTGACCGGCGTCTTGCTCATCCCCAGCTGCCCGGCCAGTTGGCGTTCCGATAGAAACGCACCCGGCTCAAACGTGACATCCTGAATGAGCCGCTTCAGCTCTGAGTAAGCTCGGTCTTTCAACAGCACGCGACCGTCGCGGCTGGTCGAGGCCGATTTCTTTCAACTCGGAAGTGTCGTCGTCATCCCGTGTTCCCGATTGTTGCCGAGTTCATGTCGGGTCTTCAGATTGCCGCAAAAGATCAAACTGAGATCTCAGTTACAGTCAAGCATGAGGCGTTGGCGATCCTCCAGCCAGGCTCTTCCGAGCCGCTGCCAGCGGAAACGACGGAAGGCAACGAAAACGAAAAACGAGTGCGATCGTGTCGGCCGTGGCCAGGCTCTCGTGGAGCGGCGTCCGTTCTGCTTCCGCTGAGTTACCGAACTTCCGTAGGTCGACACATTCAAGAATTTCAGCCAGGCAACGAAACGCTTCCCTTCGGCCGGGATGGCATGGATAATGCTCGAATGCCTTGGTTGAACGAGGCTTGAGTTCGGTTGACATGGATGCGTCAGTGAGCAGGACGGCTGGAAGCCCGTCGGATTCGGCAGCCACTTTTTGAGGGAGACTCTTAATGAATCGTCACATTCTCATCGCTGGACTGTGCGCGGCGACGGCCTCGCTGCTGACGGTCGACACGGCGCAGGCTGATCACTGCCGTTGCGGCGGAGGCTACTCGATTGGCGGCTGCACGACGCCGGCAGCTCCGGCATCGACCGGCGTGAGATATTACGCTGGACCTGCCGCGAGCAGCTACTACTACTCGCCGAGTTACTACTCACCCGGCAGTTACTACTACGGCGGCTCGCCGTCCTACGGGTATTACCGCCCGGGCTTTTCAATCTCGATCGGTTCCGGCTTCGGTTACCGACCCTACGGCGGGTACAACAGCTTCGGGCCGCGTTACGGGTACGGCGGCTTCGGATTCGGCAGCTCGTTTTCGCATCACCATCACTAATCGAACGATGGGACTTGACCAGTACCCACGCTCGCCGAATGAAGAATCAGCGTGAGGCCGGCTGGCGATAGGGCTTGCCGGTCTCATAGAGCTTGAGTCGTGCCTCGATTCCGGGTTTGTGGTGCTCGTCGGCTTTCGCGACCGCTTCTTTCGCCCGTCGGACCGCCTGGTTGAACTGGCCGGTTTCGGCGAGAGCGGCGGCGAGCGTGTCGAGGACGTCGGCTTTCTGGTACCCCGTCAGTTCGCAGGCCTTCGTCGCGAATTCGACTGCCTGCCGGCCGTTTCTCAGCGAGCCGTCCGGAGTTGTAGCCAGCAGCCAGGCGCGGTTGTTCCAGGCCAGGGCGAACGACGGATCCAGCTCGACGGCGATGCGGTAATCGTCGATGGCCTTCGCGGTATGCCCCATTGCTTCGCGGGCTGCCCCCGACGCTTCCCAGGCCGGAGCGTATTTCTCATCGAGTTCCAGCGCGACGTGCAGATCGACCATGGCCTGCTCGATGTTCCCCAGATCGAGCCACGCCAGGCCGCGGTTCGTATACGCCGCCGGGTGTCGGGTGCCGGCACTGATCACTTTGTCGAAATCGGCTTTGGCCTTTTCCGATTCTCCCAGCCGCCTGTAAGTGGTGCCGCGATCGTTGAGCGCCGGCAGGTTCTTTGGATCGCGTTCGATGGCCTTCGAAAAGTCAGCCACGGCTTTCTCGTAATCGCCCAGTGAAATCCTGGCGGCACCCCGCTCGAAGTAAGCCCGCGAGGTTGGGTTCTGCTCGATCTGAGCCGTAAAGTGGATCATCGCCCGGTCAAGCGGCACGACGTCACTCTGCTTGATCCAGCCCTTGGCGTCGGGGATCCACAACCACTCGCCGTTAACTTCGCGGCCGGTGAGAATTTCGGCCAGAGCCGCCTTGCCAACCAGAGTGCTGCCGGATCTCAGCGGGGCATCGACCCTGATGACGATCACTCGTGGATCATCGGGTTGCGGAGCGGCGGGGGCATTGCCAGGGTTGGCCTTGACCTGTGCCGCCGCCCTGGACGCGGAAACTCCGAGCAACAGAATGGTCGCCAGACAACAAACGGCCGTTCGTCGTGGAACGGTGATCAGCGGCAGATTCATGGAGAACTCCTTTTGAAAACACCAGCTTGTCGACGAATGAGGTTAAGACCTGTCTGTCCTGAAGGTGACGGGCTCCAGCAGAGTTGAAAACGAACTCAGGCAGGTCGCTGATGATCTCCCAAGTATAGCAATGGACGTGCCGAAGAGTCGGAAGCATGTCGCCAACAGCAAACGGGCGGCACGCTTTTCGCTCTCGTTGAAGGCTGGCAGCCCGATCAGCAGTCGGGCCGAGGCACCCGGCCCGACGATCAATCTCACACTGTACCGAACTCGTTATCCATATGACTGAAGCAGATCCAAATCATGAAGCGGATCAAACGGCGGCTCCACTCCAGCGGTCCATTGCGTTTCTGCTGGAGAACTCGCTCTTTCTGATTGGCGGAGCCATCGTCGCTCTGGTCTGGGCCAACTGTGACGCGGTCGGGTATCGCCAGTTTGTGCATCACGAATTCGCGATGCTCGCTGAGCGGCATGTTGATCTGCATTTTCTGATCAACGACGTCGCGATGGCTCTGTTCTTTGCAATCGCCGCCAAGGAAGTCTGGGAGGCTCTGCTGCCGGGAGGGCCTCTGTCGAATCCGCGAACTGCGGCAACGCCATTGATGGCGACGGCGGGAGGCGTGCTGGCTCCCGCGCTGATCTACTTCGCTGGAGTTTATTTGCTGGGTGAGCAGGCGACGCTGGGTCGCGGCTGGGCGATTCCCTGTGCGACGGATATCGCGTTCAGCTATCTCGTCGCGCGGCTGATTTTCGGTAACGGGCATCCGGCAATTGTTTTCCTGCTTCTGCTGGCGATTGCCGATGATGCGGCCGGGCTGCTGATTCTGGCAGTCTTCTATCCGCAGGAGGCGCTCCATCCCGAGTGGCTGCTGCTGACACTCGCCGCGATCGGGACCGGGCTGGGGATGCGGCAGGCGGGCGTCCGCAACTTCTGGTGGTATCTGCTGATTCCCGGCGTGCTGAGCTGGTGGTCGTTCTACGAGGCTGGCATTCACGCGGCCCTGGGACTGGTCCCGATCATTCCAACGATGCCACATGCGAAGAGCGACATCGGCCTGTTCGACCCCGGCGAGGCCGAACGCAAAGACACGCTGGATGAATTCGAGCACTGGTGGAAGAACCCGGTCGAGGTGATCCTGGGACTGTTCGGGCTGGTGAATGCTGGCGTCGTATTTTCCCACGTCGGCACGGGAACGTGGCTGGTCCTGAGCGGCCTGCTGATCGGCAAGCCACTCGGCATCACGCTGATGACTCTGCTGGGTGTAAGACTGTTTGGATTCCAGATTCCCGATGGCATGGGCTATCGGCACGTCGTGACTCTGGGAATGGTCGCAGGCATTGGTTTCACCGTAGCGCTGTTCGTGTCGTCCGCCGCGTTTCCCGAACCGGGAGTAATCCAGGACTCGGTCAAAATGGGAGCGCTTTGTAGTTTCTTCGCCGCCGTGCCGGCGATCCTGATCGGCCGTCTGCTCAACGTGCGATCATCCGAACAGCCGGAGAGTCCATAACCAATTCGAATCGTTCCGCCGTCCCAGCGAACTGCCCTCGATTTCTCCCGACGGTCTCGCGCGAATGCTGCAGCTCTTTGCACTCTCTACGCACCGGATTGCAGTGTGAGCCGGCTCGACTGGATGGATGGAATCCAATGGGGAGTCGCTTGCCGGCTGACCCATTCGTGTCGCGATCAACGCGCACTTGCCGCAGTTCTTGACGCGGTTTAGCGTGAGCACACGACCGGCAGAGTTCTGCGGTGTGGACTGGCACCACATTCGCAGATGGCTTGCGGCGATCGGCAGGAAACAACGACCCCGATTTTTCGTGGCCACGCTCGTCAGAGCATGGGTAACCGTCCACCGTCTGGCGACGGTGTTTCACCGAGGAGCGATCATGAAGAACACAGTCCAACATTGTCGACGTAGCATTCCTGTTGCTGCTGTGGTTGTGGGATTTGCCGTCGTTGCACTTTCCGGCTCGGCCTTCGCGCAAGAAAGCAAACTCGGACCGGAAGCCGTGCTGTTGTACAGCGGGCACCGAGGGGTCGTTAAGGGTGTGGCATACAGTCCCGATGGAAAGCGGATCGCCTCCGGTGGTGAGGACCGTGTTGTGAGAGTCTGGAACGCGGTCGATGGTCGTGAGCTGCTCGCGCTGAAAGGGCATTCCGGCCAGGTCGAGTCCGTGAAGTTCAGCCCGAATGGGAAGTGGCTGGCCTCTGGCAGTGGTGATGGATCAATAAGAATCTGGGATGCCGCGAGCGGCGAAGAGAGGCGATCGATGGGCCTGGCGTCCGGGCATGTGCGGGACATCGCGTTCAGTCCGGACGGAAAGCAGATCGCGTCGGTCGCCGTCCACTGTCGAACTGTGACGGTGTGGGACTTCTTCCGAAACCGGCTGATGGTGGTGTGATCAAACGTGCGACCTTCCACGAGCCACTTGAAATCAACGCGCAGCTCCAGAGCGGCTTCCAGTTGCCGACTGCTGCGAATCCTGGCGATGTGGCCATAAAGAATGACGGAGGCGACGACTCGCGGATGCATCGCCGGCTGCCCGAGCGACGTGTGATACTCAGCCTCAAACGCGGCCCAGTCGAGTCCCCTGAGAATGGCATCAAAATCACGCACAGACGCATCGTGCGACACCGCATCATCGAGCGAGGTCGGAAACAGAATCATCTGATCCCTCGCCAGCGTCGGAACATCCCACTGCATGTCACCCCCCCCCTCGCCCCTCGCCCCGGATCCATCCTCGACCAGGGAAATACGCATCCGAACACTCCCCGCTCCCAGGCCAGCCGCCCCAGAATCCAGAAAATCAAACCAACTTCCGCAACAGGCTGGCCAGAGCGTGGGACGGTTCAAGATTTTTCGACGTTCCGGCATCGTCCCACCGTCTGCTACGGCGACGGTGGATACCGGGGCCGCGGCTGCGTCAGGGGTCTCGCTCTCAACGGACGTAGCCGGACTCGTGAGCGTGCGGTCTTGCGGATCGTCCGGAGGTTTCATGACTTCCGCTGCGGCTGCGTACTCACCGCTCAACGAAACGAACACGTCTTCGAGCGACGGCGCAATCGGACGGGCAGTGGATTCGTCGAGGGCGACCCTGGCAGCAGATGCGAGAACCGCCGGCGTGACCGACTCATCCGCCAGTACGTGAATCATCTGGCCGAAGAGTGTCGCGTCGCGAATGCCGTCAGCGTGACGCAGTTTCTGCAACGAATCGGTCGGAGACGGCACTTCGAGTTCCCAGCGGCGCGTGCCATCCGGCGTGACATGCGGGAGCTGCTTGAGGTCATCGGGTTCGCCACAGACCAGCAGTAACAACAATCCGGCGGCGATGAGCAGGATGCGTTTCATGCAGGGAGTGTATCTCAATCCAACAGCTGAGGTCTGCGGTCAGAGTTGTCGCGGACTCCGTTCCGATCACACTCGGTCAGGTCGATCCCTCCGATGGTGTCGTCGATGTCGTTCTGAGTTGATTTCGTGGGGCTTGCCGAGGGAACTTCAGTGGTGGCCGTCCACTGCGGTTTCTGCTTCCGAAGATGCAAACTGGCCGACGCGAACCGACGTCCACGGTTTTCACACAGGCAGTCACGTGGTGTTCCGGCCAGACGGGGCGCGCACTCAGGGTAGTTTGCGGAAGATGGGTTAACTTGCGCTCGCTCGTGTCATGGGTC
>JAQBVJ010000218.1 GCA_027623235.1 Planctomycetota bacterium
TCGTACGTCACAAGACCACCCTTCGTCCACACCTCGACGGTCGTGAAGTCGATGGCCGCCAGCACGTCCCAGTGAGCTTTGAGGAACGTCTTCCACGTGGTCTGCCGCTTTCGATTCGGCGCCGGCTCGATGCCGTGTGCCTTCAGAATGTTGCCCACGGACTGATCCGAGACGTCGTGGCCGAGATTCTGCATGGCTCCCGCAATCCGGTCATCGCCCCAGCTGGGATTCTCGTGAGCCATGCGTACGACCAGTAGCCTGATCTCGTCAGACAGAGTCGGGCGCCCAGGTGCCTTCCTGCGTCGGTCGCTGTAGTCCCACTTCTTTGCCACGAGCATCCGGTGCCAGCGCAGAATTGTGTCGGGTGTGAACAGCGGGCCGACTTCTTCCAGTCGCTTACGTCCCAGAACTTTGCCCTTCATCACGTCGAACAGCATTGGTTTGGACTCCATTTTCCGATAGCTTCCAGGGATCAGACAGCTTCCACGGAAAGGATGAATCTGCTCTTCCAACTGAAAGGAGTCCGTTGTGTCGAAACAAAGGCGAGCGAGCAAAAAGAAACACGACAGGAACAAACGCAAGACACAAAAGGCCACAGCGACGGTCGTCGGATCACGTCAGCCGACAGCTCGCCTCAGCAAACGTCTCGCAGAAGCTGATGACCTGATCGCGCGTCGGCGGCTGCACGAGGCGCGTGAACTGCTGGAGCGTGAAGGCGGAAAGCGACAACGCTCACCCGAGCTGCTCGAAATGCTTCTGTACGTTTATCAGGGACTTGACGATCACCTGATGATCGCGCGGACTGCCGAGCGACTGGTTCGTCTCCAGCCAGGTAACGCAGACGGCTGGATGATGATGGCGCAGGGATATATGTTTTGCGGTCGAGTCGCGATGGCCGCGAATGCCTGGCGACATTTCCTGGAACGCTGGCCAAAGCACGAAAATGCCGTCAAGGCACGAAAAGCCGAAGAGATCGCAGGTGAAGCCGCGACCGGGATGCTGAAGGATCTCGGATTCTCGGAAGACGACTTCGACTGGCTGGTCCTGCACGACGAGATCCTGTTTGAAATCGGCTCGGGAGAATTCGAAGACGCGGTTTCAAAGTGTCGCGAACTGCTCAAGGCGAAACCCGGAGTCGTGTCCGTTCGCAACAACCTTGTGCTGGCTTTGTTCCATCTCGGCCGCGGCGATGAGGCTCGGAACGTCTCGCGTGAAACCGTCAGCACCTGGCCGGACAATCGATTCGCCGAAGCGTTACACGGACGGATCGAGTTTCTGACCGGCGACGCTGCCGAAGCGAACGCCATCGCCGACAGGATCGTCCGCAATCCGTCCGATCAGCAGGACGCGGTCGCCGCCCAGGTGGAGCTTCTCGGGATCCTCGGACGCGACGACGATGTGCTGAGCGTCGTGAAGTCCGCGGAACCGATCGACAAAGATCCTCGATGTTGCGCTGCGCTCAAACATTTCGAAGCGGTTGCACTGATGCGATCCGGAAGAGGAGCAGAGGCTCACGCGTCGTGGAAACAATGCCTGAAACTGGACCCGGGCTATACTCCGGCTACAGAAAACCTGCACGATCTCAATTCTTCCGGTGGCCACGCTCCCTGGCCTGATTCAATTGCCAAATGGATTCCCAAACCCGTCATCGACCAGTTTGTGAACGAACTGAAGTCCGGTGATTCAGGCGCATTCACCAGGGCGGTCGAGAAGTATCCGTATTTTGCGACACTCGTCCCGGCGTTGCTTGACCGTGGCGATCCGATCGGTCGCGAATTGGCGTTCCGACTGGCCCGGGCCGTCGGTTCGCCCGAGATGCTGGATGCACTCCACGATTTTGCATTCAGCCAGCGCGGTCCGGACGATCTGCGTTTCCAGGCACTGACATATCTGAAGGAGAAGGGCCGGTTGGGCGCCGGTCCGCACCGATTGTATCGCGACGGAGATTGGGATGAGATTCAGGTTGCAGGATTCGACATCACGGACGAACCATCAATTCCGATCAATCCTTTGACGGCTGAACTGCAGACGGAAGGCTACAAAGCGCTGACCTCCGGTGACGCAGCCAGGGGCGAACAGATCTTTCGCCAGTGTCTGGAGATCGATTCGGATGATCCGTCATCACTGCACAACCTGGCGGCAGCCATTCTCCAGCAGGGGTTCGAACGGAAACAGGAAGCCGTTCAGTTGCTCCTCGAAGTTCACGAACGGTTTCCGGACTACCTGTTCGCTCGAACGTCGCTGGCTCAGATTGCGATTTATGAGAACGACCTGGAACGAGCCCGTGAACTCCTGAGTCCGCTTCACGAACGTCAGCAAATGCACATCTCGGAAGCGATGGCATTCATGGCGGTCTCCATCGAAGTTGCCATCGCCCGCGATAATTTCGGCACGGCCGAAAAACTGCTGAACAGCATGAAACAATTCGCCCCGGACGACCGCGTGATTGCTCAGCTCCGAAGAAAGATCGATCGCGCCCGTCAGCCGATCAGAAAGGCTCTGAAAGGCTTCGCAAGCGGCCTGAGTCGCCGGTGACGCTGACTGCCAGCGATTCGTCCCTGTCGTTCGTTCCTGTTGATTTGGCCCGTCGCCCGAATATGCGTCTGATTTTGTGGGACGGGCCATTCGTTCTCATTTCCAGCTCGCCTGAACACGGAGGTCTCAATGTCCCGTCGATCGAAACGGAAGAAAAGTCAACGCAATCCGAAGCGCCGCTCAGGAACGGCTGTTCGGACGCCAGCGGCTCTCGAAAAGTCTCCGCGTCTGAGGTGGCTCGAACAGGCAGAGGCCGAACGGAACCCGCAGTCGGCACTGGAACTGTTCCTGGCCGCCCGGGACGAATGCCAGCATGGGGCGGCGGTATCGGCCTTCGACGGTGACCGGGGCGACCTGTGGGACGTTCCCGATGCCCGACCGTATCTGCGGGCCGTGTCTGGCATCGGAGCCTCGCTGTGGCAGCTCAATCGCATGGACGAAGCGATTCCTCATTTTGAGGAACTGCTGCAGGCCGACACCGCCGATCATCTGCTCGCCCGGTACTGGCTGGCCAGTTGCCTGTTGACACTCGGTCGGGCGGATGACCTGACGCCGGTGTTTGACCGGTATGACGAAGACACCGCCATCTGGCGGTACGCCCGGGCTCTGTGGACCTTCGCCGTTCAGGGCGACACCGACGAGTCGCGACGACTGCTGCAGGAAGGCCGCCGACTGAGTTCGTGGTTCGTGGACTACGTGCTGGGCGACGAGATGATCCGGGCCGACGTGCCCGTGCGTTTCGGACGCGGACAGAATGAATCGCACAGTACAGCACGGCTGCTGCTGCCGGCCTGGCGGTCCGTGCCCGGGGCGGTGGCCTGGATGCGACGCGTGCTCCGTGTGCCGCTCGGCGAGTCGGTCGCGCTGTCCTTTCCGCTCTCGCAGTTGCTGGATTTGCCTGAGCAGGACAGCGTCTGGCAGGTGGGGCTCCGGGAGCTGGAGCCGGAGGGGCAGGACGGCAACGCCCCCGCATGGATTCTCGGCGTCGCCGATGTGACCAGCCAGAAGATGCGCTGCATGACCGTCATTGAGGGCGATCGCTCGTGGTCGAGTGTGTGGAATCAACTGATAGCCGCGTTCCTGCACCCGCTCGAAGGGGAACCCGCATGCCCGGATTGCATTGAGGTGCCGAGTCCCGAATACCGTCGGAAGTGGCGTCCGATGCTGGACCAGATCGGCGTGAACTGCCGCGTCGCTTACCGGCCGCAGCCGGTCAGCGGGATGCTGGATGGGATGGTCGAACTCATGACGGCGCAGCGACTGCCGCAGGGAAAGTCCGATTTCGATCCGCGTGACGTGCCCGTGACGGAGACAACCTGGCAGATCGATTTCTTTCACCAGCCGGCCGTGATCAGTAACAGCGACGTGGGAGTGCAGCGGCCGTGGTGTGTGCTGATCATCGACAAGGCCACGAACAGCGTGCTGTGCAACGAGCTGATTCGTGGGGAGCCCGAGCCGGAACTGCTGTGGGAGCAGGCACTCCGTGTGATGCAGCACCTGTCCGGACGACCGCAGCGGGTCGAGGTGGCCGATTCCGACGGCTACGACTTTCTTCGCTCGCGGCTGGCCGCTGTCGACGTGGATTGCACCTTGCGGGACGAACTGCCGGAACTGCACGCCTTCTGCCTTGAAGTCGCGTCCAGCTTCGGGACGTCGGAGAAGTGTGCCCTGGCCAGCGGGCAGAACGTGAACCGCGACGACATGGAGTCGTACTACTACGCAGCAGACGCGTACTTCCGTCAGAGGCCCTGGCGGCATGTGCCCGGTGAGGTGCCCATCAGAATTGAAGTGGACGGGTTCGCACCGCGCTATGGCCTCGTCCTGGGCCGCACGGGAGTGACACTGGGGCTGATCGTGCTGGACGACCTTCAGGCCGCGAAAGGTTTGATCGGTGGCTGGCTGGCATTGAATGACCTCTCGGGACTGGGCGTCATCTTCGAGGAAGAAACCATTCTGGCTGCGGTCGATGTCTGCCTGATCGAGCGGAACGGCTGGCCGGTCTCCTGTCCCGAAGCGTACCCAGCGGCCTTGCGTTACCGGCCGGGATACGAGCCCACCTCCCCGACCGCTCGTGATCTGGAATTCCTGTCCTGCTGTCTGCATCGCCTGCCCACCTTTGTGGCCGGTGACGGCACTGAGACAACGTATCCGCCTGTGGACGGGGGCGCGTCGCTGGAAACGCGTCTGGCGTGGGCGTACAGCATCAATGGCCGAACACGTCCTCGCCCAGTGCCGACATCACGAAAGGATGATCGAGTGACAGAACACCGCAGTGTTCGGCATGTCAACCGCAAAGGCGACGTCTATTACCTGCATGAAGGGCAGACGAAGACCGGGAAGCCGAAATACTTCTTCTCGAAGCAGGCCGCAGGGAATCTCTGCAGCCGGATACCGGCCGGCTTCGAGGTCTACGAAAACGTCCGCGGGCAAGTGTTCTGCCGGCGGATTCAGCCGAAGCTGATTTCCGATGAGGAAGTGGCTGTCGTCCGGGAAGCGATCCGGAAATGCGGCAAGCAGTATCTGGCGACGGTGGAAGTGAAGAAAAAGGATATCATCGCATACGAGCGCGAGCTTCCCGTTCTGCGCTTCACACTGGAAGACGATGCCAGGCGGTTGTATTCGGCATATCGGTGGTGTTTCCGCGGTTCGATCGACGACTGGTTGGAGTTGTCATTTGCTCCGAAACCGCTGGCGGAGCTGGCCGCCCGGTACTGCCGGCACATCGGCGAAGAATCGTTCTACGAATTGATGTAAGGCGAGCGGCCGACGGCCGCAAACAAATGCCGACACCGTCGCCAATGAATCGCGTCCGTCTCGCTCATCGGAGTTCTGTTGTGGCTGCCTGTCGCGGAGGCGGACGCCCAACTGATTGACGCGGTTTCAGACAATGACGTGGCCAGAATTGCTGAAGGCTGTACGCCTGGAAGTTCTCCGACGTCGAATCGTGTAACGATCTGGACAGAAGCCATTGGCGTGGATGCATCGGCGACCGACTCCACTCTGTATTGGTATTGGAATTCAAGCCGTTGCACACTGCGGCCGGATCGATCGAGCATTGAATTACCCTGTGGGAATCGAATCGTCGTGCTCCGTCAGAGTGAGTTTGAATTCTTCGTGCGTTCGGTGATCGCGACCGACGCGTTCAATCAGCTCGAGCCCGAGTATCCAACACGCTCCCTGGTGACACGAATCCGCGCCCAGACGTCACCGAATGACGGCACTCTTCCGGGACTTGACAGGACAGATTGAACTCTCGCAATGTCCTGACAGGATGAGAGTTACGCCAATGCCACTCGCGGCCTCAATCCGACCGCCGATATCGTCTCTTCGTAACCGTCTATAAAACAACCACTGATGAAGACGGTTCTAACCGAGCGACAAAAGTCGGGGCGACAGGACGTCTATTGAACTTTTTCGGAGCAGTCTGAAAGAAGTCATCCCAGTGGCCCAACTCTTGCTGTAGCCCAACTCTCGGTGGCGATAGTCGGAGATGGTCGATGAGGGACTCGAACAGACTGCTGAAACAGGGTGTTCAACGTCATTCGAGTCGCTCGCTGCAAATGCGCTGCATCCAGAGTTCCCCGAACTGGATCAACTGCTTGCCGTCTTCAATGAACTGTCGGACGAACGGCAAAAGAGTTGTCGTAGACGGGTAAGGGCGGATGAGGAATTAGCGGATGAGGAATTAATCGTGCAACTGAGGTGCGACTCGGTAGTTGTATCTGGGGAGAAGGTCGTCGAATTCGATGGGCATGTTGGCTTTGAAGGTATCGCTGGCTTTGCGGCCGGTTTCGTACAGTTTTTCAAGGATTCGGACCTTGACGCTCAGGCCGGTCTCAGCAATTCCCGGACGGTCTGCCTCCTCGCGGAGTTTGGGGTTCAGAGGGGAGTGAGGAGCGTTTGACTTGGACGATGGGGCTGGTGCGACTGGCTTTGAGCTGACTCTTCGGGTCGCGTGCCTCTGTGGGAAGCCGCCGCCGAACAATTTCGAGGCGATTCGACCCGCCTGGCAAGGGGGACTCGGCCCGATGCGCG
>JAQBVJ010000219.1 GCA_027623235.1 Planctomycetota bacterium
GCATGGCCGGCTGGAATCCCGCCTTCCTCGCCGAAATCCTATTCGGCAAAACGACTTAGTGTGCGCTGGCCCTGTGTACTCGCCTCTCATGAGTTCGGTGATCAGCACCTTGTTCAATGAAGGCTGCGCCTTGAAGTCGAACGCGTCGAGCGTTTTGTGGTTGGGGAAACTGGCTGACTTCACACGCCGGTCTGCCGCACGACGTTCTCGATCGATGAGTTTCAGTTCGCACAACTGCAGCAGGAAGCCGAGGTGATCCACGTTGTCGGCGGCACAGCGGGCCGCAGTTCTGGCATGTTCCGCCAGCATCGTCGGTAGCTTCAGTGTCTTGAGGTGATGCTGCAGGAGAACGGTGCTTTTCGTTTCTGTTTTCTTCATACCGTCGCTCCTTTCCCGAGCAGAGACTGGTACACGGCGACATCCGTCGATTCACCGTCCAGCCAGACATCGGCAAAACCAAAGTCGCGCCCCACTGGACGCTCTGCGCTTCGCCCGGCCGGTGTGAGAGCGGCAGAAAGACTTCGCGACTCGTCTGTCTCCAGTCGCGAACGGCATCCTTCACGATCGTCTCGCCGCCCTCGTAATCGTGCTCGTCCCGCAGACGCTCGAAAATCCGCTTCGCCGTGTGCCGCTGCTTGCGGTGAACCTGTCGATCGCTCTTCAGAATCTCGTGAATGATCGGCAGGAACGGCTCCAACTTCGACGTCCGCGGCGTGGTCAGCCGATAACCCGGCGGCTCCACGTGCTCCAGCATCTTCTGCAGAGTCTGCCAGCAGATGTCGTACTCGGCACACGCTGCACGCTTGCTCAATTCGCCGTTCAACACGCGACGGCGAACCTCGGTCCACAATTTCATGTTCGTGATCACCCCTGTTCATGTTCGTGATCACCCCTGTCACCTGCCTCAACCTGAACCAGACTTCCGGAAAAACCGAAAGACTGACAGATTCTCAGCACGTGATCATCTGGGCGCTTCACAATCTCACCGCCCGCCACTCTCCGCCCAGCGCTGTGTTTTCTGACCGCCGTATGCAGTTCGCATAGCTTCCGAAGGACCTGCGGGGAATCTTCGTGCGTGCCTCGTCGAGACCCCAATTTCTCTTACGTCTTCTGCACCACACTTCCAGCAAGGCAAATCTGCTTGCGTCGGAGGATCAAGGGTGTCGCAGGTTGTCCCTGATGTTAAGACAGGTTTATCGGGAATCCAGCAACGCTCCATAAACGACCGGCTTCAGCGCCCATGCCGTATCGAAGTTGAACGGCATGACCTGTTCCACGGTGACCACGATGAGGTTGTCATTCTTCGGGCTGACCCAGTAATGCGTCGAGGCCGCGCCGTCCCAGGCGTACTCGCCGATGCGTGCATCAGGATCCCAATCGGTGTCAGCCGTACGCACGCTGAAGCCCAGACCAAAGCCCGTGCCATGTTTGACTCCCCGTGCCGACCAGATGGGGAAAGCCTCTGGCGGAAGCTTGTCGTGAGTCATCAGCGCGACTGTCTCGGGCTTGAGATACCGTTTGCCGTTCCACGAGCCGCCGCTGGAGATCATCAGCAGGAATCGCATGTAGTCGCCAGCCGTGCCGACAAGCCCGCCGCCGCCGGAGAGCAGACCGGGCCTCGCCAAGCTTCGCGTCGTTCATTTGCCTGGCGACCACGTCACCGCTGTACCCGCCGAAGCCAGCTGTGTGCCGCATCAAGTCGCGCACGGTCATCGCCCGCTTCGGCGCCACGAGGCCGTCCGGCGTCCAGACCTTTACATCCGCCATGACAGGGATATACTTCGACACCGGCGCATCCAGCTCGATCCTGCCTTCTTCCAGTCTTGTTCAGAATCTAAGTGACATCCGGCATCGTCACCAGAATACACAGAGCCTCTCAAAGCGAAAAGAGCCTACCTGCTGTTGACTCGATGGCACTGGCATCCTCAATTCTGTCACATCACACGTCCTCTACGGAGCTGCCGGTTCGACGCTTGTTTTCTGCTTGACTGCATCCACACTCAACGCCACTCGAAAGCCAATCCCGTAACGGTGGTCTGGAGTGTTCGCGTAGCGACATGATGGACGGCAAAACGTTGGCCTGTCCCGCCAATAGCCACCCCGAATGACCTGGAGTGATTCCGACTGAATCGGACGACAGGGATCGATTGCCGGCTGATCAGAGAACGAGCCATAGAAGCTTGAATCCCAACTGTCCTGGACCCACTCCCAGACATTTCCCTGCATGTCGAGCAGTCCCAGCGGATTCGCCTGGAGTTCTCCCACAGCGTGCGTTCTTCCATCGGAGTTGGCTGCAAACCAGCACGTCTCCAGCAGAGCTTTGCTCTTTTTGTCTCCAGTGATTTGCGTACCCGTTCCGGCCCGACACGCGAACTCCCATTCAGCTTCCGTTGGCAGACGGTAACCGGTCGCTTCCATTGGTTTCACATTTAATCCTCGTTGATGGTCAAACGCCGCCAGTTGCTCGCGCTGGCTGAGCTTCGTGCAGAATGCGACCGCGTCGTACCAACTGACCTGCTCTACCGGGAAATTTCTGGTTTCAAGGTTCTCGACGGCTTCGCTCTCCTTCCCCTTCCCTTCGCTCGAAAACAGAGACGGATTGTCTCCGATAATCTGCTGATACTGCTCCTGCGTGACTTCCGTGGTTCCCAGGTAAAGTGGCCGAGTGAGAATCACGCGATGCTGCGGACCCTCGCTGGCTACGAATTCACTCCATTCATCTCGTTTACCGGGAACGGGAGACGCCGCTTCAATTTCTTCGGGCGTGCTGCCCATCAGGAACTCGCCTGGCGGGATCAGGCGGAACTTCATGCCGATCGAGTTTTCATACTCCACTGGCACGCCGAGGTGCTTCGCCCAATCCTCCTGATGTTCGCGGGCCTTCGCTGCATCGAACGGCGCGATCGCCGGTGGCGAAGCGTCGACGGGCCATTGGAACGATTCGGTATCCGCGACGGTCGTCGGCCCGGTGGCCTTGGCCGCCTGCTGACTTCGATTGGCGTCGTCCGAAATCGCAGCCGCGACGCGGAAGCCGCGGTCGAAGAAGCAGTTGTCGGGAGCGTAGAAATCCCGTTTGGACGAGCGAACCTGCCAGATGTTGTGCATAAAGCTGCCGCCGCGAATGGCTCGCCAGGCATACTTGCCGGGAGCCGCAGGCCCAGCGGGATCATCAACTGGCTGTGACTCCTCGTCGTATCTGACAGCCCAGTTCGAGCACCATTCCGTCACGTTGCCGAGCATGTCATACAGACCGAAGGCGTTCGGTCTGAGTTGTCCGCCGCGCTGGATGAAGCGGACTTCGTCTCCGAACTGCGCGTACTGACGAAGCTGTTCAGCGGATTCGCAGTCGTACAACGAGTTCTTCGTGCCGGCCCGGCAGGCGAATTCCCACTGAGCTTCCGTCGGCAGCGAAAACGCCATGTCCGGGTGCTGGCTTGAAAGCCACTCACAGCACTTCGCCGCGTCGTTCCACGAAACATTCACGACAGGACCGGGATCGAAGCTGAACTTACCCCAGTTGTCCCAGTTGAGTTCCGGTAGCCGCTCAAAGCCCTTGCCCGCCGCTGGTCTGAAAGCGCCTTTTCCGCTGGTTTCGGCGTCGGTCGTGTAATCCGTGCTCTCGACGAACCGGCGAAATTGCCCAGTCTTGAATTCGAGTTTGCTGAGCCAGAACGGCTTTGTGATCCGCACGAAACGCTGATCCTCCATGTTGATTGCGATGAATGCGTCTTCTTTCGCATTCGGATGCTCAGCTTTCGCTTCGGCCAGCCACTTTTTCTGTTCAGTATCAATCTCGCCAATCATGAACTCGCCCGGCGGAATGAGCACCATCGTCAGTGTGAGGTCCTTGCCGTTCTTGTCCTGACCAAGCGAGATTTCCTTTTCGATCGGCACGCCGAGATAGTCGGCCCACACTTTCTGATGCTGCTTCGCCTCCTCTTCGCTGAAGGGAGCTTTCGCGAGTGGCGGCGGAGCCGGGCCGAGCGGTTTCTCGGAATCTGTCGCGACAATCGGGGGTGCTGACGCCTCGAGCGTCAATCTCACGACACTTCGACCGTTGCGGGTAATCGAGACAAGTTCCTGTCGAACAGTCTGGCCATCCTTCACCGCTTCCACGCGGTACTTGCCGGGACTTAGAGTCAGCTCATCGACGCCTGCTCCGCGAATCGTGACTTGCTCGCCGTTGATGGCGACCGTGGCCGAGGGATCATCGATCTCGATGACTAACGTACCCGATCCGTAAAGCATTCGAATCACGGTCGAGCTTAGATTCGTGACGCTGGTCGCTTCCGTCAGGCCCAGGCTGACAAACAACAATGCGACAACAGCCGCGATTCGAGGAAGCAGCTTCTTTGATGTTCGTTTCTCATCCCATGGCTGTCTGGTTAACGCCGGACGCAGCACGGTTTCTGCATTGTCTGGTGCGGGAACCTGTGGCCGGCGTCCTTCCTGGACATCCACCAGGCACTGTGCCAGCACGTCGCTGACCTGCTTCGCGGAGATGTACCGCTCGTCGGGATTCTTGGCGTGCAGATGACCGATCAGCTCGCAGATCCAATCGGGTACTTCAGGGATAATTTCCTGAATGGGCCGCGGTGCGTCGTCGACGACACGCTTCAGAACAGCCACCGTGTTCGGTGCGCGAAACGGCGGGCGGCCACTGAGCATCTGGTAGAGCACGCTGCCGAAGCTGAACAGGTCGGCCCGCTGGTCGAGCTTCTGCCCCTGAGCCTGTTCGGGAGCCATGTAGAGCGGCGTGCCGGCGATCATGCCGCTTTGAGTCATGCTGGCATCGTCGGCCGCACGAGCCAGTCCGAAGTCGGTGATCTTCACATGATTGTCAACGCTGGTATCCAGCAGGATGTTGCCCGGCTTGATGTCACGATGAATCAGGCCCTGAGCGTGAGCAGCGGCCAGTCCGTCGGCGATCTGCTTACCCAGTCGCAGGACTTCCTCAAGGTCCAGAGGGCCGGTTCCATTCAGTCGCTGCTGCAGCGTCTGACCTGGGATGTACTCCATGACGAGATACGGAATTGGCTCGTCTTCAACGGCGTAAATACTAACGACGTTCTCGTGACGGACGGCTGCCGAGGAACGCGCCTCGCGCAGAAACCGTTTTCGTGCCGGTGACGTCGCCGCCATCTCTGGAGCCAGTACCTTGATGGCCACGATGCGGTGCAGTTTCTCGTCAAACGCCCGCAGTACCGTGCCGAACGCACCGCGGCCAACTACTTCCAGTATCTCGTAATGCCCCAGCCGGCCCAGAGAATCGTCCCGTGACGACGGTTCGAGATAGCCGAGTGGAATTTCGTCTGAGAGATCGTCGAGGTGTTGAGTCATGGCTTCGTCTTCGCCCTGATTGAAGTTGGCAGTTTCGAATTCGTCATCCTGAGTCGAACCGTTCTGGAATAGGAGTGTGGCATCAGGCTCACTGACCAGCTCGCCCACCATCTGCTCAACAATGGGCTTTTGCAGGAACTGGCTCTGGGCCTCGTGCGAGGCCAGCAGTGACTCGACCCGCTTCAGTAACTCAAGATCGTCAGCACAAGCTGCCTGCACATGAGTCAGTCGGGCTTCAGCATCTTCGATTTCCAGGGCGGAGAGAAACAGTTCCTGTTCGTTCATGACGAAAACCTTAGGTCAGAAGACATCAGATCGAGTTGTTCACAGATCAATGCGCCGTTCCACCTGCAATCACGCCATAGAATTCTGGAATTTTTCTAATTTCCATCTCCGTTGGCGATTTCACGATGCAGCCACGCTCTCGCAAAGGCCCACAATCTGTCCGCTGAGCGAGGAGCAATCCCCAGCATATTCGCTGCGTCCGGGATGGAAACTCCCACGAAATACCGCAAATGAACGAGTTCCACCGCCTGCGGATTCTCCGCTTTCAGGCCATCGAGCGCGGCATCCAACGCGATCAGATCTTCGTGAATTTCCAGAGCTTCGATTGCAACGTCGGGCAGTTCCTGTCGCCCCAGTTCTCCGCCTCGCTTGATGCGATTCTTCCGGCGAGCATTTTCGACCAGAATCCGCCGCATCGCTTCGGCGGCTGCCCCAAAGAAGTGCCCGCGACCATCCCATTGTTGAACATGTTCCCGATCGACCAGTCGCAGGTAGGCCTCGTGAACCAAAGCCGTCGCCTGAATCGTCTGTCCAGGTTTCTCCTGAGCCATCCGCAGGACAGCCAGCTTTCGCAACTCGTCGTAGACCAGGGGAAGCAACTGGTCAGCCGCCTCGGGATCGCCTCGCTCAATGCGGCAAAGAATTTGAGTGATGTTGGACATGCGGACCAGGATACCGCCACAAATCACGTCGTTCCACCACAGGTGAGATTGTGTACGTGAAAGCTGAATGTGGACAACTGGCCGAGTGGTAGAAAATGTACCTGTGACGCCACAACGCAGTCGACGACGGCAGTTGCTCGGCTACTGCTTTAGCAGGCGGTGCAAGAAACTCATTCCGGAATACCAGCAATTCCCGGGTCGCTGGAATTCGGGGGAAAACGAGGGATTCTGAAAATCGTGTTCGTAAATGAAGACCTGCTTGTGGGCTGACGTTTCTGGCGT
>JAQBVJ010000071.1 GCA_027623235.1 Planctomycetota bacterium
GCACACCAGACTCTCCTGCAGGGCCTCGCGTTCAGCGTCACGGGCCTGCGACTGCGCGAGAGCAGCCATGCGTTGAGACAACTGTGTGCGCGCCTGTTCGATCCGTGGATCGAATTCTTCGCGGTGGATCACGCCATCGCTGTAAGCGTCGATCAGGCGGTTGACGATTCGCTGAGCCTGTTCGACCTGCTTCACCAGGCTCCGCTCCTGAGCTGATGGTTCATCGGACGAAGCCAACCGTCGTTCGTATTCTTCTTTCAGCAGATTCGGGTTGCGGAGAAGTTCGCAGACATCCTGCCACACGGCATCATCCAGTTTGTCGGTGCGGACCTGTTTGTTGTCGCAGACACGTTTGCCGCCGAAGCGATACGCATCCGTTCCCACACAGCGATAGTACGCGTACGGAACTTTTCCCTTCGCCGACGATCGACTGACCTTCTTGCCGTAGAACGCGTACCGGCAGCAGGAACATTTCACCAGACCCTGCAGAAGATAACGGGCACCTCGTTTGCGTTCGGTTGCCTGTTGTCGATTGGCGCTAAGCTGCTCCTGCACGGTTTCGAAAAGAGCTTCGTCGACGATCGCTGGAACAGGGATCAGCGTCCAGGCTTCCTGCTCAGTGTCGTAGGTGGAACCCGTTCTGCGAGGTATTGTCGAATGACCACGCTGCGGCATCGGACGCTGGCGACGTTCACCGGTTCGCGTCTTACCGAAGCCCGCGGAGCCCATATATGCTGTGTTTTTCAGCATTCCCCATACGGTGGCGCGATCCCACCACGTCTTACCGGTGGCCGTGCGAACGCCTTTCGCTTCCAGCCGACGACTGACTTCTCCGATTGACAACCGGTCGCAGCCGACCCATTCGAAAACCTGTTTCACCACGGCCGCCTGGTCGTCGATCACTTCGTATGAGGCCGCACCGTTGCCCTCCTGCTTCGTGATATAGCGATAACCGAACGGCGCACCGCCGAGCACGTTCACACTACCACGCTGAGCCGCATGACGTTTGCCACGCCGCGACCGTTCGAGAATCTTCGCGCGTTCGTACTCGGCGAACATGCCCTGCATCTGCAACAGCAGATCGTCTTCCGGGCTGGTTCCCAGCGTGTGATTGAGAAACACCAGCTCGACACCATGACTGTGCAGTTCATCGATCAGCAACACCTGCCAGGCGTACTTCCTGGCCAGCCGATCGGGCGAATGAACATACAGCTTCACGATGCCGCCGGAGTACGCCGTATCGCGCAGCTTCTCCAGAGCCGGTCGCATCAGCGTAGCACCGCTGACACCGTCGTCGAGAAAACACAGCGACTCCGAAAGCGAATGCCCGTCGGCAGTGACCCGTTCACGCAACGCGCTGACCTGGCTTTGAATCGTCTGCTGTTGTGCCTGCTGATCCGAAGACACACGCGCGTAGATTCCCGCTCGCACACACGCACTGTCCTGCGGCCCGCCTTCACGACGACCATCATCAACACGGCTTGAAGTGGACTTGCTCATCAGGCCGCCTCCTGCTGCTGCGAATCAGTGACGGACACCAGCCGCGAATCAGGAAACGGAACACCCGGTGTCCCGGCAGGTGCTTCCGGAGTTCGATGGCCGGTCGTCAGATCGAACAATCGAGTCAAGAGCAATCGCTCAATCCGAGCCCCCGAGAACTGCCGAACGACGAAATCGCCGTTCTGCTCGAACATCGTCCCGCGTGCCACTGTTGAATCTTCCATGACATCTCCTCGGACAGTTTCCATAACCCACGCGACCTTGGACATTTACGACGGTTTCCATCCGTCGCCATACCGAGCCCGAAGCCGCTCACGAGGAATCAGCCTATCCAGTATTTCCCCAATGTTTGCAATATCGTTGGTGGTGTGTGCTGACCGCCCTCCCCACACCACCTGGCATGCGGGTCCGCACCATGCGGTTCGGCGAAGTTGTTTAAGGTCGCGCGGACGGCCCGCGCATCCCCGGGGCTGGCTGCTCGTTCGACGCCGATCCGGTCGATCCCGGTCGGGACATGGCGTCGAAACGCTTTCCTCGCATCGAGTCGAACGAAGACTCCTCCCCGACTTCATCGTTCAGTCCTTCCCGACCGCAGTGGTGTGTGCGGCTCGGTACTATGACCTCTGCTGACTTCTGCATCGCCGGGTGGCCCTGCCTGAATGGCGGGGTCGCGTTGCGACGAGAGGCTTCACCGTCGGTCACCAGAAAGCTTGACAGGCTCGATTCAGAACGACGAGGTGATCGGTGGTCGCATGCAGTTCCGGGCGATTTGAGTTACCGTTTTCCGCTTTGACCTCGATCCGGAGTTCACACGTGAAACGAATTGCCTGCCTGTTGGGTTGTCTTGCCGCTCTTCTTCCTGTCTTCACAGATGCGGCATGGGGTGAGGATGACGCGCCGATCAAAGTTCTGGTCATTACCGAAGGCTGTTGTCACGACTACGACTACCAGACGAAGTCGTTGAAGAAGGCACTCGAAGATCGCAAAGTCGCTGCCGAGTGGACTGTCATCGCCGAAGGTGGACGCGGGACAGAAGCTGAGATCGCGTTTTACGATAACCCGAAATGGGCGGAGGGCTTCGACGTCGTGATTCACAACGAGTGTTTCGCGAATACCGACAACCCCGAGTACATCCGCAAAATCACGGCGGCTCACAAAGCGGGCGTCAACGCCGTCGTTATTCACTGCGCGATGCACACTTACCGGAAAGCATCGATTGACGACTGGCGGGAATTCCTCGGCGTCACCAGTCGCCGCCACGAACACCAGTCGAACTATCCCGTCCGAGTCGTCGCAAAGGATCATGCCATCACCAGGGGGATGCCGGCTACCTGGACGACTCCGAAAGACGAGCTGTACGTCATCGAGAAAGTCTGGCCGAAGACGACCGTGCTGGCCTCATCGGTAAGCGAAAAAACCGGCGAGCTGCATCCCGTGTTCTGGACAAACCAGTACGGTAAAGCCCGCGTCTTCGGGACGACCTACGGCCACTCGAACGAGACGTTTGGCGACAAAGTGTTTCTCGACACGCTGACCAGAGGGATTCAGTGGTCAGCCGGGCGGCTTAAATAAACCGGCGGTGGGCAATCTCCAAAGTAGCCCGATTTGGCTGTGAGGTTACGTAGGCCGGACCAAGCGCAGCGCCGTTCCGGCAATTGGAACGACGGGGTGCTTTACAGACCGGCGAGCTCGGTTTCGGCGTCGCCAAACTGCTTCGACTCAACGCCCATTCGATTCATGATCGACAGGTAGAGGCTGCACAGTTTGCGGTTGTCGTCGCCTTTTTCGCTGTAGTCCAGCGTGCGGCCGGTCTTGATCGTTCCGCCCAGCCCGCCCGCTGTCAGCAACGGAACTTTCGTCGAATCGTGTTTGCTGCCCGACCACATGTTGTTCACCCAGAGCAGCAGCGAGTTGTCCAGCACGGTCCCTTCACCTTCGGGCATCGCATCCAGTTTTCCGGCGAGATACGCCAGTTGACTGCAGTAGTAGCGGGAAATCTTCTCCCAGTCATCAGACCGGTCGCTGTGTGAGGCGGAGTGGTGAGCACTTCGCACGTCGAGGAACGGGTAGAACAGGCCGGAAATATCGCGGCACAAAAGCAGCGTCCCGAATCGCGTTTTGTCCGTCTGAAACGCCATGGCGATGATGTCGCACATCAGCTTCATGTGCTCGCGAATGTCCTCGGGCAGTCCATTGTCGGGACGCGGCATCGTGGCGAGCGACTTGCCGCGATTCTTCGCCCGGTCGACGGCTTTGTCCTGGTCAGCGCGAAGTCGCTCAATCCGCTTTTCCACTTCGCGAACACTGGTGAGGTACTCATCGAGTTTGGATCGATCGCCGGCACTGGCCTGGCGGCTGAGGCTTGCGGCCTGCTCCTTGACCCGGTCGAGGACGCTTTTGTTCCGTCGGCTGCTTCGATTGTCGAACAGACTGTCGAAGGCGAGCGACGGGTAAACTTCCATCGGAACCGGCGAGGTCGCGTTCTGCCAGGAGACGTGCGAGCTGTACGCCATCGAGAAATTTGTTTCGTGGTAACCTGTGATCGGCTGCTCGCATCCGAGCACCATGCTGGGCTGAGCGGTCTCCTGACCAAGATGATTGGCGAGGACCTGATCGATGCTGATGCCACCTCGCAGTTCGGCTCCCCTTTGAAGCGACGCGCCGGACAGGATGTTGCCCGTCTGGCCGGGATGGATGCCGACTCCGGTGGAGTTCTTGTTGAACAATCCGTGGATGACGTTCATCTTCGTCTTCAGCGACTCCATCGGCGCGAGGCTCCGACTGAGCTCCATGTCCGCGCCCTGGCCCTTCCCCCACCAGTGATCGGGATGGATGCCACATGCCATGAACTGAACGCCGAACCGCTTCGGAAACTCGCCAGACGCTTCCACCGCTTCGGGTTCGTAGCCCCACACTGGGAGCGATTCCAGCCACGGAAGAGCCATCGCCACACCGGCTCCGCGAAGGACCGTGCGGCGTGAGATGCGGCGAGGGGTGCTGTGGTTATCGGTCATGCTGGTTCCTGGCGAGTGGATCGCCACCTCGTTTTCTGAGGAATTGAGGGCTCGTCACAATCGTCTCGATGAGACTTCCAAATCGAAACTCGCTGGCTTCCAGTCTGGCCCGCATTTCGCGGATCAGCAGCTCGTCGGAAAGAATCAGGCTGCGTCCCAGGGAATACGATAACAGCTTCCGGCAGAGGTTATCGAGATACTCTTCCTGACGATGTTTTCGGAGGTACGCCTGCAGATCCTTGAGGCCGGTTCCTTCGGACCCGTCTGGAAAAACAGCGGTCGTGTCGACGGGGCGACCGCCGAGATCTTTCTCGCGACGCTCGCCGATCGGGCCGAACCCTTCGAAAGAAAGGCCGATCGAATCGATCCGCTCATGGCAGCCGGCGCAGCTCTTGTTGTCGCGATGTCGGGCGAGTGCCTCTCTCAGAGTGAGCTCACCGAGCTTCGCTTCATCTTCCGGCAGCTCCGGCACGTTTGGCGGCGGAGGCGGGATGCGTTCGCCGAGCAGCCGGCGCACGACCCAGTAACCTCGTTTGACCGGACTCGTTCGCAAACCGGGCGCGTTCTTCGTCAGGAAAACCGACATCGGCAACAGCCCGCCGCGATCAAACCGCGCGGCATCGTCGACCCGCACCCAGAGACGCGAATCAGCCTGCGACACATCGCTCGTGTCGCTCGTCGCGATGACCGTTCGCGGAATACCAACCTCGTTTTTGGGAATTCCGTAGTGCTCAGCCAGAACGGAATTCACGAACGTGTGCTTCCCGTTGAGAAACTCCAGCACCGAGCGGTCGTGCTGAGCGACGTCCACGAAAAAGCGAACAGGTTCTTCGAACATCGCTTGACGAAGTTCGTCGTTGAAAGTTGGAAAACGCTCTCGGTCGACGGCGTTGTGTTCTTCGAACCGGCGGAAGTCGAGCCAGTTGCCGCCGAACTCGGTCGCCAGCCCGCGGACGCGATCGTCTTTCAGCAGGCGGTGCGTCTGAGCGAGCAGGACATCCGGGCCACGCAACTCGTCGTTTTTCGCCCGTTCGAGCAACTCCGCATCCGGAGTGCTCGACCAGAGAAAATAGCTCAGGCGGCTGGCGAGTTCCTCGCCCGTCAATGGCCGCGTTCCTTCGCCCGATCCGATCAGGTCGACGCGGTAACTGAAGTGAGGCGACATCAGGACCGAGACGAGCGTGTCCTGAATCGCCTCTTCATGGGTGAGCTCGTCTGCCTTGCGAAGCTGGTGGTAGTACGCGGTCAGCTCGGCTTGTTCTGACTGCGACAGCGCTCGACGGTAGGCGCGTTCGGAGAATTCCAGGACAGCCGCCAGGTGACTCGGTTCTGCCTTGATCCGAGCCTGCTCAACCCAGCGGATCTGCGCGTCGATTTCGCGGAAGTAATGCCGGATCGCCTCCAGCTCGGTTTCGCCGCCTTTGTTCGCGACAGCCTTTTCCAGGTACGCTTCGCCGAGCTTTCTGATCATCGCCTCAGTCTGCGATTTCTTGTTTTCCGGTCGAGCGAAATCGAACTGCGGATCGCGCATGTAGCGTGAGTCGGTTCGCTCAAACCACAGAAACCCGACGTACTGCCGCATCGGAGCGGACGCGACAAAGTCGAGTTCCTGCCAGAGCCCGTCCAGCACAGCCTGTTCCGCCTCGCTGAGAATCATGTCGTAGAGCGGCCCATCGTCGCGAAAGTAGCCCATCATGCTGTGAAATCCGGCGCTCAGCAGGCGACCTTTCTCGCCCATCTGCTTTGAGGATTCCTTGACGTAATCGCGGCTTCGTTCAGACACGTAAAACGTGTCGGGGAAGACGGAGCAGAATCGAGCGAACGCGGCCTCGTGCAGAGCCCGCTCGGCTTCATCAGCCGGCACGAACAAAGCCTCATCGACGGCTGCTTCTGTTTTTGAGGTGACTTCCGGCTTCGCGTCGCCGCGGACCCGCAGCGCATCCTTGTTGAATTTTCGACGGTGAGCGACGTACTGCCGGTTCTTCCACAGGACAAACATCTGCGATCCGGTGTGACTTCCCTCGACGCTGATGTCGGGGAAGGCGGGCTTGAGTTTCGGACGAAGCGTCTCGACGAATCGCCGCATCTCATGGCAGCCTTCCCAGGCGGCCGCGTGCTGCTTCACGTCAGACGGAAGTTTCTGCCACAGCGCCTGCAGGCGTGCGATCGGGCCGACGGCTTGTGCCGGGTCTTTCTCTTGGAGCAGCGACCACACGGTGGCAAGGTATTTTCGGCTGACTTGATTGGCCTTCGCAAACTCGTCGAGCGACGCGTCCGGCTTCGCGAACTCGGCCCGATGCCGAAACTGCCAGGCCGCCAGGAAATAGCGGGCCAGGTCAGTCGGCTGTCGATCATAGAACTCGACGATCCGCTTCACGCAGTACTTGTCGCGGTCGGTATCTGTCACGACGGGGTGAGGCGCGAAGGCGATTCCGTCCGGCTTGAGCACGAGATGCTCGGTCACCTGCCGAGCGGCCGCGAGATATTTCGCCAGCAAAGCCGGAGACATCGTGAGCGACTCACCCGAGTTGTCGAATCCCGCTTCGTTTGCCGGGTCGACGGGAAACGTCTTCGTGGGCTGAATGTCGACGCCCGTCAGGTCGCGAATCGAGTAGTTGTATTCGGCATTGCTCAATCGTCGGGCGAGTACCGGTCCGGGGTCGCCCGCGTTCCGCTGTGCTTCAAACTCGCGCGCTGCGTGAATCCACTCGACAACAGTTTCCCGTTGTTTCGGGCTCGGCTGCTTCTCGGAATCTTCCGGCGGCATCTCGCTTGCTTTGAGCCGTTCGAGGATGATCTCCCAGGTCTGATGAGCCTTCGCCACCGAATCGGCGGAGGTGTAGCTGCTCAAGTCGAGCTTTGCTTCCTGAGTCGTCTTACCATGACAGTCCAGGCAGAACGACTTCAGAAACGGGGCGACATCTTTCTTGAAAGATTGCTGAAGTGAAACGGCATCCGGCTCGGCAGCCTCAGCTCCGGGTGTCAAAAATGCCACGAGCGCGACGAGTCGCCAGACGACGCGACTGCTGGATATCGCGGTTTCGCCGCAGTCTGTCTGCCGGTTTTTCATACTGTTCGCCAGGCTTCCAGAGATCATGAGCCCTTCCCTTCAGACAGAGTCCGTTGGCGTTGAGTGTACCGTTACCCGGATTCCGCAGTCCGCAGAAAGACCAGCCATGAGTTCGTCAAGGACCATTGATCAGATTCATTTCTCGCTATTCTGACACCAGCGGCCGCTACCGCTTCGGTTTCTGCACGGTGAGCTTACGCCGGTAAATCCGCTTGCCATGCGCGATGTAGAGCGTGCTGTGATCGTTGCCGGCCAGCATGCAGGTTGTCAGAGGCTGGTCCTGATCGACTTTGGGCAGGACTCCACAAGGGCGGCCGGTGGGATCGAAAATCTGGACGCCGAGATCGCTGGTCACGTAGTAGCGGCCCGCTTTGTCGACGGCCATTCCGTCGCCCCGGGCCACTGCCACGTAAGGCGGTGGTTCGTTGAAGCGGAATTCGCCTTTCGAGTCGACACGGAGTCGCATCGGCATCGTGGGCATTTTTGCGTCGAGGACTGCGCCGGCGTTGACTCGAAACGTCCACGTATAAGTTCCGCCGTAGTCGGACACGGCCAGAGTCCCACCGTCGTTGGATAGAGCGATGCCGTTGGGTTTCGTGATGCCAGTGTCGACGGGAGTGACTTCTCCATTCTTCGGGTTAATTCGAGTCACCTGCTGCGCCCCGGTCTCAGTGATCAGGATGAAGCCATCGCGGGTGACGGCCAGATCGTTGGGCTTGACTCCCTCGGCCACCGACTTCACTTCGCCGGTCGCGACGTTGATCGAGATGACGCGGCTCTTCGATCCCTGGCACGCATACAACAGCGAACCGTCAGGACTGAATTCCAGGCCGCTGACCGACTCTTTGGCGATCTCAGTCTTTGCGCCATCGGTCGCGCTGATGCGGAAGACGGCCGGAGCCCTCATGTCGCAGAAATACAGGTTGCCGTCTTTGTCAGCACACAGTGCATCGGCGAAGCCCAGGTCGTCGGCGACCAGCTCCCACGATTCGCCGTGGATCAACAGGTTGAGCAGTGTCAGGTCGCCACCGAGATCTCCGCGAGTGTCGATGACGGGAGTGTGAGTCTCCTTTCGCCACAGCCATTTCATGGCGTCCGGAAACAGGGAACTGCCATAGTCGGCGTTGTGAGCGTAGCCCTCGGCCCAGTCGAAGCGCGTGTCATAGCCCATGTATTGCAGAGCCGATGCCATCTGCTGATTGGACCAGGGCCAGCTTCCGAAAGCGTTATCCACGTCGCCGCTGGTGTCGGCCATGTAGACGCGGATCGGCTTCGGTTCCGACTTGCGAACCAGAGCCGGATAGACGTTGCCACCTCGAAGATTGGTGAAGCTGCCCACGCTGGAATACACGCGGCGGAAGTAGTCGGTGCGCTCCCACGCTGCCGTGAACGCGCAGATGGCTCCCGAACTGGAACCGCCAATGGCGTGCATCTCGGGGTCGTCTGAGATGCTGTATCGCTTCTTCACTTCGGGAATAATTTCTTCCAGCAGGAAGCGGACGTAGCGATCTCCCAGGCTGTCGTACTCGAAGCCTCGATTGGAATGCCGGCCGTTCTGTCGCGGCTTCGATTTGTCGTGACCCGGATTGAGGAAGATCGCAATCGTGGGCGGCATGTCTCCGCGAGCGATCAGGTTGTCGAACACCGTGGGAACGCGCCAGCGGCCGTTCACGTTTCGCATGCCTTCGCCGTCCTGAAACACCATCAGCGCGGCGGGCTGTTCGGCCTTGTACTGAGCCGGCACGTAAACGGACCAGTCGCGAGTCGTGCCGGGGAAGACCGTTGATTCCCACGGTTCCATTTTCTCGACCGTGCCCTTCGGCACGTCATCGCTCGCCACCGCGTCCGGATGGGGTTCCCACTTCGGGTTCGTATTGACGATTGGGATGGATGTTGATTCGGCGTTGTCGTCCCACAACCACGTCAGAGCATCCGGCAAGGCTTCGCCGCCCCACTTCCCGCTGTGTCCGCCGTCGGTCATGACCAGCTTGTAAGGGTAGCCCGCAAACTGCAGAGCCGCCGCAAGATCTCGATTTCCCAGCGGCCAGTTCCCATGCAGATTGTTCAAATCGTCGCGGCCATCCTGCAGGTACACCTTGATGGCTTTCGGCTTGTCCTTTGTCTTTCGAACGAGGCCGGGATACGCCCAACCGCCGCGAATGTTGGTAAAACTGCCGATGTGGCTCATCACCTTGCCGAACTGGTCCGGCTTCTCCCACGCGACGGTGAAGGCACAGATGCCGCTGGAAGAGATGCCGCAGACAGCTCGATCAGCGGGCTCGGGCGAAACGTTGAGCCCCTTCAGCGCGACGGGCAGAAATTCATCGACCAGAAAGTTCGCGTAGCGATCACCGAGCGAATCATACTCAAACGATCGATTGCTGCGGTTGCTGGCACCGGGTGCCGTCGCGGGAATCGTTCCGGGATTCACGAACACGGCAATGGTGACCGGCATCGCCTTTCGATGAATCAGATTGTCGAACACCACGGGAACTCGAAATGAGCCCTTCACGTTCGCATACCCGCCTCCATCCATAAACACCATCAGCGAAGCGGGTTCGTCGGGCTTGTACTGAGCCGGAACGTACACGCTGAAGTCACGCTGGGTTCCGGGAAAGATCTGACTGTCACTGAACTGTCCCGACGTGACCTTTCCGTGTGGAACGTCCTCCTGGATGACTCGATCCGGGCTCTCCTGTGCCAACGCTTGAACAGCCAGCAGGGGCAGTACAGAACTCAGCAGGATCAAGTGACGCTTGAGACAGTTCATGGTGGAGCTCCGAAGGATGACCTGATCACTGCACTTTGCGGGGACGATTGAGCATTCGATAAAACGGCTGTCGAGACGCCTGCGCGCCCGACGGGTCGGATTCTTGCAGCTGACTGAAACAATTTCACGCCGGTCGCGATGGCACAGTCAGGCAGGTCCCGGTTCCGCATGCGGAGTTCGCATTAACCCGCTACCGTCACGATTCCAAACGGGAAATGCCGGGCTGGCTCGGCGCGATGATGTGCGAGCCGGAATTTTGTCTGTTTGCTCAGTTTGATTTTGTTTCAGAACGGGCCGGGATTCGGCGACACATTCGGGCGAGTTCCCGCATATTGCCGTTTGACGTCTGCTGATCCAACGAGCGTTTCCTGTGACACACAGCCTTGCGGATAACAAATCTGTCGCGGATGCAAGCTGCGACGACTGGCGCACTCTGTTTGAGGAGTACAGCGTCGATGTCTGGCGGTACGTCGCGAACATCATCGGGTCTGATGCGGATGCGGTCGGGGATGCTGTTCAGGAGACGTTCATGGCCGCGGCCAGGTGCTTCGATCAGTTCGACCCGGCTCGCGGAACGACACGCAGCTGGCTGTTTGGAATTGCTCATCACGAAGTCGCAAAACACTGGCGGCGAGCGGCACGGCATCGGATTGACTCAAGCGGCCCTCCTGTTGAAGAGGCATCGACGGCGGGTGAGGCGGCGACTCGACTGGAACAACTGGAAACCGTTGAGCTCGTGTGCCGTGTCCTGTCTGAGCTCTCTTCAGATTCGGCGGCGCTGCTGACGGGAAAATACTGTGAAGAGTTCACCGTGGTCGAACTGGTTGAGCAGTTCGGCGGAACGGTTGAGGGAGTCCGGTCGAAGCTCGCGAGGGCTCGGCGGGATTTTAGACAGAAGTACGAACGAGCCAGCGGCGGAGACGTTCCGTGGGGATCGCTTCAGCAGCTGGGTGAACACGATTAGTCGGCCAGTCCGACAGGTGATGTGATGGCTGAGAATCTTCAGTCCGACCACGAAGACGAACGCGACGACGAGTCACTGCGGCCTCTTCTGAAGCCGCTGCGTGGCCAGGCTGCGCCGGTCGATCCGGCGCGACTGGCCCGGATCGGTGAAGGCTCACTCCGAGAAATCGCGGCGATTCGGATGACTCGGGCGGGTGCGAACGGCGAAACCAACAAATCTCAGATCGACGCTCGTGACCAGTCACCTCGCGTGACCGTCCGGCGGGGCGATTCTCAATTGAGGGGAAACGGGATGTTTGCTCTGGCAACGCGTGCGGCGGTTTCTGTGACAGCTCTCGTCATCGGCGGTTTCGTCTGGTTCTTCGCGGGAGTCAGTGCCGATGCTGACTCGACGCTTGGCGAGGTGCTCGACGCGACCCGTAACGCAAAGACGCTTCAACTGAAAGTCGTGCGGGACGGAGACATCGCCGACGTCTGGATGGGCGACGGCGGCCGGCTTCGCTGGCAGTCCTCTCCGACGACCTACCAGATTGCCGACGGCACGTCGCTGTGGGAGATCGATGAAGAGTCGAACGTTGTCCGACCCGCGAAGGACACGCTGCTGGCGTCGGCCGCGTCCGATCAGGACTTGCTCGCACTGATCGGAGTTGGTGAGGACGGCTCATCCATTCTGCGCAAGGCGAGGCCCATCGGATCCGTTCTGCATGACGGCACGAAGTGCCGGCTGTACCGGACAACGGCGACCGTCAATGAGCGGAAGCTGATGTTTGAGGCGTTCGTCGATCAGAAATCGAACGAGCTGCGCAGCATCGTTGCCTGGCCAGCGGGGCTCACGAAACGCGAGGGACCGCCGGTCGCGGAGGTTCGGCTCGTCGCACGAAACGTCGAGGTCAAGAAGAGTCAATTCGAGTTTGCGAAGTCGCTCAGCGAAGACGGCCGCATCGGAAAGATCGCTGATCAGCAGGGCATCGCGCTTCTTCGACCGAAACTGCAGCAACGCTGGACTCCCATCTGCCGGCAACTGCGACTGAAGCCGGGCGATCAACTCCGGACCGACGTCCGAGGTGCGAACGCGGTTTCGGCACGACTGACTTCCGGCGCCGTGGTGACGGTCGGACCGGGATCGCTGGTGGAACTAACCTCGCCGACAGCCGTCCGACTGCACTACGGAGAAGCTCAGATCACCGGAGGAAAGCAGGCCGGTCTGGAGATTCACGGTCGCGACAAGCTTGCGATGAAACCTGCCAGCAACGACGCGGTCCTGTACGCCGTCCGTCCGCAGCGCGATCTGCAGGTCATCGAACAGAAGCCCGTCTGGCTGCTGGGATTCGAAGGAGCATCCTCCAATGAATCGATCGGCTCGCTGATCACAAAAGTCGACGGTCGCGATGTGCCGCTGACGATTGGTTATCACAAAGTCAAAGTCGAAATTCGAGATCAGATCGCGCGGACGACGATCGAGGAGTCCTTCGTCAATCGTACAAAAAGCAGTCTCGAAGGCATCTTCCATTTCCCGCTGCCTCAGGACGCGTCGATCAGCGGTTTTGGAATGTGGATCAACGGCGAGCTCGTCGAAGCCGACGTGGTGGAGAAACAACGGGCCCGCGAGATTTACGAAACGATCCTGCGGGAAAAACGGGATCCGGGACTGCTCGAATGGACCGGCGGAAACATTTTCAAAGCACGAGTCTTCCCGATCCTGCCGCGGTCGGAAAAGCGGATCAAGATCGTCTACACGCAGGTGCTGCCACTGCGGGCGAATCAGTATCGGTACTCGTACGCGTTACGAAGCGAGATGCTGCAGAAGACGCCGCTGCGTGAACTGTCGATCGACGTTCTGGTGAACTCGGCACTGCCCTTGAAAAAGGTCGAGTCGCCGACGCATCCCGCCCGCATCGAACAGACAGAGCGGTCAGCGAGCATCGCGTTCTCCGCGCAGGAGTACTCACCGACGCGAGACTTCGAGCTCGTTTGCGACCTCGACGGGAAAACGTCAGACGTCGTCACGATCCCGCACCGGCGCGGCGACGACGGCTACTTCATGGTGCAGCTCTCACCACCGGCGGCCGAGGGGAACTGGCAGCGCGAGGTGCTGCCGGACGGCGAGCCGATCGACCTGCTGCTGGTTTGCGACACGTCCGGCTCGATGGATCGAGCCAATCGAAAGACGCAGGCGGCATTCGTTGCGGCGGTTCTCACTTCGCTGGGTGAGGACGATCGATTCAACATTGCTGTGACTGATGCCGAAACGAAGTGGCTGTTCAAAAACTCTGTCTCGCCTGACAAAACGAATGTTGAGCAGACTCGCAGCTGGCTGGATGCCCGCGTGTCGCTCGGCTGGACGGATCTCGATCAGACGTTCGCCTCGATTCAGAAACGCGTTGGCAGGAAGACGCACGTGGTTTATGTCGGAGACGGCGTCGTTACCGCTCGCGATGTCAACGCGCAGGACTTTTCGGCGCGGGTGCGTCGCCTTTACGGAAAAAAGACGAAAGGCACGTTTCACGCAGTCTCAACGGGAAGCAGTTTTGAATCGGTCGTGCTGAAGGCGATCGCCTCGCTCGGTCGCGGCTCCGTTCGTTCGATCGGTAGCGGGCAGACTTCGATGTCCGTCGCTCTGGAACTTCTCAACGAGATTGCTCAGCCGGGTCTGCGGGATCTCAACGTGCAGTTTCGAGGGATCGATGTGGCGGCGGTCTATCCGAAGGAGCTGCCGAATCTGGCGGCGGGCACTCAGCAGATTCTTGTCGGTCGCTATCTGACTCGCGGTGAGGATCAGTCCGGGGAGATCGTTGTGACGGGAACGCGCGGGGGCGAGCCGGTGACGTATTCGGCTCGAATTTCTCTAAAGGATGCCGAGAAAGGCAACTCGTTTATTCCACGACTGTGGGCGCGGGCGCACCTCGACCAGTTGCTGCAGCAGGGGCGAAGTCAGTTCATCAAAGACGAGATCATCAGCCTCTCGGAAGAGTTTCACATCATCACACCGTACACGTCGCTGCTCGTTCTGGAGACGGACGAAGACCGCGAGCGGTTTGGTGTCAAACGACGTTTCGAGATGCGGGATGGGGAGCGGTTCTTTGCCGACGGGCGAAACGCGGTGAACTATGAACTGCTGCAGAAAGTTGTCCGTGAGGCCGGCAACTGGCGGCTCGGTCTGCGTTATCAGATCCAGCAGGAACTCGCGAAGCTGGGACGCGAACCTCAGGCCGTGCAGGAAGTCAGGAGACGGATCGATCGCGCCAAAGACCTGATCGTGGTGTCGGGTACCGCCGGGACCGTCAGTCTCGGACGGTCAGACTGGTCTGGCGTCGATTCACGCGATAGTCAAATCGAAGGCTTCGGCTTTGCGAGTGGTGGATTTGGCGGAGGAGGTGGGTTCGACGGACTCGACAGCCTGTACTTACGCGGTCAGCTCGGTGACCGTCGGGGCGGAGAATTGATGTTAAAGGAAGTTTCAGATGCTTTGGAAAAGTCAGCCGGCTGGGATGGCGACAAGAGCGATGCGATCGTCGTCTCTGACGAGACCGAAGTAGAAGGCGACGGCGGCCGAAAGCGGGAGCTGAGTGACTTCAACATGTCGTTGGGATTCATGCCGATGCGGGGGGCGAAGCAGAATGCCAAATTGCAGGAATTCGGAAAAGGAAAGTCCGTCAAGCCGGGCTTCGGCCTGTTTGGTCCCGCCGCCAGTCCAATGGCGGCTTCCCGGGCACCGGACGACTACCAGTCGATGGATGAGGGACGCGGCGTCTCCAACGGCGGTTACTACAGCGGCCACAATTACGTGGCCTGGCTGCAGACGCTGTTTCCGAGTCTGCCTCATCCCGAAGTCGAGATCGCTGCTGCGAAGCCGGAATCCGACTGGCCGGAAGAAGCGGTCGCTCTGTCGCGCAGTCTGCTGCGGAATGTCTGGCTCAAGAAGCTGAAAGGCGGCCTCGAAATCCGGCACACGTCGGACTCATTTGACCCGCGGTGGAAGCGGCAGACCAGTCACCTTGACAGCCTGGAACTGTACTCTGGCGATGCCTGGTTGAGCTGGTCGGTCACCGGCGGCAACGGCCGGACGATTCACTGGTACGACAAGACAGAGCGCGGAGCCATCTCCGAAGTTTTCAGCCTGGGGCGCATCCGCAACTTTGCCGAGTCCGACCGGAAAGATTCGATCGGCATCGGCGCGTCATCGTTCGGCGACGGGCTGCACACGTCGTATCAGAATTACGATGTGAAAATTGACTCCGGAGCTGACATCAAGACGCTCCTTCTGACAAGCCGGTCTCAACCGAAGACTCAGTTGCGATTTTTCATCGACGTTAAGAAGCACGTTCTTGTCAAAACCGAAACGATCGCCGACGGCAAGGTGACGTCCGCGGCGGTCCGAAGTGACTTCGTCGAAATCCAGGGAGCGTGGTGGGCGCGGAAGATCGAGACAGTCGACGCGAAGGGGCGTGTGGTCTCCAGTTCGACGGTCACGATCACCGAAGTCAGCGATGAAAAACTTGCGAAACGACACGGCGAAGAACTGGCGCTGCGCGAGCGGGTTCAGTTCCTCGCCCATCCTGTGCCGAGCATTGAAGAGGCAGAGACAGCCACTGAAGACGGTTCGGCCGGGTTCGCTCACCGGCTCGCGCTGATTGTGCGGTTCTCGCAGATTCAGAAGTGGGACGAGGTGCTCCAGCAGCTTGAGGAGCTCGAAGAAATTGTTGGCGACAAACCAGGCCGACAGTGGATTCGGCTCGAGGTGCTGAAGTCGGCGCGAAGAAATGCTGAGGCACTCGCTCTGATTCATTCTCTTGCCGGACAGCTTGCAGAAGCGCAGCCGGCGGACCTGGCTCGTGCCGGGCACCTGATCAGCTCGGCGTGGTCGATCGCCGACGCGAATGAGACGCTCAAACTTCAGGAGCAACTCAAGCCGGTCTTTGATCGCCAGCCGGAATACTCCGGTGCGAAGTGGGCCTGGCAGAGCCATCAGATCAGCAGTCTGCGGAATCTTGAGCGGACGGAAGAACTGCTCGCCCAGGAGAAAGCTCGCGCCGAACAGCAGCCGTGGTCGGTCTACATTCAGGCTCAGTATGCGCGAGACGTGGCCGCATTTGGCGACCACCGCGACGCGTACGCCTGGCTGAAGGCTGTCGTCGAACACGCGGGGGAGTGGAATCCGCACGAACGTGATTACGCATGGCAGACGTGGGCCGACCTGCTGAATGAACGCGGCGAATCGGCGGAGCAGATTGAAGTCATCGGCGCATGGATTCTGGAAGAACCGCTCGGTGAGGAACCGTATTCCCGCTACCTCGCGGCGTACGTTTTCGACGACCGGATGGACGACGTTCAAGCGATCGCACTGCAGTGGCTGGAAGAGGGACGCGCCGACGGCGAACTGTCACCGTCGGCCCTGTCAAAAGTCGGAGCCGCGATCGAGTACGCGATGGGCAATGGCTGGCGCCTCTACTGGCACAACGTGGAGCCGGAGTGGTACGAGCCGCTGCAGAGTGCCGCCCTCTTCTACATGCATCATGAAAAGCACCGTGGCTTCGCGACCCGGATCATGAGCCGACATCAATTTTCGAATTCGGATTCGGCGGACGTAATCCGAGTGAAGGCGTTTGAGGAACTGCTGGAGAACTCAGCAACGATGGAGCCGGCAAAGCTCAACGACTTCGTGCAGTGGGTCCGCAACGGCAAGCCGACACGCGATGCGGAGGCCTGGACGCCGATTGCCGAAACGCTCCGCAAACGCTGGGAAGAACTCAAACATCCAGAGAAAGCGACCGATCCAGATCCGAAGCACGCGGTGGGCGACACGCTCATGACGCTTTACGGCGGGGCCTTCCATGAAACGCTGTACTACCCGTTCATTCGCGAGCGGATCGCGCAGGCTCCGGACCGGCTGCGCGACACTTACGTCTCGACGCTGTTTCAGAACCTGTGGGCCGAATCGTGGACCGAGGAGCGCGAGGTCGAGCTGTTTGCTCTGCTGGCCGAGCTTTCGAAGAACGCTCCGGATTCGCAACTGGGGATTCAGGTCGAAGCGGCTTACCACCTGGTCGATCGGATGATCGAAGCCCGCATCGCAGCGGACGAGGCAACACTGCAGGACACGGGGCATCCCGAAGAGCTGACTCGACAGGAACTTGCTGCGAAGAAAGCTGACTTCACGAAGGCCGCCCGCGAGGAGGTTGCCGCGCGACTCGCCGCCGAATCAAAGAAGTACGACGGACTGCTGGGCCAGTGGCTGCAGATGGACCGGATGTTCCTCGACGTGAAACTGAGCCGAAACCTGGAGGCTGTGGCGAAGGAGTGCCAGGTGTTCCTCGGCGATGAGCCGCCAGAATTTGATGAACCGAAGAAGGACGCGAAGCCGGAAGAACTTGCCAGGAAGATGCGCGAAGATGTCGTCCGGGCCGTCCTGCGGCAGCGGGCTCTGGTGACGTTTACGAATCTGTCGGTCCGACAATCGGCGACGCCGGAAATGCGGAGCTGGCTTCTGGCCTACATCGATGCCGGTGTCGAGCGGGCGGACGACAACGCCGCTCAGTGGAAGCAACTGAAGTATTCCTTACTGATCGTTCTCGACCAGCCCGAGGAACTGGAGAAGCTGGTGCGAAAGTGGATTCGCACGGACGAGTACGTCACGAACTGGCGTCAGATGCTGGCTTATCTGATGGCTGAGCGTGGGGCTCTCGATGAGGCAATCAGTCTGTTTGAGCGGATCGAGAAGGACTCGCAGCTGGCTCCGGCTGATTACTCGACCCTCGCCAACTGGTACCTCGCCCGGGATCAGAAAGACAACTACAAGCGGGCGAAAATCGAAACGTTGAAGGCGGCTCAGGAATACCAGCTGCAGAATTACATCAGCCAGCAACGCTACCGCTGGGAGCGGACCAACGAGCCACTGCCGAGCGAGCTGGATGAGCAGGTGCTGTTCGCGTTCGAGGCGCTGTTTGAAAAATCCAGCAGTCCGGGCAATTACCTTTCCGGACTGCAGAGTTTTTATCGGGCGTGCCGCGACTTCCGTCTGCTGCGGATGATTCCCGATGCGGTCGTCGGTCGAACTCAGCAGCAGGTCTACAGCTTCCTCGGGCAGCTGAGTCACACCGTCCTGTCTGACATGCGGAAAGAAGCGACGGCGGATGAAATTCTCGACCGCGTTGCCGAGCTGCGAAAACGCGAGCTCACGGCCATCGACGCGCGGGCACTCGACCTTCTCGAAGCGATCGTCGAACGAAAGTCAGCCGAGGTCCTCAACGAACCGGCTCCGCACATTGCGGCGGCCGTCGACGCGCTCAAGCGGGCGTTCGAGCATGAGTGGGCGGACGGTGAGGGACGCCAGATGGCACAATTCCTGGACGGCCTGGGCCACATCGAGCACGCAGAACTTTCGGCCGAGCAGTTCCGCCAGTTGCGGGAACTGCATCGCCGCGAGAAAGCCGGCACGGACGACCGACTCTTTACGGGCTGGTACCTGGCGAACACTTTGTTCCATCCGTACGGCAAAATGCCCGAGGGACTGCAGCAAATGGAAATCGCCATTCGAGAGTACGACGAGTCTCACGCGAATGGCTGGCCGGCTCACGCCAACGACCCGCTGTCCGGTTACCTCGCGATGCTGGAGCGATCGAACCGGCACATGGACGCGGAGAAAGATCTCAACGGGCGTCTTGTGAAACCGCTCAACGCCGGTCAGCGGAACTGGCTGATCGAGCGGCTGGCAACGTGCTACTCGCGAGCCCTCGAAGCAGAGACACAGGTCTCGCTCGGCCAGCGCGAGGAACTGTACCTCAACCTGATTCCGTTTATCGTGAAGCAGGAAGCCCGCGCCGATGACTATCTGCGGTACCAGATCCTGCAGCGCGTGCGCGAGGTCTTCCGCACGGCGAAAAGCAAAAAATATCCGACTCTTCGCAAGGACATGCGGAAGTTCGCCTTCGCGACACTGCCGAAGTGGCTGAAGCGGCAGCGGAATAATTACTCGTCCATGATCGATCAGACTTCGTACCTGCTGAAGGACCTGCTCGATGCGCGAATCGCTCTGGAGTTTCTGATCGAACGTGTTGAAAACTACCCGCGCCGATTTCACCAGACTTATGAAAGTGCGTGGAGCCGCTTTGGTTATCGAATCGGCGAGTACCGGCAGGAGGTCGGAGACGTCGGCGATCTTGAATCGCGACTGCTGGCTCTCGTGCTGGCCGAACTGCGTCACGACCTGGAAAGCCGCAATAATCGCGGCCGCTATCTCTACAGACGATACAACAATTACTGGACTGAAAAGACTCTGGATTTTGCGAAGACCGCCGAGGACGTCCTCGCCGGGCACCGCGATTCTGCCCGCTTCGTTGAATACGTCGCCGAGTACCTCTGGAATGGACTCGGGAACCAGAAGAACGGCAAGTTCCCCGGGCACCTCGACTATCGTGACCGGGCGATCGATGTGATGTTTGAGGCTCACAAGGAAAAGCTGCTCGACGATTCCGGCCTGGCACAGCTGGTCGACTGGCTCCACCATCCGGAGAAGAAACGCTATGCGGAATCGATCGCGATTCTGGAAGGACTCATCGAGCGGTGGGACCTCTCGATGCACTACCGTTGCGAACTGATCACCGCGTACCACCGCACTCAGCGAGCCGCGCAGAGAACCGACCTGATTAATGAAACGCTTGAACTGTTCCGTAAAGACGGTCGGTGGACTGAGGACAATCTGAGGCAGCTCGCGCAGTGCGTTCACGACAACTCACTCAATCAGCGGACGATCCAGCTGGTCGGCGAGCTGATCCCGATGCACCAGCGATCGCACCCGACGCGAGGCATCGGCGAGGGCAAGCTCTCAACCTGGTACATGTGGCTGGCCGATGCTCATTCCAGTCTGCAGCACACGAAAGAGGCGGTCGACGCCGCCGCGGCCGCGATCGTCGCGTGGGGGCCGAGAATCGAGCAACGCAGTTCGGCCGTCCAGAAAATCAACGATGTAATGAAGGCGGCCAAAGACCTCGATGAATACGCCGCGTACCTGGACAAAGAAGCCACCGCGTCTGGCGAAGACAGTTCAATCATCCGCCGCTCCATCGGGCAGGCTTACTTCGGACGGAATAATTTTGAGAAAGCGATCACTCAACTGAAGATCGCCGTCGAACTTCAGCCAGGCGACGTGGAGATTCATCGACTCCTCATCGAGGCGTACGACGGAGCGAAAGACCAGGCAGGCGCCGTGCAGCAACTTCTCGCGCTGATCGACATCGACCGCCACAATCTGGCTCACTACGAAAAGCTCGAAGAGCGATTGAGCAATGACGAGGAGCTGGCTGAAAGGGCAGCCACAGCAATCGTCGAAGCGGCCCCGAGCGAAGCCGAACATCACGCGGCTCTCGCGAAGATTCGAAGCCGACAGAAGCGGTACAGCGAAGCCGTCCTGCACTGGCAACAGGTCGCTGAATTGAGGTCGCTCGAACCGGCCGGCCTGATCAACCTCTCCAAAGCCCAGCTTCAAGGAGGTCAGCTCGAGGCAGCTCAACAGTCGATCGACCGACTCCAGAAAACGGACTGGCCATCACGATTCGATACCCCTGTCCGGGACGCACTGCGCGAAATCGACAGACTTCGGCAGGCTCCATAGTCCATGTAGCGGACCGACGAGATCCGGCCGGTTTTGCATGGAAAAACGCGATCTGAACCGGACGACTTGCGCCGTGCCGCTGCAGTTTCAGCGGGCTGTTCGACATTCCCGTCGCCACTGAGCTTCTTACCGTACGGATTTGGCAGGGGAGCCATCCTTGCATCCGAGACGTGGTCTCCGAAGCGGGCCGCTGGTTTCCGCCGCAGAGGTGAACTCGTCCGCTGTCGCTGATGCGGGCACACCTGCCTATGGTGCCTATGGGGCTGTCGAGTTGATGAGTGCCGTTCGGCTTCATCGCCGATAACCCTTGCGGTTCCGGAAAGAATTGCCCTGGCAGACTTTTCAAGCGCTCTTGACATCACCACAATGTCGGCCATAAGCAGCGTTTCTAATCCGATGATTGCGTCACCCCGGACCAGTCCGGATGTGATTTTGTTGCTGTGGCAGCCTTTTCTTACGTTTCTTGCTGTCACGAACACTCACGCTGGCCCCACTCGTTGTCTCATCACGCCGTTCCCACCAACTGCCAGATCGAGCCCTCTTTACTGAGCTCACACTCGCCCCGGCTTCTTTCTGTGTGAATCACCGCGCGGACTTCGGAGTTTCCAGCATTTTTTCAAACTTTTACGGCTGATGGTTGAGGAGTTTTCTTTCAATGTCCTCCACGATCGATGCGCCTGAAGCGGAAGCTCAAGGCAGACGCAAAGAAACACTCGAAACTGTTGTCGTCCGTTTCTGTGGCGACAGCGGCGACGGCATGCAGCTTGTTGGAACGCAGATGACGAATGTTTCCGCCGCGTTCGGAAACGACGTCAGTACGCTGCCCGACTTCCCCGCGGAGATTCGAGCTCCCGCCGGAACGCTGGCCGGAGTTTCCGGTTACCAGTTGTGCTTCTCGAATCACGACATCTTCACGCCGGGCGACGCGGTCGACACCCTCGTCGCGATGAACCCCGCCGCTCTGAAGACGAATGTTGAGGACCTCAAGCGAGGTGGCACGCTCATCGTTAATGAGGACGAGTTCGACAAAGGCAACCTCACAAAGGCGCAGTATTTGTCGAATCCTCTTGCAGAAGGCGATGTTTCGCTCCAGGCATTCCGAATTCACAAAGTTCCGATGACTCGCCTGACCCGGGACGCGGTCGATGGTCTCGGACTGACTGTCCGCGAGGCTGATCGCTGCAAGAACTTCTTCGCACTCGGCCTGATTTATTGGCTCTACGAACGAGATTCGACTGCCACCGAAAACTGGGTGAAGCACAAGTTCGGCAAGAAGCCGGAGATCATGGAAGCCAACCTGCGAGCTCTTCGCGGCGGGTACAACTATGGATTCTCGACCGAGGCCTTCACCGTCCACTACGAAGTGCCTCCGGCGAAACTGCCAGCCGGTCGGTATCGCAAGCTGACGGGAAATGAAGCGACGGCACTGGGCTTTGTGACTGCCGCAAAGCTGGCCGGAAAGCGGCTCTTTTACGCCGGCTATCCGATCACACCGGCGAGCGACATTCTGCACGAACTGGCTCCGCACAAAAACTTTGGCGTGCGAACCCTTCAGGCAGAGGACGAAATCGCCGCCATGTCCGCAGCCGTCGGAGCCGCGTTCGCCGGCGAACTCGCGATCACGGCCAGCTCCGGCCCGGGTATCTGCCTTAAAGGTGAGGCGATGGGCCTGGGAATGATCACCGAATTGCCAATGGTGATTGTCGATGTGCAGCGAGGCGGGCCGAGCACCGGCCTCCCGACGAAAACCGAACAGGCCGACCTCCTGCTGGCCATGTTCGGACGGAATGGCGAATCGCCACTCCCAATTGTCGCTGCTCAGAGCCCGGCTGATTGTTTTTACATGGCTATGGAAGCGATGCGAATCGCGGTCGAGTTCATGGTCCCGGTGATCTTTCTCACGGATGGCTATGTCGCCAACGGCGCCGAGCCGTGGCGGATTCCAGAACTCTCCGAACTGAAGCCGATCGAAATCAATCATCCGACGGAACCGAATGGCGAGGACGACGTGTTTCTGCCTTACAAAAGGAACGAGAAACTCGTGCGTCCCTGGGTCAAGCTCGGAACTCCTGGACTTGAACATCGCATCGGTGGAATCGAGAAGGCGGCCAATTCAGGCCACGTCAGTTACGACCCGGACAACCACGAAGCGATGGTCCGGGTTCGAGCTGCGAAGATTGATGGCATCGCCGACTACATTCCGGAACAGAAAGTTGACGGACCGGAATCCGGCGAAGTCCTCGCCATTTCCTGGGGTGGAACTTTCGGAGCCGTGCGAACGGCTGCCCGGGAATTGCAGGCGGAAGGCAAGGCCGTTTCGCATGCCCACCTGCAGTACCTCAACCCGTTCCCCAGAAATCTCGGCGACATCATCAGCCGGTTCAAGAAAGTTCTTGTGCCTGAGCTCAACATGGGCCAGTTGAGAATGCTGCTTCGCGACAAGTACCTTGTCGACGCGAAGGGGCTCAATAAGATTAAGGGCAAGCCGTTCCTCGTTTCTGAAGTTGTCGAAGCGATCAGCGACATGCTTGACTGACCGAATCAGCTTGACTGACCGAATCAGCTTGACTGACCGAATCAGCTTGACTGACCGAATCAGCTTGACTGACCGAATCAACTGCCGGCCAGTCGATCTGGGCGGTAAGCGACTGCGATTTTTCCATCATCCACTTTCTCAAGGCGAACAGCCATGAGCACTGACCTGCCAGTTCTGTCTCCCAAAGATTTCGCCAGCGACCAGGAAATTCGCTGGTGTCCTCGCTGCGGTGACTACTCCATTCTCGCGCAGATGAAAAAAGTTCTGCCGACACTGGGGTTGCCGAAGGAGAAGTTTGTCTTCGTCTCCGGTATCGGCTGCTCCAGTCGGTTTCCGTACTACATGGACACCTACGGCTTTCACACGATCCATGGTCGGGCTCCGGCTGTCGCCACTGCGATCAAGACGGCTCGGCAGGACATGCAGGTCTGGGTGATCACGGGCGACGGCGATGCTCTTTCGATCGGTGGCAACCATCTGATGCACGTCATCAGGCGAAACGTCGACCTCAAGATTGTCCTGTTCAATAACCAGATTTATGGATTGACCAAGGGGCAGTACTCGCCAACGAGCCCGACGGGCAAGCGGACCAAGAGTACTCCCGTCGGTTCTGTTGACCATCCGCTCAATCCGCTCTCCGTCGCGCTGGGATGTGAAGCCACTTTTGTGGCCCGCTCTGTGGACATCGACATCAAGCATCTGACGATGACTCTGGAACGGGCGGCTCACCACAAGGGGACGGCATTTGTTGAGGTCTACCAGGACTGCAACGTGTTCAACAGTGGTGCCTTCGAGTTCGCGACCGACAAGAAAGTCAAGAACGACAACATTATCTACCTCGAACATGGCAAGCCACTTATCTTTGCAAAAGGCACGAAGGGTATCCGAGTTAACGAAGGCAGTCGGCCTGAGGTTGTTGACCTCGACGGTTCAGTGAGTGAGGACGATTTGCTCTTCCATGACGAGAAAGCCCCTGAACCAAGCCTTGCCTTCCTGCTGGCACGGATGAGGTATCCGAAATTTCCAGAGCCAATGGGCGTTTTTCGGGCCATCGAAAAGCCGACCTACAATGAAGTGGTCAACCAGCAGATCGACGATGCTGTTAAGCAGAAGGGCGACGGGGACCTGGAAGAACTGTTCAACCGGGGCGACACCTGGGAAGTGAAGTAATCTCTGGCAACCAGAAATATGAGCCCCGGCGTGTCAATCGCCGGGGCTTTTTTATTGTGGCCTGTCATTGTTCGTGAGGCTCGACCAGACCCGCAGAGAGAGGGAATCGTCGAAACGTAGAAACGGATTTCCTTCTGTCGGTACTGGAGATTGCGACATATACTTCTTCGTTGATGTGTGTGAGTTTTGCCGCTGCCACTACTGCTCCGGAGGCAGAAGATGTCGCAGGAGAGTTTCGATGAAGCTGCCAGCCGAGGCCGCAAGGCCATGCGGAAGCAGAATTTCCCGGAAGCCATCGAGGCATTTCGGATGGCGGTGACGCTGGAGCCGGATAACCCCGATGCTCACAACTCGCTGGCCACTGCCTGCTACATGGGCAAGGAGTTTGAAGAGGCGGCACGGCACTTCAATCGGGTCACGCAACTGAAGCCTCGCGACGCAAAAGCCTTCATCAACCTGGGAGCCCTCTACAACCAGACCGGCGAACACAAGCAGGCCGGAGAGATCCTCCGCAAGGCCATCCAGCGTGACGGGAAATCCGCGGAGGCGTACTACAACCTCGGCATTGCTCAGAAAAATCTCGGTCAGAACGCGATGGCTGTGAACGCGTATCGGGAATGCGTGCGCCTGAGGCCGGAAATGGCCGAGGCGCATCTCAACCTTGCGAACCTTTATGTCGATCAGAAAAACTTCAAAAAAGGGGTTGAGCATTACCAGAAAGCGCTCGAAGCGCGACCGGGATTCGGTTCCGCTCTGCGAGGCCTGAAGCGGGTCCAGCAGTTTCAGGAGCAAAGCAAAGCAGCTTTCAGCCCATTCGGACGGCTCGTCGACACCGAGGAACTGGCCGCAAAGAATGCCGTCGTGGTGGCTCGAAATCTCACGGACGAGGAGAGGTTTGAGGACCGGCAGTTTCTGCAGCTCACCACGGAGGAAGCCGGCGACCTGGCGGCTCATATTTACAGCCACCTGAAGGAACATCTTGAGCCAGCCGTGCTCGCGCTGAACCGGATCATTTCCCAGAACCCGGACCAACAACAGGCCCTGTTCGAAGCGCGGGACAAGTACCACCACGCCTATCGACAGTTCAAACGGCTTTTTAATTCAATGCAGGTCGAGTTTCAGAAACTGCGGCATCACGAAGAGCAGATGAAGGCCTGACCTCATCCGTAAATCTGCGTGATCGGCCGACCGTCGCTGATCGAGTAGGGCCGCTGAGTCAGGTCGAGAAAGTGCCCGCCGGGATCGATCCCCAGCGCGTGGAAAATTGTCGCGGTGACGTCCCACGGAGCAAACTTTTCCGTCGCCGGATATCCCGCATGGCGATCGGACCTGCCGACGACAGAGCCCGGTGTCACGCCCGCGCCGGCGAAGACGATTGAGTAGGTGGCCGCCCAGTGCTTGCGGCCGGGAGTCGCTCCCGCAAACCGCGGTTCGAGCGCGACGAGTGGAGCGCGACCGAACTCGCCCATGCAGACAACCAGAGTGTCTTCCAGCATGCCTCGCTCGTTGAGGTCATCCAGCAACGCGGAGAAGCTTTGATCGAACTTCGGCAGCAGACTCTGGCTCATCACCTGGAAAATGTCGTTGTGAGTGTCCCAGCCGTGCTCTTCCTCTTTGTCGGGATAGCGGTCCTGGCCGCGGTTGGAGTGGTTCCACATGACTGTGACGAGTGGGACTTCCGCCTCAACCAGTCGTCGCGCCAGAAGGCAGGCCTGACCAGGCCGGTGACGGCCGTAGCGGTCTCGAAGCGACGCCGGTTCGGCCTCGATGTTGAATGCCTCGCGCGATCTGGGACGGTCGAGCATCTCGAACGCCTGGCGGTAGAGCGTCTGCATATCAAACATCGGCGGTGAGTATTCGCCGATTCCGCCCTGCGCTGTTTCGAGCGACCCGAGCAGCGTGGCGCGATTGGTTCGTCGCTGAGACTCCAGACTGTCGAGTGGCGTGAGTCCCGGAACGGGTGGGCGGCCGGTCGTCACATCGCCAACGATCATGGGGTCAAATTCCTTGCCCATGAATCCGCCGAACTGCCCTGGCCCGATCTCAAACGGCACCTGAGCCGGTCCGTTGACGAGCACTGCCGTATGCACGAACCGTTCGGTCGGCTGGACCCGCTTCAGCACGGAGCCGAAGAACGGATGGTCATCCGGCCCGACCGGCGGGTTCGAACTCAACCGCTGGTGGTAGCGCCCGGTCATGGCCAGGTAAAACGCCGAGCCGTGGTCGAGGTCCTCGTGCGACATCGTTCGCACGATTGAGTACCGGTGAGCCAGTTTCGCCAGCCGCGGCAGACGATCGCACAGCAGCGTGCCGGGGACACTCGTCGAAGTCGCACCAAACGCGCCGCGGACTTCGCTCGGAGCATCCGGCTTTGGATCCCACGTCTCCAGCTGACTTTGCCCACCGCTGACAAAGACGACGATGACGGACTTCGCTCGACCAAAGCCAGGTTGCTGAGCGGCTTCGGCTGGCTCGGCGATCGCGCGCCGCTGCCGCAGAACCTCACCCAGAAAGGCGAGTCCGGAAGTGCCGGTCAGTCGTAACCAGTCGCGGCGGAGCATGCCCAAGTGTAGGTTCCTCGCTCTCAACTCAGATTGTCAGCTTGCGGTCGCGCGAGGCGATGGTCCAGGTTCCGATCAGCTCGCCGTTCGAAACGACGTAGACTTCTTTATGCAGAGCCGAGGTCGGGCAGATGTGACGCGGCACGGCAAAGAGCTCGTCGCCCGGCTCGAACTCGCCCGCGCGCGATGTCTGCAGCACAAGATGCTCTTCGTTCTGTAGAACCTGCTCGGCATCGGGGAGATCCGGAAAGATGGTTCGTTTGCCGGCCGGCGGATCGGAGGCAACCGCTTTGTAGCCGAGGTCCAGCGTCACGCGATCGTCCGTCGGGCGGCTGATCACGCGGGTCAGCATGAGCGTTGCCGGCGGGAAGACCATATCCGGAAAATGCTCGGAGTAGCCGATGTCGTTGTAGACGCACGTGCCGGGACTCATCTGGATGGTCGGGTCGTCCTTCTCGGCGTAGACCGGGAACGAGCCAGTCCCGCCGCAGACGATCTTTCCAACCGGCCAGCCTTCAGCGACGAGGCCGTCACGAAACGCGACGACTTTTTTCCACTCGGCATTGATCGCCGCGCGCCGGTCGTCCCGCTCAAGCTGGTGCTGGTGCCCGTCGTAGACGTGCAGCCCGGCCGGAGTCAGGCCGTCCGTTTCGACGATGAATCGGTAAATCTCGCGAGCGGCTTCTCCTGGGACCAGGCCGGTTCGATGCTGGCCGGTGTCGATGTCGAGCAGAACGCCGATCGAATTTCCGGCTGCGCTCATCGCCTCACCGAGCTGACGCAGCGGCTTCTCGTGATCGCCCGTGACGCAGAATTCCACGTCGGGGTAACTCTCAACGAATTTCACCGCTCGACCGATGTTTGGCCCGACCAGGCTGTACGCCAGGAAGACGTCCTTCGCACCGGCCGCGACACACATTTCCGCCTCGGCAAACGTCGCACATTTGTGCTTGGTGATGCCGCAGGCGATTTCCATCTCGACGATTTCTTTCGTCTTGTGCGTCTTGCAGTGAGGCCGCAGTCGCGAGGCGTCGCCGGCGATTTCGATCATGTGAGCCAGGTTCTGCTCGACCATGTCGCGGTAAACGATCAGGGCCGGCGTGAGGATGCCGCTGGTGTCGGCGATTCGGTAGCAGTCGTCCATGAGATGGCCTCTTCCGGGTAAGTCTGACGTCGGCAGTGTAGGCGGATCTCTCCAGAATCCGCAGCGAACCGGCAAGCTTCGGCCTCCGCAACACGCAAAGAAGTTGAGGATCCTCACACTGCCGATTTCCGAGAAATCGGCCTACACTGCCGCCTCACGGAGTGCCTCTCCTCACGCCAAAGCCCGATCAGAAACTCACCGATGCCGACCACCATTACTGACCTCACTGCGAGTGACATCCGCTTCCCGACATCAAAGAGCCTCGACGGCTCGGACGCGATGAACCCCGATCCGGATTACTCGTGTGTCTACGTGACTCTGCACACCGACGGCGATCACGAAGGCCACGGGATCACGTTCACGATCGGGCGAGGCAACGAGCTTTGTGTGGCGGCCTGCGAGTCGCTCAAGCCGCTCGTCGTCGGGCAGACGCTCGAACAGTTTGCCGAGAACCCCGGCAAGTGGTGGCGGCACATCACCGGCGACAGTCAGCTCCGCTGGGTCGGTCCGGAGAAAGGCGTCATCCACCTGGCGACGGCGGCCATCGTCAACGCCGTGTGGGATCTGTACGCGAAGGCCGAGGGCAAGCCGCTGTGGCGACTGCTGGTCGACATGACTCCAGAACAGCTCGTGTCGTGCATCGACTTCCGCTACATGACCGACGCGCTGACACCGGAGCAGGCGGTCGGGCTGCTCGAAAAGCACGCCTCGACCAAAGCCGAACGCATTGCCGAAATGCAGCGCGACGGCTACCCCAGCTACACGACATCGGCCGGCTGGCTGGGCTACTCGGACGACAAACTCCGTGAGCTGTGTCGCGGCCTCATGTCGCGCGGCTGGACTCACTTCAAAATCAAAGTCGGCCGCGACCTGGAAGACGACATCCGCCGCTGCCGCATCATTCGCGAGGAAATCGGCTGGGACATGCGGCTGATGATGGACGCCAACCAGGTCTGGGACGTCGACCAGGCAATCACTCACATGAAAGCCCTCGCCGAATTCAAGCCGTGCTTCATCGAGGAACCAACCAGCCCCGACGACATTCTCGGCCATGCCACCATCGCGAAAGCGATCGCCCCGATCTCAGTCGCGACCGGCGAGATGTGCCAGAACCGCGTCATGTTCAAACAGCTGATGCAGGCCGGCGGACTGCAGGTTTGCCAGATCGACAGTTGCCGGCTGGGCGGAGTCAACGAGGTCCTGGCCGTGCTGCTGCTGGCGGCTCAATTCGACATCCCCGTCTGCCCCCACGCCGGCGGAGTCGGCCTGTGCGAGTACGTCCAGCACCTGGCCATCTTCGACTACATCGCCGTCGCCGCCTCCCTCGAAGACCGCCTGACCGAGTACTCCGACCACCTCCACGAGCACTTCGTAAACCCGCTGGTGATGCAGAACGGCCGCTACATGCCACCGACCGCTCCCGGCTACAGCATCACAATGAAAGAGGAATCGCTGACCGAGTACGAATTCCCGAGCGGAGCCGCCTGGCAGTAGACGGACCAGGCGAATCGCAGCTCCGGCAGTTTTAGAGTCGGCGTTCGCCTCTTATTACTCGAATGCCGGAGCGGCGTCGCTTCGCTCCTTGATCCGGCCTACTTTCTCTGAGGGATCAGGACGCGTAGATTTTCTTGGCGGTGGTGCAGGCCGGGTTGACAGGTGTGGCTGCTCGCGCTGGTCCGGAACGAATTCCCGTCTGACGCGATCTCGCAGGCCTGTTGCCGACTGCTCACGCTCTGAATTATCCGGCGTGAGAGATTTGGTGGTGTCATTGGCGGACTCGGTGGAAGAATTCTGTCTTCAACTGTGTGATCTTCGCTCGCCACTGAGACACGGCCATGAGCTGCGCGACCTCCGGTGAATTCGACGACGTACTCGGCCGCAAAATGCTGCCGTCGCTCAACGGTCTTAGATTTATTGCCGTTCTGTTTGTGGTCCTGAGCCATGCGGGCCTCTTCTCGTTCTTTGTCGACAGCGTGACTTTTTTTCTGGTGCTCAGCGGCTTCCTGTTTACGGTGCTGCTGGACCGTGAATGTCAGGCCACGGGGACTATCAGCCTGAAATCGTTTTACGCCCGCCGGACAATTCGAGTCTTTCCTGCGGTCTACGCCTTTGTGGCTGTGACGATCTGCGGAAAACTGTTGCTGGGAGTTCCCGTTGCGTGGGGACACGCTTTGTCCGGCGTGACCTTCACGGCCAACTATTACAACGCTCTGTACGATCATCCGGCGACCGGGTTCTCGTCGCTGTGGAGCATGGCCGTTCAGGAACAGTTCTATCTGTTGTGGCCGCTGACGTTTCTCCTGCTGGCTCCCTACGGCCATCGCAGAATGGCCATGGTTCTTGCGATGGTCGTGATCGTTGGGTGTCTGTGGCGAACGCACTGCGTTCTATCCGGTGCGTCCGCCGCGTACGCGTACAACACGTTTGAAACCCGCGTCGACAGTCTGGCGATCGGATGTCTGACCGGACTGCTGACCACCTCGCGGTCCTTCCGTCGTGTGTTCGCAGCCAGTACCCGCACCGGGCTGGAGCCAATCGTCCCGCTCGCTGGGCTCTACCTGCTGAGCACTCCTGGCGAGGTCAGCCGTCTGGGTGTCGGATTCACGTTGCAGTCGATGCTGCTTGGGCTACTGCTGCTGCAGTTGATCCAGCTTGGTCATCATCCTTTGTGGAGATGGCTCAACGCGCGACCGATGGACCTGCTGGGGACGCTCTCATTCTCGGCGTATCTTTATCACCACTGGGGGATTTCGCTGGGGCACGTTGCCGGGGGTTCGCTCTGGCTGTCGGGTGCCGTCAGCGTGATCGGTACGTTTCTGCTTGCGGCTGGTTCGTACTACGTGATCGAGCGTCCCTTCGTCGAGCTGCGGAGCCGGCTCCGCACAAAAGCCATGCCGCGCGTACCCGCCACCGTACCGGGTCCCACGCTCATTGGTGCAGCCGACTCAACGGGAATCCAGAGTTCAGTCCCTTTGAGCTCGTAAGCTCAACAAAACCCGATCGAATCTTCCGGCTCGCCACGGCGATCAACGCGAACCGCGAGCCACTGGAAAGACAGCTCGACAGAAGCTCCACTCGGCGGTCGGAGAACTTTGCCCTGGCATTCTGAAACACAGAGACACAGAGATTCGCCGTGAAACCTCGACTCTGTGCTCTCCTTGTCTCCGTGTTTCAAAATCTCAAACAAGGACCATTGGGCGCAAGTCGCCCGGTCGTCCGCGCATCGAAGGTCGCTCGACTGGACGGCTTGCGCCGTTCCGCTAAATGGCTCGGACTTTTTCAACGGACCGCTTCGCCAAGTTGAGCCTGACGCCAATTGCTGCTGGTTCGCGTCACGAGAGATCGCGCAGGGCGGCCAGCAGTCGATCCACTTCTTCCAGAGTGTTGTAGTGGACGATTCCGACTCGGATCATTCCGTCCGGTTCCAGGCCGAGCCGTTCGGTCAATGGCAGGGCGTAGTAGTTTCCGTGCCAGACGAACAGCCCTCGCCGTCCGAGTTCCTCGGCGATCTCTGTCGGTGTACGACGCGAATGAGTGATTGAAATTGTGGGGAGTCGCTCGGCCCTGCGAAGCGGATCGTCAATTCCCCACAGCCGAAACGTGTCGAGCGGACGCAAGCCGTCGATCAGATGCCAGATCAGTTGCTGCTCGTAGTCCACAATCGCCTGGTAGGCCCGCTCCAGTGCGGGGCGTCTCTCCAGGGAATCGTCCCCCGCAACTGTCCGCCCAAGGTCTGCCAGGTAGTCGATCGCTGCCAGCGTGCCGGCAATGCACTCGTGATTCTGGGTGCCAGTCATCCATTTGTCCGGCAGCGCGTTCGATGCCGGTCGCAGCTTGAACGCCGGCAATTCTTCCAGCAGCGATCGTCGTCCCCACAGAAGGCCGATGTGCGGGCCGAAGAATTTGTAGGCGGAGCAGGCAAGGAAGTCGCATCCAAAGTCTTCAACATCGATGAGGCTGTGCGGAGCAAAGTGTACGGCGTCGAGAAATGTCAGAGCACCGACCTCGTGAGCCAGTCGGCAAATGTCTTTCACCGGATTGACCGAACCGACGGCGTTGGACGCACAGCCAACAGCGACCAGCCGGGTCCGATCGCTTAATTGGGATTTGAAATCGTCGAGGTCCAGCGTGCAGTCGTCCGGGTTGATGTCGATGTGTCGGACGGTCGCCCCGGCATCGGCTGCGGCCAGCACCCACGGAGTAAAATTGGCATCGTGGTCGAGCCGGCTGACGATGACCTCGTCGCCTGGCCCCCAGGTCCGAGCCAGAGCGCGGGACAGCGACAGCGTCAGCGTTGTCATGTTGGCGCCAAAGGCGACTGTGCCAGGATCGTCGCTGCCGACGAAATCCGCAGCCGCCTGGTGAGCGGCCGCGAGCATGTCATCGCTCTCGCGACTGGTGGGAAACAGACCTCCATGATTCGCGTTGTGCTGAATGTAGTAAGCACTCACCGCGTCGATCACTCTTTGTGGCACCTGAGTTCCCGCCGGACCGTCGAAGAAGGCCGCCGGATAATCACCAGCCTGACGGGCGAGGGCCGGGAACTGACGGCGAATTTCGTCGAGGTGATCGTGCAGTGAGGGAGTCATCGCATTCGTCCGTGAAAGGGCGGGAAAGAATCTCTGTGAATCTCATCTGCGAGCATGATGGCCAGGGCTCCAGGGATCTGAAAGCGATGTGGCACACACAACCACGCAGCACTCGAATCTGCCGCGGTCGTCAGCTTCCGATGGGCTGCCGGAATTCTCCGTTGAATGAAAAGCTGTTGAGGTCGCGGCCGAAGATGGGATACCGTTTCTGTTCTCGCAGCCGACCGACGGCGGGCCTCCTGCCGCGTCTCTACCTTTGAAGGTTCAATTGATGCCGGTTTCACTCTCCGAACTGCACCGTAGACGGACATTGCTCAAAGCAGGCGTGCTGTCGACGTTTGGCCTGACGTTGCCCGACCTGCTGCAGCGACCATCGAACGCGGATGCGGCGACGAGTGGTCGAGCGAAGTCCTGCATCCTGCTCTACATGACCGGAGGGCCAGCTCAGCAGGAAACCTTCGATGTGAAAACGGAGGCCAATGACGGTTACCGAGGTGAGTTCTCAAAGATTGCGACATCTGTTCCCGGCATTGAAATCTGCGAGCATCTGCCGCTGCTGGCTCAAAGTGCTCATCGGTTTTCGATCATCCGCTCGACGTTCCACAACAGCGGCACGCACGGAGTCGGAGTCCACTACAACCTCACCGGACTGCCACACGCAAAACGCCAGCGTGGCGAGCCGCAGATGGATCGTCGCGACCCGCCGTGCGTTGGCGGCGTGATCCGTCAGTTGCGGGGCGACCGCAACGGGTTGCCGGCAGCGGTTCATCTGCCGGTGCGAATCGGCGACCAGAACAACTTTCAGTGGGGCGGTCAGCATGCGGGCTTCCTGGGACCTCAGTATGACCCGCTTCTGTTGATTGATGAGAACTGGACGCCGGGCAGCCTGCCTCCGGGTTTCACTCCCCCGAAAGAAGTGGCGACCGGACGTCAGTCGAAACGGACCGAGCTTCTGAAGACGGTCCAGCGGCAACGCGATGGCGACTCTTCCGCAGAGTCGCGGTACGACCGCTTCCAGCAACTGGCGATGGACATTCTGAGTTCCGGTTCGTCATGGCGAGCCTTCGATCTCGACCAGGAGACGCCGGAAACCATTGAGCGATACGGCGATAACAAGTTTGGTCGCAGTTGTCTGGTCGCCCGACGGTTGATTGATGCTGGAGTCGGACTGGTGACGGTGCCCTGGATGTTTCTGCATTCCACAAAGAATTTCGACACGCACAAGGATCATTTCAAACTGATGAAATCGCTTCTGCTGCCGCCGATGGATCGAGCATTTGCGACTCTGCTGGAGGACCTCGCGGAACGCGGCCTGCTCGACGAAACGCTCGTCGCGTGGACGGGCGAGTTTGGTCGAACGCCGAAGATCAACGGCGGTTCGGGCCGGGATCACTGGGGGCAGGTCTACAGCACGGTCCTCGCCGGAGGCGGGATCCAGGGCGGCCGTGTCCACGGAGCCAGCGACAACATCGGAGGCCACCCGACGAAAGACCCCGTCCACACGCGTGACTTCGTCGCCACGATGTACCACGCCCTGGGCTACGGTCCTGACACAAAAGTCGTCGATCCAACCGGCCGCCCACATTTCATCATCGAGGGTCAGCCGGTTCGCGAGTTGTTGTGAATTGATCGCGAGCCGCCATCCGCGCCGACCCCCTCGAACGATTCCCATCGCTTCGGCCGCTCGCCGCACGCGACGCAACCTCACCTCCGGTGTAAACTCGACATCAGGCGGAACCCGTGAGCGTGCTAGATTCCGCAGTACCCCTCGCTTCAACTCACGAAGCGGAAAAGCTCAACGCACGATTTAGTCTGGATCCCCGCAGCCTCATAGATCGCAATTCGTTACCTTTCTTGAGGTGTTGCAGTAGCGGGACATTCCATGCAAATAAAGAAGCCTATCGACCGGCGTCTAAAGTTTTGGCTAGTGATACTGTTATCCCTGTTTGTTGGCCGCCGGGTCTTTGGCAGAGTCGAAACTGTCAGAAGCATGACACGTCCTTGTGTCGCCAGAGTTCCAGAAGCAGGGCGGGTCGCGACGGCAGGCTACCGGTCCTGCTCCGTCCTGCCCGGGCCGCCTATGTTCCCACATCTCGCCCCTACGGCAACACCAATCGTGCCCAGACGCCAGAAACGTCAGCCCACAAGCAGGTCTTCATTTACGAACACGATCCTCAGAATCGCTCGTTTTCCCGCGAATTCCAGCGACCCGGGAATTGCTGGGTAGTAAACATTTCCGACGAGAGCCGTCACCCAGAATGAAAGTGCAACGATCACGGCCCCCTGACCAACGATCTGAATGACACTCACCAGGCGAAGAACATGCCAGCCGGCGTAAAGACTGAGGTACTGAGCCTGTTGAGACCGATCCGAAAGCAGTACACAGAGCCCTGCAAAGGCGAACACACCAGCTCCGCTGACCAGGCATGCGATCGAGATACGAATCATCCACCGGAAAGTGGCATAGTCCCGCCGCAAACCGGGATCGACATCCAGAGCGAATGTCGGGTCCAGCAGCATTTCTGAAAATGGCACTTCGCGTACGACCTGGACGGATTCCGCTTTCTGAGCGGGCGTCAATTGTGGGTCCGCGTTGATCTGCTGGATCAAGTCCTTTCGCACATCGTCATCAAACTTCGCCTGCGCATACTGAAAAAACAACAGTCCGATGACAGGGATCACAAACAGCCACAGTGCTGGCACTGCGAACCTGCGTACGAATCCTGCATGAGAGAAGTTCTGGTCGTTTTCCTGCATGACCGATTCACCTTTCGATACGAACAGACTCTACATCTTCACATGATGATTCTGATGGTGAACATATCTCGAAATCACGTTGAATTGACAGGGAGCGCGCTGGTGTGAGCGCAGAATTCAAGTCGTTTTCAGCGAACGACTCCTGTGGAGCGAGGTGAGCGTTTCCCGCCTGCCAGTTCAGTCGACGCCTGGCGTCGAGTACAGGGTCCGGCCCGCGACTTTGATTTCAACGTCGATGAGAAATTCCCGGATGGCTTCCGGGTTTGGATCGACGCCCAGGCCTGGCGACTCTGATGGCCGAACGAGGCCGTCTTCTCCTCGCGCCATTTCGCCGCTGTTCAGCTCCCGCGCCAATCGAGTTGGCTCGACCGGAAATTCACAGATACTCCATGCCTCAATTCCGGCGAACGGCGCGAGCGACGCACTCAATGCCAGGTGCGTCGTAAACGTGTGGTTGACGAAGGTCACTCCACAAGCCAATGCGTAATCGGCAACGGCATTCGATGGACCGATTCCGCCGATCCGGCCCGTGTCGATCTGCACAAAATCAATTTTCCCGTGGTCGATCAGATGTCTGGCCATGTGAAAATTGCACGCGCCCTCGCCGCCGGCGATGGGCACGTCACTTGAATCCGCGAGCTCGCGATAAGCCGAAAGCGCGTCGCCAACAAACGGCTCTTCCAGCCAGTAGACGTTGTTTTCAGCGAGAGCCGGAAGACGCGTCTTCGCCTGTTCGACGTCGTCTCCCCAGACCGTTCCAGCATCGATCATCAGGATTCCGTCGTCGCCAAGTCCCCGTCGCGCGGCGGCCACCTGATCGCGGTCGTGCTCGGGAGTCAGTGTTCCGTAATTGCCCCAGCCGAACTTGACGGCGAGATAGCCCTGCTCGCGGGATGCTTTTGCCTTTTCGAATGTTTCCTCAGAAGTTGCCCCAAACAACTGCGACGCGTACGGCATCTTTGGAAAAGCCTGGTCATATCCGAGCAGGCGATAGACGGGCAGCCCTTCTCGCTTACCGAGCAGATCCCACAGAGCGATCTCGAGCCCTGAGAACGTGTGGTCGGTCTGCGCAATGTCCAGGCCGCCCGCTCGGACGCGGTTTCCCAGTCGGGTGATGTCGTGCGGACTGTCGACCGTCTGGCCGGTCACGAGATCCCTCACAGAACGGCACGCGGAGTGAGACATCGGTGTCACCCAGTTGGCGATCGAGACCAGCGGCGAGGCCTCGCATTCTCCCCAGCCAGTCAGCCCATCCGCGCGAACTCGAACGAGCAGCGTGTCCTGACTGCCGTCGCCGATGTTCAGAATCTCCGGCATCGCCAGGTAAAAGAAGTCGACATCTTCAATCTTCATGAATCACCCACCAGACGAATGACGCCTGCAGATCAGGCAACCTGCGGTTGTCGGCACGAGGTCGGGAACCTGCCCGCCCCACTTGCGAAGGTTCGCTTCCGGACAAAGCAGGCACGACCCGGCCTTCCCTGTCGAGCACAGCCAGCCATGCAGCGTCCGAAACTGAGCCAGGATCGAATGACCAAACACGATCGCCATGCGGCACCTGAAACCAGAACAATGCCAGGACCGTCAGGTCTCTTTTATGCCGGGCTTGCCCCTTGACGAAACAAAGAGACCCGACCCCTTATTCGTTCCCGACC
>JAQBVJ010000220.1 GCA_027623235.1 Planctomycetota bacterium
GAAGAACACCGAACTAAACTCGCCGTCTGAATCGTATTTCCGGTGTCCACTTTCATTGGTCTATCGCAATGGGACGTTCTGTGAAAGCCCCCTCACCCCGGCCCTCTCCCCCAAAACATCGGCGATGGAAGCGTTGTTTACAAAGTCAGTCGAACGCGCCGAGGTTTCGGGGGAGAGGGGGCTTCAAACTGTGCAAGTTCAAAGAGCGTGAGCGAGGGCGTGACCCTCGCCTGACGATCAGGGTCAGAGCAAATCGAGAAAGCCGATCATTTCTGCCTCGGCGTGATCGTTGCCTGTCCGGCGTGCGGCTTCGATTCCACTCTTCGCGACCGTGGCCGCGTCTTCGGGCTCGCCCATCCGCGCGAGGATTTGAGCTCGCTGGAACCAGGCAGACACGTTGTCGGGATTGTCGTCTGTGACGAGTGCCAGACGGCGAACGGCTTCCTGTTCATCGCCTTCGCTGGAACACGCCATGGCGAGCGCGTATTTGAGGAATTCGTCATCGGGGCTCGCTTCGAGCATCTTCTCGAGCTGTTCGCGCTTCGACATTGTGGCGGACTTTGCGGGTTAGGACGGATCCAGCAGAAAAAATTTGAGCTTTAGTTGATTCGATGTGACGCCGCGTTTTCGACGCAGCTCGTTTTCAGACGGCAGCGATTGTGACGAATGCCCGAATGCAATCAACCCGCGGTGGCCTCTGCAGCGGGCCTCGCGACAACTGGTGGCCGCAAACTTGAGGCGGGATGACCAGGAACGAATCGATTGTCGGGGACTCACGTGGCATGACCGTCACAGGACGTCCGGATCAGTTCGGGAGAGGGTGAGGCCGGCTGTGCAATGCCGGAAATGGCTGCTCAAGCGAGGGGGCTTCGCTGGCCGATCCTGGCACTCGCGGGAATGGATTTACCGCAGATGAACCGGGTGACGGATTACGCATCCGGTCCGCGTTGTGTGGACCGGTCGAACGAGCACCGACTGAGATCGATCCGCCCCTATGCTCAACCGCCTCATTCAATTCGGCCTCTGCCTTACCTTCATTGCCCTTGCCGCTTCGGCCGAGGCCTCTGTGCGGGAAACTCCCGTTGTGAGAGCCATCCGCCGAGCTCAGGCCGCCGTGGCGAATATTCACAGCGAGAAGACGGCCGACGACGGCAACTCACTGTTCGCTGTCGATCGGGCCCGCAAGGTCAACGGCATGGGCACCGGAGTCATCATCGACGAACGTGGCTACATCGTCACGAACCACCACGTTGTGGACGGCGTCGATTCGCTGCGAGTGACCACTTCAGACGGCTCGGCTTATACGGCACAGGTTGTCTCCTACGACCGCAAGCGAGACCTGGCAATCATCAAAATCAACGCTACCAGGCCTCTCCAGGTCGTGCCGCTGGGAACGTCTTCTGATTTGATGCTTGGCGAGACGGTCATCGCCGTCGGCAACGCATACGGATATGAAAACTCGATGACGCAGGGCATCATCAGCGCTCTGTCACGAGACGTGGAAGTCAACGAAAAGCAGGCTTACCGCAATCTCATTCAGACAGACGCGAGCATCAATCCTGGCAACTCGGGCGGCCCGCTGATCAATCTCGAAGGTGAGATCATCGGCATCAACGTGGCGATTCGAGCCGGTGCTCAACGGATCGGTTTTGCGATTCCCATTGACGATGCCCGCGACGCGATCGCCTCGCTGTTGAACGTCGAAAAGCTGAGCCACACCTGGCACGGTCTGAAGTCGACCGACGTGAAGAACGGTCCAGTCCGCAAGCTGGTGGCCGGAGCCACGGTGACCGATAGCCCCGCGGCCCGCGCCGGCCTGCAGCCGGGTGACGTCATCCTCACCGCGGGCAGCGTCCAGACAATCGACGGAGCTGACTTTGAGCGTGCGTGCCTCGGCCGCAAGCCAGGCGAAACGATTGCTCTGCGGGTCGAGCGGGGCGGCAAGATCACAAACCTGAACATGACTCTCGCCCCGGTTGAAGAGAAAGCTGGCGGCTCGTTCCCAACGGAAACGCTCGCGTCACGCAGCAATACCATCCGGGATTCGTGGAACCTGTTTGGCGTTCGCCTGTCGACACTGCAACGTAAAGACGAATTGGCTGGCACCAAGTTTCGTGGCGGCCTGCTGGTGACTCAGGTGGACGCTCAAAGCGTCGCCGCCCGCAACGGTATCCGCGAAGGCGACATCCTGGTCGGCCTCGACAAGTGGGAAACCATCAGTTCACAGAACGTGCAGTACGTCCTGGAAAATGAAAAACTGTGGGAGTCCAGTCCGCTGACCTTCTACGTGCAGCGAGGCCGAGAGACGCTCTTCGGGCGCCTGCCGCTGAGATGATCCGTTCGGACCTCACCGACAGGATCGGGGCGAGCGTTATCTGGCCTTCTGGATTGCCGCTTCCGCAAGACGCCCAGCGATTAACGTCAGCTTGTTATCGCTGAGCCGCTTCTCGTTGAGCCAGTACGGACTGGTGATTTCACGGAAAGCGTGGATCGCTGCCTGAATGCCCTCCGCCCAGGCGACGGCAATCAGCTTGATGTCGCCGTGCACGTCACCGACGGCAAAGATGCCTTTTCGACTGGTCTCGAAGTACGGGTCAATTGCAATGGCCCCATCGGGCTTGAGTTGAAGTGCGAGGCCCTCGAACGTGTCTTTGGCCGATAGAAATCCGATCTGAACGACAGCCTGTTCGCAGCGCAGCTCGACTCCGCCATTCAGCCGGCAGAGGATCTGATCACCTTCCAGCGTCGCCGTCTGGATCTCCTCGGACAAATGAATTTTTCCTTCCAGCTCACAAACATGACTCAGGGTGTCGGCTTTGCCGACGACTGCATCCCCGCGCACAACAACATCGACGAGCGCGCCTCGCTGCAGAGCCATCACCGCCGCATCGAGTGCTGAGTCTCCGCCACCCACAACGACAACACGGCCTCCGGCGTAGTCGGCGATGCGGGGAGACCGATAATGGACGCGGTCTGAATCCAAGGCATCCAGGACCGGAAGTTTCCGCGGATAGTGCAGCAGGCCACAGGCGAGGATCACCTTTCGGCACAGGAACGTCCCATTGCTCGTGACAACTCGCTTGACCAGGTCGCCCTCGACCATCTGGTCTGTGTCCTCGATTCCAGTCAGCTCTGTTTCGAATCGGAACTGCACATGGGCGTCCGCAGCCTGACGGTAGGTGCGTTCTGAGAGTTCTTCCCCCGTGATTCCGTCAGGGAACCCGGGGATATCCACGATCCGCTTGTCGGCGTACAGAAAATGAGGCTGCCCACCGGGGGAGTCTTTGGCCTCGATCACGAGCGTAGTCAGTGCTCGGTGAGCCGTCGTCAGGCCGGCCGCGAGCCCGGCCGGTCCGGCTCCGATAATGATGACATCCCACCAGGGCAGGCTTTCAAAGTCGATGCTCTCATCGATTGACTTCAGCTTGTAGTCAGCCATCGGCGTGTCCTCGCTGTCACGGGTTCCCTATGTCTGACACAAATCCTGGCCGCAGTGTCAGCACAAACAGCTCTCACGGTTGGCGATTCCCAATTGTGAAAGCGGCCCTCGCCAGTTTCGAGACCATTCCGACGAATTGCCATCACCCTCTTCTTCCGTGTGCGACTGATTTCATCGGCGGCCTGATAAACGCTTCGAGAAAGCTGTAAATCAAAAAAGCCCCTGCACCATCTGATGACGGCGAGGGGTTGCCATTGAATGCTAAGAGATTGCCGTCACCAGTTACAAAGAGAGACCCGTTGTAAAACAGCACTACGCGGTGCGGACCGGTCGTAATGACCCTTCTGAACAAACTGGGCCGAAGAGGATGTTCGTGCATAAGCAGCATGCTCGTGTCGACGTCAATTCTCTCACCCAGTTCAAGTCGTCCCGATGTATTGCGCAGCAACCGATTTCTAAGTTGTTGGAATAGAAACTCTCGTCGCGACAACTCGCGATCCGGATCAAAGGAAAGCAAGTGTTGCAACTCTTGTGAAATAGCGACGCGAAGGTGCGGTCGGGCCACCCAGCGATCTCTCTGCCGAGCAGCTTGCCGAACTGGCGAAGGGCAACAACAAAAAGAAAGCTCCGAAGACGCTGCCCATCACGAAGTGGACGTTCGCCCTGAACGACATGAAAAACTCACGAGGCCACGTGGTCATGGGCGATGCTCGTTCGATGGGCAACGGCTGGGGACACCAGGCCTCCGCCATTCCAACGGCAATCGGCGATTACCTTTTCGTTCCGGTCATGAGCGGCAACGTCTACGTCCTGCGTCACGATTCAGAAACGCTCGACGAGAACTCGCTGGTCTCCATCAACGACCTGGGCCCCATCGGCCAGTCGTGGACCCGAGCCAGCATCAGCTATTCAAAAGGCAAACTCTACGCCCACACCATCGGCAAGCTGATCTGCATCGGCGAGCGATGCCGTCCCGCCTGGACAAAACACGCCGCCCCCGCCCCGTCCGCCGATCATGGTTCGAGGCAAAGGACGCTGGCCGACAGAAATGCGGAGACATGACTCCTGAGGCAAATCTGGTCCGACTGCGGCGATCCGGAGTTCTGTAAGAATGCAGCAAATGATGCGAGGACATTTCCAGCATGCCACGTGCGTTCATAAGTCACAGCAGCCCCGACGATCGGTACGTGCAGGAGTTCGTGCAGCTTGTCCGCGGTCTGGATTACGACGAAGTCTTCACGGAATAGACTGGCCATGACCGATCCCCATCCCTCAAAACGCTTCGCCGTCGCCGTGTCGTTCCCCGGCGAGCATCGGAGGTTTGTCCGCAACGTCGTCGATCGACTGGCCGAAGTGCTTGGCCAGGATCGAGTGTTTTATGACGAGTGGTATCAGGCAGAGCTGCTGGGCCTCGACGGCGACCTCAAGCTGCGACGTTACTACCGCGAGGAGAGCGAACTGGTCGTCCCGTTTTTTTCCGAGCACTACCGCAAGGACTGGTGCCAGATCGAGTGGAGCGCCATCCGCGCGATGCTGAAGCACCGCCGTGCCGACGACGCCGTCATCCCGGTCCAGATGGATGGAACGCAGATCGAAGGCTGGGAGGACATCGACTTCGCCATCCGCAAAGGCAGGCTCTCCGGCAAACAAGTCGCCGACCTGATTCTCGCCGCTTGGCGTCTGCGACAGACAGAAGCCGAGTCCTCGCCACGATCGACCCCAGCCACCCCAGCACCCGCGACCGTGGACTCTCGCAGGATCTCCGGCACGCAGTTGGCGAAACACGCTCCGCGCGTGCTGTTTGGTCGCGAGACGGAGTTGGCGGCGCTCGACGCGGCTTGGGCGAAGGGCACGCTGAACGTCTACACGCTGGTGGCCTGGGGCGGGGCGGGGAAGACGTCGCTGGTGTTTCACTGGGTGCAGACTCGCTTTGCGGCGAAAGAACCAAACTGGCCCGGCGTCGAGCGGTATTTCGACTGGAGCTTCTACAGCCAGGGGACCGGCGAGAGTCGGCAGACCTCCGCCGACCTGTTCATCGCCAAAGCACTCGAGTTCTTCGGCGACCCCGATCCGACCGTCGGCGGCCCGCATGAACGGGGCGAGCGGCTGGCCGGGCTGATTCGTCGGCACCGCACGCTGCTGATCCTCGACGGCATCGAACCGCTGCAATACCCGCCGGGCGATCCGCAGGCCGGGCGGCTGAAAGACCCGGCGCTCGAAGCGCTGCTGAGGGAACTCGCCGCCGACAACCCCGGCCTGGTCGTCATCACCACTCGCGAACACCTGACCAACGTCGAGGGACACGCCACCACCGAGGAACAGCAGCTCGACAAGCTGCCGCAGGAAGCGGCGGTCGAGCTGCTGCGGCACCTGCAGATCGTCGGTACGGACGAGGAGTTGCACGCGGCGTGGCAGGCCGCCGGCGGCCACGCGCTGACGCTCAACCTGCTGGGCCGCTTCATCGCCGACGCGTACGAAGACCGCGACATCCGCCATTACCGCGAGGTGAAGTTCGAAGCGGCCGACCAGGAGCACCAGGGCCGCTCGGCGTTCAAGGTGATGATCGCCTACGAGCGGTGGCTGCTCAGCGGCGGACCGGAGCGTCAGCGGGAACTGGCCGTGCTGCGGCTGACCGGCCTGTTCGACCGGCCGATGGCGAAGAGTTGCCTTGAGGCCCTGCGGGCGGAGCCGTCGATTCCGGGGCTGACCGACGCGCTGGTGACGCTGACTCCGCAGCAGTGGAACATCGCGGTGAAACGGCTGAGCGAGGTGGAACTGCTCTCGGTCTCGGCCGACGCGATCGACGCCCACCCGCTGATCCGCGAGTACTTTGCGTTGCAGTTGCAGCGGGACCAGCCGGAGGCGTTCCGGGCGGCCCACTCGCGGCTGTTCGATTACCTGTGCGAGACGACGAAGCCGCACCGCCCGGACGGCCTCGACGGACTGGCCCCGCTCTACGAAGCCGTCACCCACGGCTGCCTCGCCGGACGACATCAGGAGGCGTGCGTGAAGGTCTACAGCGACCGCATCCTCCGCGGCACGGGGAGCGACGGCTTCTAC
>JAQBVJ010000072.1 GCA_027623235.1 Planctomycetota bacterium
CCAGATGAAAGGACGATCGGTGACGGTCAGTGACGGTCGGTTAACTGACCATTTCACCGACCGTTGCCGGGATGGTCGACGGTCGGTCGGTGAAGCCCCCCCTTATAAGGGGGCTCACCGATCACCGACCGACCTACCGGCCTGGGAGAGAGTGGAACAGTGAAGAAGTTCAAACGCATTTCACCGACCGTCGACCTTGAAACGTGGTTGCACATTACAGGCGACTGGACACAACCGACCGGTTGCGTACACCGGCCGAAATCCGGCAGGCTGCGACACGAAAAAAAACTCCCTGATTGCAATCAATTGTCATTTGACATCGGGTGGAATGACGATATCCTGGCATTGTCAGACGACAACTCATTCGAAAGGACGGAACATGAAGGCCATCGGATACGTTCGAGTCAGCACTGAGGACCAGGCAGAAAACGGCGTTTCCATCGACGCGCAGCGGGAACGGATTGCCGCCTGGTGTCTGCTCAACGAGTGCGAGCTGGCAGACGTCCATGTCGACGCGGGAATCAGTGGCAAACGGGCGGATAATCGCCCGGCTCTGCAGGTGGCCATTGAGGACGCGACGGGGAACGGGGGCGTTCTGGTTGTCTATTCGCTGTCCCGCCTTGCACGATCGACACGGGACACACTCGATATTGCCGAGCGGCTCGAAAAGGCCGGGGCCGATCTCGTTTCACTCAGCGAGAAAATCGACACAACGTCAGCCGCCGGGAAGATGATCTTCCGGATGCTCGCCGTCTTGGCGGAATTTGAACGGGACGTCATCAGCGAGCGAACTAAGACGGCACTCCAGCACAAGAAGAGAAACAACGAACGAGTCGGAACGGTGCCGTTTGGTTTCACGTTGGCCGACAACGGCGTCTCGCTGATCGAAAACGACAGTGAGCAGGAAATCATTGCTCTGATTCACGAACTGCGGGACGCCGGGCAGTCAACCCGTGCAATCGCCGCCGAGCTGTCGACACGTCACATCCCGACGAAGAAAGGAAATGCACAATGGGCTCACACCGCAGTCGCAAGAATCCTGAACCGGTCAGCCTGACACGGCAGGAGACGTTCCAGAAACTGGTCGACCGGGCCGGAAAACTCTCAGGCGACCGGCTGGAGGCCATGCGGGCACGAATCAGTGAAACGCTGCCGATTGACGATCAACTTCGCTTCGCAATAGCGATGTCGGAAGTCTCTCAGTACGGGCTGGCGAAAAAGTCTGGAGTCGACGGGGGAGTCCTGTCGCGGTTTATGAATTACGAGCGCGACATGCGGCTCGAAACTGCTGCAAAACTGGCTGAGGAACTCGGCTTGTGTCTGCTGCCACGGAAGTAGCGGTGCGTTAATCTGATTCAACCTTTGCGGCGGTTGCGGTTCGTGGGACCTGAGAAGCTCACGACCGCGGCCGCCGTCATTCTCAGAAAGGAAGCTGCCGTGGGCTGCCTCATCAAAAAAACGTCGACTCGCTCAGTCCCGATGGGGGCGGAAGTATTTACAAGAAATGGCGAGCAACTTGCCCGGTGGCTTGACGGTCGAGGCAAAAAGAAAACCGCGACGTTGACGACCGGCCGCGATGGCTCTGACCGAATCGTGATTGAGTCAGGGACCTGGACCGCGAAGTTTCGGACGGCAGACGGGACGATTCGCGAAGTCGCGACCGGATGCCGGGACAAGTCAGCCGCCGCCGCCGTGCTGGCGGACTTCGAACGAATAGCCGACCGGGAGCGGGCAGGGATTATCTCTTCGAAAGAAAACTCAGCACTCGACAACGGCGGGAAGCAAATCGCCGCGCACCTCGATTCGTTCGACGCGGCACGACGGGCCAAAGGCATCTCGGTTCGGCACATCCGGGACACTCGGGATCTGATCGAAAAGCTGTTTCAGGAGTGTGGGTTCAAGACACTGGCGAGTGTGCAGCGTCACAAGGTGGAAGAGTGGCTGGCCGCGAAAGCTGAGGCTGGCACGGGAGCACGCCGCCGAAACATTTACCTCGAAGCCGTGAGGACGTTTCTCCGCTGGTCCGTGTCATGCAATCGGATGCTGCGTGACCCGCTCGAAGGCATCGCGAAAGCCGATCAGGATGCCGACGTGCGGCGGGAACGTCGGGCACTCAACGAAGACGAACTGCAACGTCTGCTGACCGTGACAGCACTACGGCCACTCGCAGAAATGGGCCGCGAAACGGTGATGTGTGACCCACAGATGGGGAAGCGGTCAAGCTGGACTTACGCGCCGTTGACGCTGGGCAACATCGACGACGCTTGTGAAAGAGCACGGCACAAGCTGGCAGCGAAACCGGAATTGATCGAAGACAAAGTGACACTCGGACGCGAACGTGCTTTGATCGTCAAGATGCTGGCACTGACCGGACTGCGGCGCGGCGAACTCGCTGCGGTGCGAATCCGGAATCTGTACCTCGACGAACCGCAGCCGTTTATCCGGCTCGACCGGAAGTCTGAAAAGAATCGCAAGGGCAACACAATTCCGCTCAGGCGAGATCTGGCGGATGACTTGCGGCAGTGGATCGCCAGGCGGGCTGCGAGGGCTCAGGAAGCGGCTATGCACGTTCCGACGCTGAAGTTTGAAACAGAAGCCGCTCGAATCCGTCGCGGCGATCAGAAGGCCACAGAGGCCGCCGGACTGTCATCGGATGAGCGGCTCTTCAGCGTTCCCGACCGGCACGCTTTGGTGAAGATTCTCGATAAGGACTACGCGGTTGCCGGCATCGCGAAGATTGACGACCGAGGGCGGACGGTCGACGTTCACTGTCTGCGGCACTCATTCGCAACGTGGATCGGTGAATCGGGAGTCTCACCGAAAGCGGCACAGCAGTTGATGCGGCACAGCGACGTGAATCAGACGATGCGTTACACGCACGGAACACCGGAAGCAGAATTGAAGGCACTTGCCGCCTTACCTTCGGCGATTCTGAAACCCGAACACCAGGTGACCGGAACCGATTCTCTGTTTGCACCAGCGTTTGCACCAAACACAGTCGATCGGAGTAACAAGCTGTCACTTTCTGACAACCTGGGCAAGATTGGCGGCGATCGTGCGGAAGACCGTCAGGCCACAAAAAGAGCCGAAACCCTCGGGAAACCCGCTGATTTCGGCTCAATCTCAAAGTACACCCGGGAGGATTCGAACCTCCAACCCCCGGTTCCGAAGACCGGTGCTCTATCCAATTGAGCTACGGGTGCGTGAAGCGGAAAGCTATCGTACAGCCTTGGCGCGTTCAAGGATGACGGCGCAGCGTTGAGACGGGTTCGCTGACGACCGCAGAAATTGTCTGGTTACTTCGCCGCAACTTTTTCTTCAGCAACGACTTCGATCCCGGACAGAACTGGCCGTCCGGTTCCTGGAGTCAGGTCGAGCTTCAGGCTGGATCCGGCCACGATTCCGCGGAATTCGCGGACCAGGGCGATGTGGCGGCCGCCGGATTCGCTGGCGATGTCGACGTTCCTGGCCACTGGTTTTCCCTGAAGCGAAATGTCGAAGACTCGCTCGCCCGGTTTCGTGTTGCCGGGTTCTGCGAAGTGCAGACGCACGGTGTACGACTGAGGCGTCTTCGGCTCGGTTGGACTCAGGGTCAGTGTGATGTTCGTTGCTCCTTCGACACCAGATCCGGCAACCCACTTCACGCCGTCTCCCTGCAGCAGCGATGAGTGGCGACGGAAATAGCTCAGACTGTCTCCCGTGACAGTGACCGGAATCGTCGGCGAGGAACCGCTCGCACTGGGGTAGTCGACCCACAGCGTACCGAACTCGTCCTGCCGATCGCCGGGGGCTCCGAAGTTGATACCGACTCGACGGATCGCGTCTTTCTTCGGATCGAACTTCAGGGCCGAGTAGCTCCACACTTCTGTCTGAGGCAGATTCACAAGTGCCAGCGATGTGAACAGCGAGTAACCGCAGATGCAGCCGTGAGCCATGTTCGGCGCGTTGAGCACACCGTTGGCCGGGATGAGACTGTTTCGACAGCCGCTGCGAAATCCGTTCAGCCGCGAGGTGTTGCCGGATTCGATGTCGCAGAAGCCCGCCGTGTCAGCACGAAAGGTCATCAGGTGAGGGCTGGCGATCGCGTAGTTGCAATGGTGCCCGGACTTCGTGAACTCCCACGGAGTCTCCTCATTCGTCACGGGATGAATTCGCGGAACTCGCTCACCAGTGAGTAGATTCCAGGCGAGCCCTGGACCGCGCTGGTCGAGCAGCCGATCGTTCCACACGATGACACGATCCCACAGGCTTTCCGGATGACCGCGGAAGCCGACTGCCTCGGACGACTGCTTCCACAGTTCTTTTCCGTTGCGACCGTTGACGGCCATGATGCTCGATTTGTTGCTCATCAACACGACGTCGCTGCTTCCCGAGTACGACATCCAAGTACCAATAAACTCCGTCTGCTCCTTCCAGATGAGCTTGCCGGTTTCCAGGTCGATCGCTTTTGCGTAGCGAATGTCAGAGGCCTTCGGGATGTTGCCTCGCCGTTTCCAGTCTTTGTAAAAACTCTCAAGGGCTCCGTCGAAAGCGAAGACGCGATCCTTGCCGACCGCCAGCACGGGGAAGCTGGCTTCGGCCTCGTGCGACCAGAGTTTCGAACCGGTGTTCCGATCGATGGCGAGGATCTCGACAGCGGCTTTTGTTCCGGCGAGCAGTTGTTTGCTCGGAGGCAGCTTCGTCTTGTCTGCATCGATGTCGCGAAAGATCTCCGCAATCAGCTTGTCACCGATGACTCGAATGCGGCCCCAGTCGTCGTCCGGATTCGGCAGTTTGAATTCGTTGATCTGCTCGCCGGTTTTCGGATCGAGCTTCAGGCAGCTCTTTTCGTGGACAAGATAAACCGCGTCTTCAACGGCGAGGAAGTGATAGCCCGCCAGGTTGCCTTCGAAGTCGTTGCCTCGTCGGCCGGGCAGGTACTTCGCGTCGCCCGAGAGCGGCAGCTGCCACAGAATTCGACCCGTGTAAACATCGACGGCGGTCATCTTGCCGGGCCCCTGCAGGAACATCCGACCGCCGATGACGGCCATGCTCGGGCCCCAGAAGTGGCGGTTGTAGAAGAGGCTGCCGTCCGACGCCGGTCCGCCGAACCACAGCACGCCCAGCGGTGCTTTGACCAGCGTGTCGCGAGACATCAGCGTGTTCGACTCGTCGCCGTACTCGTGAGTCCAGTCGGCCGAGCCGGGCAGCGCGCCGGCTCTCGTCAGGAGGGAGTGGTCGCCGCCGGACGTCAGCTCTGCCTGCGCGAGCCTGAGTGAACCTGTCATCGCCGCAAGCTTTTTGTGCTGAGTATTGTCACCCGGCAACCAGGCCGTTCCGCCATACGGACGCAGAATCCGAAACAGCTCGGCGACTGCTGCCGGCTTTGAGGTCAGCCCGAAGCGCTCGGGATTTTCCGAGACCACGAGGCTTGCCATGTACGGCGGCAGGTCCGAGTCGAGCGGCTCTCCAACGTGCGCGACGACTCGTGTGCCATAGAGGTCTCTGCTGTCGTACTGACTTCGCAATTCGGCAACGCGTTCCAGGTCCGGCTCGACGACAACGACCCGCAACCTGGATTGACGAAGCAGTTCCGAGATCAGGCCGCCCGAACCCGCTCCCAGTACGAGACAGTAAGCGTCGCCCGGTTTGGTTTGCTCAAGCAGCCTGGAAACGCGGCCACTCCAGATTTCATTTTCAACCAATGGATCGGGCGTTTCCGTGACGAGGGTCGTCGGCTCGGCGTCTTCTCCGGCGTAGCAGGACAACTGGCCGTCCTGCTTCGTGACAAGCAGGTGCCCGTTCGCAACGAGCTGCGACGCCACCTTGCCCGTCATCTCGTCTGACCACGACAGCGCAGGTGACTTCGGGTCGGACACGTCGAGCGCGAAAAGAAAATCCCCCTGATGACCGTAAAGTCGAGTCCCGGCTTTCAGGTCAATGACGAGCGGGTCCTCTTTGAGTCGCGCTGCCGCGTCGGCTTCGGTGATCCCTCGGACTTTGCTGAACGGCAGACTCCAGAGCTTGCGCAGAACGGAGACCATCGTTTTCTTGCCGCGTCGATCCGTTTTCTCAACGACCTGGACTTCGCCTAAATCAAACGCGGCGACGGTGGCTCCTTCCGCCGCGTAAAGAACATCGCCGCCGATCACCGGAGTGTGAGTCGTCGCGCTGATCTGTTTGTTTCCGGTCGTGTCGAACGTGACCGCTCCGTGAAACAGCCAGCGTCCCGAGGCGGACACGTGATAATTCGTGACGCCGTGAGTTCCGTATTTGAACGTGCCGAACTTCCGCGTCTTCCGATCGAGCGTCGCGACTGTGGATCGTCCCTGCGGAATGAACAGCGTCGAGTCTGTCGCTGCGAGGTAGCCCTGCGGTGTCAGATCGTTGAGCGTCACAACGTCATGCTCGACATCGAATTCGGCGGTCTTTGTGCCGGTTTCTTTCGTATCGACGACTCGCCCCGTTGCCGGATCGAGGGAGTACAGAAACGTGCCTTCAAACGGCCATACGCCCACTGTGAAATGGATCTTTCCGTCGACCAGAAGCGGTCCGCCTCGCACCGGCCAGACAGAGATGACTCGTTCGCTGCCGATGACTTTTCGAGTCGTCGGAGCCGCGACGAACCGCCACTGCAGCGAACCGGTTTTTGCGTCGAGGCAGTACAAAGCTCCGTCGTCCGCTCCGAAGAAGACCTGCCCTTTGTGTACAAGCGGAGCAAATCGTACGGGCCCGTCCGCAAAGAATCGCCACAGCTGGCCGCCGGTTTTCAGGTCGAGCGCCGTGACCGAATCGTTTCTCGATGAGCCGACAAAGATCGTCTGTCCTGCGACAACCGGTTCGTAATTCGCGTCAAAGTGAAGCCGCGGATCCTCAGGCCACGCCGGGTTGAGCTGCGGCATGCCACTCGCCCATTGAAGGTGGAGATCGGCAGGCAGTTGTTCAGAAGTCGCGGCACTCCGCCCGGCATCAAACCGCCAGGTCGGCCAGTCACCGGCTTGAGTTGCGTTTGCCGTCAAGACAAGCAGGCTGGCGATCAAAGCGAAACGCGAACAACGAATCTTCATAACGTGTCTCCAACGGGCGCCGACAGCTTGCAGTAGTGGACCCGAAGATACAGCGATGACCAGTCGCCGCCTACGGTTGAATGGGAATCCGCTGAGCCGTGAAGAGAAGAATCATCACGTTCTCGTAACCCGAAGAGGCTGTGATTTGAGGCTGTGATTTATTGAGCAGGCCGGACCCAACGCCTATGGCGGCCTCGCTCACGCGCTTTGAAGTTGCGCGTCGGGTAATCTCGAACTGACTGGTCTAGTCGTCCGAATCGGACGTCTTCGCCAACGGATAAACGTGCTTCAGAGCGGCGGTCAGGTCGAGGCGCTGGTAGCTGCGACCCGATGGCGGGTCTTCCACTTTGACTCCGGTCTTCTGCATGATCGCCAGGCTGGCCTCGGCGAGGTTTGCGCCGTCCTGTTTCCAGTCGTAGCCGGATTTTGTGATCGCCTCTCGCAGCACCATGGCCGCTCCGCACGCGACCGCGTTTGACGAAGACGTCGCGGCTGCCGGGACCACCAGATCCACTTTGGCATGGCGGTCCAGGTAGACCTTGTCAGACCCTTGACGGACGGCTCCGACGGCGAAGCAGTTGGGCTGACAGGCCGGCCAGGAGATTCCTTTGCTGAAATTGTGATTCCCGGCGGGAGCGCTGACCCAGATTCCAAGCGCGCGAAGTTTCTTCAGCTGTTCGTCGATCTTAGTGGCCACGGGCTCCGCATGTTCTTTGTCGTCCACGGGAGCCAGGTTGACCGTCGTGATCCGATACTGCTTGTGGTGATCGACGATCCACTGCAGTCCGGCGGCCAGAGATTCCGCGTCGCCGACTTTGCAGTGACAGCACTCGAGTCCGCGGATCACCGCGAGCTGGTTGTTGTAGGCGACTCCCCACTTGCCCTGGTAATTCAGCGACGAGGGAATGCCGATTGTCGATCCGTGGTAGCCTCGCCCTTCGTGGCTGGGGTCGTCGTCGCCGTCGACACTGTCGTACGCGACGAGGACTTTCGGTCGGTCGCCCACTTTCGCAGTCCATTCCGGCATCGACAGTTTGCAGCCGTCATCGACAAGCGCCAGCGTCTGACCTTCGCCAAACGTCAGGCGGTCCTTGTACAGATTCCAGGCGGTGATGATCCCTGCCTGCTTGAAGCCGACGGGTTGAACCGGCTCGCCCGCCCAACCTGGTTCCGAGGACGACAGCACGAGCATCCAGGCGATCGCCAGAAAGATGTTTGAGGAAAAAGCTTTCCACATTTGAGAGGCCTCCTGAGGCAGAATTCTGCGGATCATCGGATGGTGAATTCAAAACAGTTCGCGAACGTCGGGCTTGGTGATTTTCCCCATCGCGTTGTGAGGCAGACTGTCGACGACAAGCAGTCTTCGCGGAATCCGGTACGCGGACAAACGATCGCGGCACCACTCACGAAGCGACTGCAGATCGAGCTCCTCGCCGGGCTCCAGAACTGTCGCAGCGCAAACGGCCTCGCCCCAGGTGTCGTCCTCAACCCCGACCACTGCGCATTCCCGGATGGCCGGGTGCTGCAGCAGTGCCGCTTCGATTTCCAGAGCGGACAGCTTGTAGCCACCACTCTTAATGATGTCGACGGACTGACGCCCCATGATCCGGTAATACCCGTTCTCAATCACCGCGACGTCACCCGTTCGGAACCAGCCATCGTCAAACGATTCGGCGGTGACTTCGGGCCGGTTCCAGTACCCGCGAAAAACAACGGGGCCTCGGACCTGGATTTCTCCGGGATCGCCCTCGGCCGTGATCAGCTCGCCCTCTTCCGACTTCAGTTGAACTTCGACAGACGGCAACGGTTGTCCGACCGCCCCGGGTCGTCGCTCGCCATCGTACGGGTTGGAGAGAGCCATCCCGATTTCGGTCATGCCGTACCGCTCAAGAAGTTTCTGTCCGGTGAGAGCGGTCCACTTTTCATGAACACTGGCCGGGAGCGCGGCCGATCCGGAGATCATCAGCCGCAACCTGCCGAAGGCCGTTGCGATAGGAGCTCGATCTTCCTCAGAGAGCGATTCCAGAGTCTGAATCAGCTTCACATAAATCGTCGGCACCGCCATGAACACGGAGTAGGCTCCGGCGGCGACTCGATCCAGGATCGCTGTCATTTCGAAATGCGGAAACGGCTCGATCGTCGCCCCGATCCACAACGCACAGGATTGAATATTGATGATGCCGTGAATGTGGTGCAGCGGCAGAAACAGCGGGATCGTGTCGTCGGGTTGCCATCGCCAGGCCTCGACGAGAGATTCGATCTGAGCCTGAATGCTGGCATGAGTCGTCACGACGCCCTTCGGCGTACTCGTTGTGCCACTTGTGTAGAGAATCATCGCTCGACGTTGAGGCCCGACTGACGGAAGCGGCCGCTCCTCGCCGGGCCCGATCTCTTCCACAATCAAACGCCGCAGATTCAGCCGGCTGCAAAGCGGCTCGACTTTCGAAGCGAGCTCGCGCGTCGTGACGACGCAGCGGCTTTGCGAATCGGTCAGCGTGTACTCCAGCTCCGGTTCCGTCGCGGAGAGCGACAGCGGAACCGCGACTCCGCCTGCCCTCCAGACCGCCCACTGAACGCTGACGTAATCGAATCCGGCCGGGATCAGACACGCGACTCGCGATTCACTCAGATCGGCATCGGCCTCCAGCAGCACGCCGGCAAGTGTCGCCGAACGGTCGAGCAATTCCTGGTAGGAGTGCTCACCATCGGCCGTCCGCAGTGCGACGGCGTCTCTATGCGAGCGGGCGCGGGCGATCAGTTGAGGCTCTTCCATTGGCGATTCCTGTTCGCAGTCCGCTGCGTCACGACACGATGGCTCGAATGACGAAGTACACGGCCGAGGGGCCAAGCAGACAACCGAGCCCGGTGTAAAACGTCGCGGTCATCGCGCCGTAAGGCACGAGCTTTGGATCCGTCGCCGCCAGACCCGCCGCGACGCCACTGGTGGTTCCCATCAGCCCGCCGAATATCAGCGCGGATCGCGGATTGTCGAGGCCGATGTACTTCGCAATGAACGGGGTCAGAATCATCACAAGGATCGACTTGACCAGGCCGGCCGCGACACTCAGTGCTCTGACTTCATCCGTCGCTCCGAGCGCCGTACCCGTCACGGGGCCGACGATGTACGTGGCCGCTCCGCCGCCGATCGTGGTCATGCTGACCGCATCGGTATAGCCGAATGCGTACGCGACGCAGGCTCCGACGAAGAACGACGAGAGCACTCCCGCCAGCAGTGAGACGATTCCGGTGAGGCCCGTGCTGCGGAACTCGTCCATCCTCACACCGAAGGCCGTCGCGACGATCGCCAGGTCGCGCAGCATCGCGCCGCCCATCAGACCGATTCCGGAGAGGACGCTCACATCGGCAATTCCCTGCCTGCCACCCGTCGTGGCACCGCCGACATACGCCAGAATCAGCCCGATCAGAATGGCAATGGCCGAGCCGTGGATGCGTCCTTTCGTCAGTCGCTCGGACAGGAAGTACGAAACCCACACCGTGACGCCGATCACGGCAAACGCGGTCACCAGAGAGTACTTCGTCAGCACTCCTTCCATCAGTTCGAGAAGTTCCATCAGGACTCCTTACCCGGAAGAGAGCTCGACGAATCTTCGGTCGAATCGGAATCTCCGATCTGACTGATCACTGGCACCAGAGCGAAGCCAATCCCGACGGCCAGAATTCCTGCCAGAATCGCCATTGGTCCGCCTCTGAGCGCTGCGACGACGTTCTGACTGGCTGCCATCGCGACCACGATGGGGATGTAAATGGAACTCCAGAAAGCAACGCCGCGTTCGGTGGGCGGCTGCATTTTTCCGGACTTCTGAAGTCGGTCGCAGGCCAGAATCAGGAGCAGCATGGCGATCCCGACACCGCCGACGTTTGCATCGACGCCGACGGCCAGGCCGAGCAGCTTGCCGACGATCATGCCGATCAGCAGACAAATGCAAAGCAGTGCAGTCCCGTAAATCGCCATTAGTTGATCTCGAAGACAGCAGCACGTTTCAGTCCGTCGCGGATGAGCTCAACACCGCTGATTAAAGTCCGTCCTTTGCGAGCCGTCAGCGTCAGGCTCAGCGTGCCGTCGATCTCGACACTTTGGAATTCGCGAACGAGTCCGCGGAGAGAGCCGCCAGATTCCTTCGCGATGTCCAGGTTCGGCTCAACGACTTTGCCCTGCAGAGACACTGACTGAACCCGCTCACCAGACGCGGCCTCACCCGTTTCCGCAAAGTAAAGCCGAACTGTGTAAGACCCGGGCTTAACGTGACTCAGTGTGAACTCTGCGAGGCCTTCGGCGGACGAGGCGACGATCCATGGCCAGCCGCGGCCGGCTTCGACGAACACACTGTGACGGTAGCCGTACGACGTTGACTCCGGGGCGGTGGTGACATCGATCGTCGGAGACGGACCGCCCGTGGACGGGTAGTCGAGCCACAAGGTTCCGTCGCGGGTCGTGCGGTCGCCGGGAGCTCCGAAGTTAATGCCGATCCGTTGAATCGTCGCCGGCTGACCCTCGCCCCACGACGACCACTGCTCATGACGTTCCGGCATCGGCACGAGGGAAAGAGCGACCGGCAGCGGGTAACTGCAGGTGCAGCCCTCGTAGTAGTACGGCACATTCAGCACGCCGTTGGCCGGAATGATGCTGTTGGTGCAGCCGCTGCGAGGGCCGCTGATGAAGACCGTGCCGCTCTCCAGCGTCTTGTCGTAGAACGCGGCCGTGCCGCTGCGCATGGTGAAGAAGTTTCCGTAGTCGACTCCGCCATCGCAGCCGTATGTTTTCGGAAATGCCCGCGGTTCTTCCAGTCCGGTCAGCGGATTGATTCGGAGACCGGGGCGAGGCGGGGCAGGACTCCAGTCGTTTGTCTGGTACGGCGGGCGGTACTGCGAGGGCTCTCGCTTTTCCCGATCCGGCGAAGCCTGAGCCGCGCGGACACTCGTCGCTTCATCGGCACCAAACACCCGCCCGGTATAAACGTCCGACAGGACGGCATCGTTGAGCGGATAGTCCTTCCCCTTCAGTCCTTTGATCATCGGAACATGCCAGTCCTTCGAGAAGGACGCCATGACGCCGTCGATAAACTGCGGCTGCGGCGACCGCTTGAAATGGCCGAGCGTGTCATCAAACCACAAAACACCCAGCGGGAATCGAACTCGCAGATCTCGATTCTCCTGCCATCCGCCGCCGTAGTTGGTCGAGCCGGGCAGCGCGCCGGTTCGGCTGACGACCGTCCTGCCATTCTGAATCTGAAGCTGCTGTCCCGATTCGTTTTCCTCGTCAACTTTCAACTGCAGTCGCTCCTGCTGCTTCCGAGTCAGCGGCAACGAGGCGGTGCCACCGTACGGCCGCAGCGTCTCCAGAATCTGCGTGAGAACACCGTCCGTTGCGGAGTCCTTTTCTCCGGCAAATGCCGCGGCGAATCGCTCCTCATCCTCCGTCGAAATGACGTCCGCGAAGTACGGTGGCAATCCGCCCGCGTTGAGTTCCTCGTGAAGAATCGCGATCCGAGTACCGTACAGCCCGTCCGAGTTGAGCTCCGCTCGAAGCCGCGTGACAAGCTCGCCGTCTGACTCAACGGCGACGATTCTCCGCTGTTGTTTTTCGGCGAGCGTTCGCACGATCGCGCCGTCTTTCAGCCCGACGACGAGAGCATATCCTCGATGAGGATCCGCCAGGTTTGCCTCTTCGGATTTCGCTTCGCGCTGCCCGATGATCTGCGGCGAGCCGGTCACTCGACTGGCCTCATCGAAGCAGTAGAGACTTCCCTCGCGGGTGGTGACGAACAGCCGGCCGTCGGCTGTCAGCATCGAGTGGACCTTGCCCTCAACGCCGGAGAAGCCGTCGTCGAACTTGAGCTCCCGGTCGGCCGCCGTGATGACTCGGCTGATGCCGGTGTCGCCGTGGCCTTTGTGAACCTTGTCTTCGTGAAGCTGCTGGTTGACGACGTCGTCGAACTTGACCCGCCCGCGCCGGATGTCAAGCGACGTTTTCGGGTCGAGTGCCGCGAACCAGCCGCCCGGAAAGCGGCCCGGAGTCGGAAGCTCAAACTCAAGCAGCTTGCCGGTTCGCCGATCCAGCGTCGCCGGGTAAGCCGTCGAGCATGGCACGGTCAACTCGTCGCCGTTCACGACGAGGTAGCCCTGCGGCGCGAGCCCGCCGATCGCCTCTGTCCCGTGCGGATGTTTTCCAAAACGGTGACCCAGTCGATCGTTCAGCCAGACGACCTTTCCAGTTTCCGCGTCGAGGCAGTAAACAAAGACGCCTTCCATCGGCCAGACTCCGGCCGCGAAGTAGACACGATCATCCGCGACGACCGGGCCGCCTCGAACCGGCCAGACAGAAATCATCCGCTTGTTGCCGAGCAGTTTTCGGCGACTCGGCACGGCGTGGAACTTTCGGATGAGCTCACCCGATTCGAGTTTCACACAGTAAAGGCATCCGTCGTCCGATCCGAAAAACACGCGGTCTTTCCAGACTGCCGGAGCAAACCGGACCGGGCCGTCGGTGAAAAACCGCCAGCGTTCCGTTCCGGTGAGCTCGTCAAAAGCCGTGACGGAATCGTCTCTCGATGAACCGACGATGACGAGCCCTCCCGACACGACGGGTTCGTAGCCGGCGTCAAACTGGAGCCGCTCACTGTGGTAAGCCGGCTGGAGCGGCGGCAGATGCCTCACCCACCGCAGCGACAGATCCGCCGCCAGCTTGCCGGGAGACACAGCCGTTCGGCCGGAGTCGCGACGCCACATCGGCCAGTCGCTCGCAGCCGATTTCGAATCTCCTGACGACGGATGTTGTTTCGGACGTGCCTTGCCCGAAATCTTCTGCAGCGTTGCCAGCAGCTTCCCCGGATCATCCGACGAGAGCGACGTCGGACGATGCTTCAGCAATTCGAGAGTTTCTGAGAGCTCTCCTTTCGTGCCGTTGAGGTGAAGTCCCTTGCCGGTCGCGAAAACCCGTTTGACGGGCTCGTCGCCGTCCTTCAGCCAGCTCGGCCAGATGCGGATGACGTCTGCTTCGGCTTTTGCAAATTCTTCGATCGTCTCGACCGAAGGGATGAGAGCCAGCTGTTTCGCTTCCGAAAGCAGCTTTCGAAACCGCTTTGCCTGAGCGACGCTTCGGACGCCGACGATCGTCCGCTGCGGATCGCCGTATTTGCGGATCACGCTGACGACGTGCCGATCGTACTCGTCGCCCTGCTCTTTCAGGTCGAGCAGAAGATCGATCCTGCCCCGACACGCCCGCGCCGACTCGATCAACGACGGAATCCGTTCGCTTTTGTACTTCACGTCGAACCACGAACCGGCGTCGAGTTTCTGAAGCTCCGCCAGCGTGAGCTCCGCTGCGGGACCTTTGCCATTCGTCGTCCGGTCGAGTGTCGTGTCATGCAGGATGAACAGTTCTCCGTCGCGGCTCGTTCGCACGTCGACCTCGACAGCCGTCGCTCCGACTTCGATCGCCCGCCGAATTGCGGACAGCGTGCATTCCGGCCGCTCGGAGCTGGCACCGCGGTGAGCGATGATCTGCGTGACTCCGGCCGCTGCTTCTGCGAGCGCGGGCTCTGCTGAGCGGACCTCGAATCCGGTGACGCAGAGAGTCAGTAAAACCAGAAGCGTCGTAACTACTTTTCCGGTGTCGATCACGTGCCGTTCCTTTACTCAGGCTGTTCTTCAGGACGATCTGCAGAATTGACGAACGCTCAACGGAGATACCCGGCGACCCAGCCTCGTGATCCCTGCGGCGGAACCAGATCGGCCACGTCTTTTCCGTCGGCCAGAGTGAACGCGACGGCGAAGGGAAACTCGCCTTTTGGAGCTCGTTGTGTGTACGGTCCCTCGCCGCGAAACTCGCCCTTCGCGACGACGTCCAGCCGAGTGACTTTGCCGTCCTTCACTTCGACGAATCCGAGCATCTCCGCGCGGTAAGCGCGAGCTCCCGACTTCGTTTCCAGGTGGACCGTTGCTCGGAGTTTGCCATCTTTGACTTCGGAATCCGCCAGGCGAACGTCCGCGTCATCCCACATCGGTGGCTCGCCGCGGGTATTGTCGACCAGGTGGTAGCGGGCGATGCGGCTCAGAAGAGACTTTGGAAACTCACCCTTCACAAGAGCCTGCGTTTCGTCGGCTCGAAGCCAGAGATTGTCGCGACCGATGGACTCCTGAAAAATCCGTCGCCACGGGTCGTCGGTTTCCGGGTAGCCGCCAAGCACTTTCGAGGTCACACGAACGACGAGGCCACCTTCAGGCGGTGTCGGATTGAACCGGGCGTCTCGCTTGCCAGGATCGATCGCGGCCACTTTTGCCGGACGATGTTTTGCCAGAGCTTCCTGCATGAGCTTCAGTGTGCGGTCGGGGCCGCGGTTGTTGGTGTAGCCCAGAAACGTGCCGTCTCCAGCGGCGGTGTAGAGGCCCTGCGTTGTTCCGGTTCCGATTTTTCGCGGGCCCTGATTGGCGATCTTCTGGTAGAAGCGGCCTTCGGCATCCTGCTGACGTCGCTGGTAGGCCTGGTCGATCGCGACGGGCACGAATCGAGTTTTCAAGAGTTCGATGATTTTCGGATCGGCAAATGTCGACTCACGGTCGAGCACTCCGTTGTTTCAGGTGCAGCCGAGCGGGTGGCCATCCATCGCCCAGATAAAGATCGGCTTGCCCTCGCGAGCGGACGCCGCCTGCGCCTCCAGCAGGGAAATCTTCCAGGGAATCGTCCGCCACGGAGCATCGGCCGGCGGCTGCAGCTCGGCGTGCAGCGTGTCGAATTCTTTCTCAGTCAAGCCGTCGCCTGCCAGCAGGGCCAGAGTCAACAGGAACGCGTGCATGAGGATTCTCCTTTTGAGAAATGTGTCTGAAAAGATTTTCGGTCGTCCAGGTCACCCCAGGTGTGCAACTTCAAAATGGACGACTCGGGTTACCTGATTAACGAAACCAGCCGACCGCGAGTTTGAGTCGTCCTCTGGAATCAGCGAGACTGCCGAAAAACAGTCTGCCGCATTCCCGCTTCGACGGGAATCGTTAACGTCCGATTGACGATCGTCTGCCGCTCCACCGATTTCCTCACGAGTCCGCCCGCCTGGAGAATTCCCATGACCCGCTCTCTGCCGTTCCTGCTGCACCGCTTCACGTTGGCCCTCGCGGCCGTGCTGACTCTTGCCGCGACAGCGCGCGCAGCCGATCCGGCGTTCGCTTTGAAGGTTGTCACCGATCGGGAAGATGCTCTTTACAAAGTCGGCGACGAGGCGGCGTTTGTTATCTCTGTTTCGGACGGTGAGGCGGCCGTCACGGAGGGGAGCGTGTCGTTCGTGGTCGACGACTTCCTCGCCGGCGGAAAAGCCGCGGGACTGCCGGAAGGCAAGGTCTCTCTCGGCGAGAAACCGGTCCGCGTCGCCGTCAAGGGGCGAGCCCCGGAGTTCCTGCGTTGTCAGGTGACGTTTACTCCGGCCGACGGCAAGCCGCTTCGAGCCACTGCCTCCGCTGCGTTCTCTCCAGAGAAAATCGGGCTGAGTCTGCCAGTGCCCGACGATTTCGACGAGTTCTGGGCCGGGCAGAAAAAGCAGCTCGCGGCAGTGCCGCTCGATCCGAAACTCACGGCCGTCGAACAGGCCGACAAGACGATCGAGTGTTACGACGCGCAGGTGCAGTGCATGGGGGGAGCTCCGGTATCGGGCTACTTCTCGAAACCAGTCGGTGCGAAAGCGAAGAGCCTTCCCGCCATCCTGTGGGTTCACGGAGCCGGCGTTCGCAGTTCGAGTCTTGGAAACGCCGTGAAGGGGGCTCAGGCCGGAATGCTCTCGATGGACATTAACGCGCACGGAATCCCCAACGGCATGCCTGGCAAGTTTTACTCTGATCTGAGTTCCGGCCCGCTGAAAGGCTATAACCACGCCGGGCGAGAAAGCATCGAAACGATTTATTTTCGAGGCATGTATCTGCAACTCGTGCGGGCCATCGACTTTCTGACCTCGCAGCCTGAGTGGAACGGCCGGACCGTGGCCGTCGTGGGCCACAGCCAGGGCGGCGGCCAGTCGCTCGTCGCCGGCGGGATCGACGACCGCGTCACTTTCATCGCGCCGGGAGTTCCCGCGATCTGCGATCACTCGGGCCAGGCGGCCGGTCGAATCAACGGATGGCCGAAGCTCGTCCCGAACGGCGCGGATGGGAAGCCGGATCCGAAGATTCTGAAAGCGGCTCAATACGTCGACGCGGTGAACTTTGCGACGCGCTGCAAAGCGGACGCCATCATGAGCGTCGGCTTTATCGACGCCGTGTGCCCACCGTCGAGCTGTTACGCCGCCTACAACGCCCTGCAGGGAAAAAAGAGCGTCATCAACGAACCGCTGATGGGCCACGCGGCTCCGGCTCATATTCAGGACGCGTTCTTCAAAAAGATTCTGGAGCACGCAAAACCGGCGAAGTGATGAAGCGTCGTCGCCCGAAGCGCCAGCGACAAGTTCCTTAACCAACCCGACGTTCCGGGTGCCATTACGACTGGACACAACATGAGCCGACTTCTCCTCACTTTGCTGGCTCTGCTTGCTGTGGCACGTCAAGGTCTCGCCGAAGATCAACCGGGAGAACTCAGGCTGACTCTGCCGAAAGAGATCTACGCAGTCGTTGACACGGAGATGAACGTCTACTTCGACAACATCGTGCTGACCGAGTCGCCAGAGAAGTTCCGCTTCACGTTTCAGTGTGACGTCGGAAAAACGGAAACGCGCCGGTGGAACCTCACGGCAAAACCGGCAGACGTGGGAGCTCATCCTCTCACCGTGACCGTCAGTAATGCGGACGGAACAGACATCGGATCGGCGTCAACTCGGCTGCACATCGTTGCCAAAGGTGCCGGAGCCGACCGCTCCGTGAAGCTGCTGATCGTCGGCGACAGTCTGACTCACGCGACCGCCTACCCGAACGAACTGGCGAAGCTTTTGTCTCAACCGGGCAATCCAAAGTGGACCATGCTCGGCACGCATCGCCCGGCCAATGCCGCGGACGGAGTGGCTCACGAGGGATACGGCGGCTGGACCTGGCAGAGATTTGTCACAATGTACGAACCGAATCCGGACGGCACGTACCGCAAGCGAAGCAGCCCGTTCGTGTTCCTTAATAAAGCAGAAAAGCCCGAGCTCAACGTCAGTCAGTATTTCGAAACGACGAGCGACAGCAAGCGACCGGACGTTGTCTTTTTTCTGCTCGGGATCAACGACTGCTTTGGTGCCGACCCGGACGACGCAGCCTCAATGGATGCTCGAATTGACACGATGATGGCACAAGCGGAAATTCTGCTCGCTGAGTTCCGCAAGGCGGCACCGAATGCGGATCTGGCGATCTGCGTGACGACTCCACCCAACTCGCGCGAAGCCGGATTCGAAGCCAACTACAAAGGCCGCTACCACCGCTGGGGCTGGAAGCGAATTCAGCATCGGCTCGTCGAGCGACTCTTGAAACGATTCGAAGGTCAGGGGGGGGAAGACGAAAAACGCGACGGCAGGATGTTCGTCGTGCCGACTCACCTGAACCTCGACCCGACCGACGGCTACCCGGAAAACAACGGCGTGCATCCCAACGCGTTCGGCTATCGCCAGATCGGAGCCAGCCTGTACTCGTGGCTGAAGTGGCGGCAGGTCCGGTAAAGGCGTCTGCAGCGGGACCGCCGAGTCCGTTCGGCAGGAATCTCAAATAAACAGATCGTTCGGGTCGGTGAAGATTGTGTCGGCCATGTCTCCGCCAACGACCGAGTCGATTCCGTCTGGAGCCGGCGCTTCCTGAACGTCGATGATGTCGGCGCCCTCTTCGCCGTCGGCGCGGTCACTGCCGTTTCCACCGGTGATCGTGTCCGCATCGTCGCCACCGTTGAGCGTATCGTTGTGCTCATCGCCGAGCAGTTCATCGAGACCTGCATCGCCCGACAACAGGTCATTCCCCATGCCACCTCGAATGAAGTCGTTCCCGGTTCCGCCCGAGACGGTGTCGAAGCCATTGTTTCCGAACAGGCGGTCGTGTCCGGAATCACCCAGGACGGAGTCGCGACCGTTCCCGGCGAAGACCGTATCGTTCCCGTCGCCGCCGGAGATTGTGTCGTCTCCCTGATCACCAAACAGCGTGTCGAATCCGATGCCGCCGTCCAGCAGGTCGTTGTCGAGCCCGCCACGAATGAAATCCCGTCCGTTGAATCCGGAGATCGTGTCGTTGCCGGAATCGCCGAAAAGCCGATCGTCACCGGTCCCGCCGTCAACCAGATCGTCCCCGGCTCCGGCGAAGACAACGTCGTTACCGTCGGAGGCGGTTAGCGTGTCGTTTCCGTTTCCACCATTAAGCGTGTCGGAATCCTGGTCACCGATCAATTCGTCTTCGCCGTCGTCCCCGCTCAGGTTATCTGACCCCGACCCACCGCGGACAAAGTCGTTTCCATCTCCACCTGACACGGTGTCGTTGCCGTCCTGCCCGAACAGTCGGTCGTTCTGAGAGTCTCCGATGAGCTCGTCGTTGCCGTCGTCTCCGAACAGCCGGTCTTCGCCGAAGCCTCCACGCAGAAAGTCGTTCCCGAGCCCGCCGAAGATCGTGTCGTAGCCGTTTTCTCCAAACAGTCGATCGTCGCCACTGCCGCCCGAGACGAAATCACGACCGGCCCCGGCAAAGACGGTATCATTGCCATTTCCGCCGTTGATCGTGTCGTCACCGCGATCGCCGAACAGCGTGTCAAACCCGTTGCCTCCGTTTAAGAGGTCGTCGCCGTCGCCGCCTCGAATGAGGTCCCGGCCGAACAGCCCGCTGATCGTGTCGCTGCCGGCATCGCCAAACAGTTGATTGTCGCCCACCCCACCGTCCACCAGGTCGTTTCCGGCTCCGGCGAAAACACGATCATTCCCAGGTCCACCAAAAATCGAATCGGCACCGTCTCCGCCAGACAGCGTGTCGGCAAACGCGGAACCGATCACGGAATCGTTTCCGCCCAGCGCGTTCACCGTTACGGCGACGCCTCCGCCGTTGGTGAAACTCGTCGAGGTGACCGATCCCAGATCAACGCTGTTGTCACCCGAGTCGCCGTTCACAACGATCGACTGGACTGAGGCCGGCGTCACGGTTCCGAAGCTCGCCGGCACTCCGTCGATGCTCACCTGGACAACTCCCCCAGCCCCACCCGATGAGGTGACCACGACGTCCTGTCCGCCGATCAGATTCACGGTCAGCGTTCCGGAGCTGAACATGACAGCGGACGAGGGCGTGATCGCCTGCTGAATCGCAAGCGCGTTGATGTAGATCCTGTTCGAATTCACTCCGTCATTTCGCAGGAACTGCACATTGATTTCTCCGGAGCCGTCAGCCGTCACCGGCAGTGCGAACGACTCAAGAGTCCGCGAAGAGTCGCCCTGCTGGTCGTTGACCCGCAACTCGCCGCCGAAGCCGGACGTCGTCTGAACGAAGGGAGCCGGGTTGTCGCCGCCCGAACCCGTAATCGTCACCGTGTGATTGATATCCGGTTCCGTTCCGTCGAACCGTTCCGCGGCCAGCACATAAATGTTGTAAACGGCTCCTACTGTCAGGCCTCCCCAATTCGCATTCACAATGTTGCTGCTGCCTCGCGTCCAGCCGAGCAAGCCTCCGGCATCGACCAGATTCGGAGTGTGAATCGGCACCGTCTCTGCGGCTGGGTCAGAACTGCCAAAGTTAATTCCCTGGCTCGACGGCGGACCGAGCGTCAGATCGACGGTCGTGGTGAGGCCATCTTCCCGAATCAGATTGCTGAAGGTCTTCGCGGAAAAGATCGAGTCATTCTCGTTGATCTCGGTCCAGTTTGTCGGGACAGCGCCGCCCGACTGCTGCAGGTCAACGGCGATCAGCGGTGGCCGCTCGTCATCCGCAATCGTCACGTCGAGGCTGTTGATCAACAGCCCAATCGGATAAGCCGGGTCGGAACTCGACGTGACGGAATGGGTAATCGTACCGATGTGAGTTCCCTCAACCTTCCCATCGTTGACGCCTTGAACCGTAACGGTCTGCGCGGTCGTATTGGACAGAAACAGGACCTGTGTCGACGCGAAATCCGAGCCGTTGACGCTGATGAGCAGTTCGCTGCCTCCGGAGATCGTGATGCCAACCGGTCCGCTCGGAGTTGTGTTCAGAGCGATCGTGTAGGTGTCGGTTGCGGCACCGATCGCAGCCACTTCGCCGATCGCCGTCCCGCCTCCGGACTCGACGAGCCTCGCGCCTGGAGCGGCCGCGTTCGAGGCGATCGTGATGTTGGCATCGTTGATGTCGAAAAAGACGTTGCCGACCGCGCTGACCTGAAACCGAGCGGTCGTGGTGTCGATGTTCGGCAGCGCCAGTGAATGCGACCCGTCGTTGGCAGTCGTCGCCAGCAGATGAGGAAAGGTCAAACCGCCATCGGTCGAAAGCCGAATGTCGACCGTGGAAACGCCGATGCCGTTTGCGGTCGTCCCCGCGACGTTCCACGTGAAGGACTGACTGCTTCCGCCTGTCACGGTGGTCGACGAATTCAGCGTCGTGATTCCGAACGCAGAGCCGGTGTTGACGACGGTCAGCGTGACGTCGTCTCCGTTAATGCCTCCCTGCTGGTCTCGCGCGGTCGCTCGAAAATTCAGCGCACGGCTGGTCGTGGGAAGCTGCTCGCCTTTTGTCGGCGTTCCGCTGAGAACGTCACTGAGCTGCGGAAAAATGCGAGTAAACGAACCTGACTCGTTCGCGGCAGCCGGCTCGAACGACCGAAACAGCGGGCTGCTGCCGTTGTCCGCGCGAGCCGCTGCCGAAGCGGCCGGGTTCACAGTCTGAGCTGGCCCGAGGTCCATCTGCTCGAAGTTGTAAAGCAGTGTGTCACCGTCAGCGTCCATCCCGGTCGCAGTCAGCGAAAACGATGTTCCGGCCGGAATCGTGAAATTTGCGCCGGCACTCACCGTCGGGATCTGGTTGACGTTGGAAGTGATCGTCCCGACGCCCAGCCCGTCGAGCGTTTCCAGATGAGACACCATCTGATCGAGGTTGCCCGCGTGAAAGTAGGCGTCAGCATCATTCTGCAGGTTGTCGCCACTTGGCGGATTGTTAAAGAAGGCCGGGCAGATTCCCGCGTAGCCCATGATCGTGCTGCCGCTGCCAGGCTCCCACGCGGTGTCCGCATTCCGCTCAACACAGTTCCCTTCGACGCCGTTAAACGAATGGGTTGCTCCCAGTTGATGAGCGAACTCATGAATCGACAGCAGTTCAAAGTCGCGTCCAAAGGGCGTCGACGTGCCGGATGCTCCCTCGCCTTTGATACTGTTAAAGCCAGCGGACTCCAGCGTCGCGAGTCCGCCGCCACTGAACGTGCCGAAGACGTGACCGATGTCGTAATTCGCCGCTCCGATGACAGAGTCCAGAAGCGTCTGGTTCTGGTCGAGCACGGTGGACGACAGAAAGGGGTCAAACGGATCGGGCGAGTTCCCAGGCCCGAAAATAATCCTCGTATCCATGATCAGATCGAGCTGCAGATTCAGCTCGCGTCGGAAGATCTCATTCAGGTTTGCGACTGTCGTCACAATCGCCTGCTGAGCAGCCGGTCGACTGCCAAAGAACGCCGTGTATTCCTCAGTCGCGGAAACGGCGAGCCGCAGCGTCCGCAGATCGTCACCGTTCGAACTCGCCGTCAGCAGCAACCGCTGCTCCAGCGGTTCCGCGCGCGAGTGGACGCTCGCTCGCCAGACGCCAGAGCAACTCCGACGAGACCGCCGCAATGCGGAGCTTCGCCGGTGCGAGACTCGGTGAAAAAACAATCCCGTCAGGAAATTCTGGAAGATCATGAATCCGGTCAATTCAAAAAACGGACGACAGACGACTGGGCGGGTCTGCCATCGGGAGCGGGTCACTAAGGCTTCGTTTCGAAGATGTTGGAAGAGCCGATTATGATAACAAGGCCTGAGCAAAGCCTGGAAAAACACGCGCCGTTGTCGGAATTCCGCAGCCGATTTGACAGTCAAGTCGACCTGGGAAGTTCAGAGGGGCGAGGTCATTTGCTCTCTGAGGCAAATCCGTTGATGCGGACTCAGCGTGACGAATCGTGCATGCTCACCGGAATGATGCTCGGCGCGGTGATGAGGTACGCAGGCATTTTGAGTTTCCCGAATTCGGATCAGTCAACGCGGGGGATTTGCTGGTCTTCGCCGTTCATTGGGTTGAGCATGCGGGTGCTGGTGATTTTCCACTCGCCGCCTTCTTTCTGCCACGTCATTTCCCAGCGTGAGGCAAAGTGGCTGCCACCTGTCGTCGAGGTTCCGACGGTGCCGTTTGCTCGGAAGTGAGTGATCGCGCGGGTGTTTTCGTTGGTCAGCCGGATCTGAACGTCGGTGATGCGTGTGTCGTTTTCGACTCGCGCGACGACGAGTGCGGCGCGGACGCGAGCTTTGTCGATCGTGTTCTGTTCAGAGAAGAAACGCTCGCACTGGATGACCTGAGTCTGATCGAGTTTGGAAATCGCCTGGGACTCGACGATGAACGTGTCGATCAGGTCGGTGAGTTCCGCTTCGACTTTTTCGCTGTCTGTCACGATGACCTGCTCAACGAAGAACGTCATCAGTGCAGCGAAGATGAGGATGCCGACTCCCGCCAGGTAGCGCGGACGCTGGGTGCTTGACCAGGCAATGAGGCAGATGATCGTCGCAACGGCGATGACGACGATCGGGGACCAGGCATCCTCGGTGAACCACATGAGCTGCTCCTCGAAGCGGGAGTTCGGAGGTGCTCGAAGGTCGAGCGGTGTCAGAGTGCGTTACGAATTTGCAGGCACACTCACGACGCCAGCGCGGGATATCTGATGACGGGTCGCGGAAACCCACAGCGGGTCTGTTGATGAGCGACGCCAGACAGCTCAGTGAGCGGCGGCTTCTGCGGGCTCTTCGGCTTCGTCGAAACAGGTCAGAGAGCGAACCGCGCCGGACAACTGGACAGAGCCGCAAAGAAACATGATCACGTACAGGCCGGTCACGTAGATCATCTTGCCGTAAAAGTTGCTCGGGCTCAGACCAAAGAAGCTGTGATGTCCACCTTCAGGTGGTGAGACAAGGCCCCAGATCAGGACCATGACAAAACCAATCAGCACCAGGCCGATCCAGCCGCCACTCGCCAGCACCTGGCGGAATTTCACCCAGTTCACAGCGAGCAGCCAGAACGCCACCCAGGCGATCAACGGCACGTACTGAAGAACGAGAAAGATCAGAGCGTAAAAAGCGCTCCACAGGGCAACGACGAGCTGAAGGAGGCTGTCAAGAAGCTGAAAAAGAGCGTCCATCTTGTGCGGTTTCCGGTCGAATCAGGCGAGTCGGGAGCTTGTAAGTTGGCCTGCCTTGGGCCTGCCTTGGCACGTGAAGCACAGCGGTTTATCAGATCCTCTCGAAGTGATCCAGTGAGCGTCCCGGATCGAGCGTATGACTCAACGCAGACAGGATTTCCAGTCGACCAATCGAGTCGACTCGGTGGAATTCCGACCTCAGATCACGGGATCCGGGTAGAGTCGGGTGTCATTGTCGTCACTTCTGGCCGGAATTGCCGTCGGCGGCGGGGTCACTGGTTGAATCTGCTGGATTTCCGCGTTGAAATGACGGAAGTTTCAGCCTTATCAAAGCTTACGAAATCTGGACTGCCTCAAGTTTGGTGCACCGTTGATGCTGAATGCCGGCCGCTCTCGTTGCTTCTGTTTTCTGCTGGCAATCTGCTGCGCGGTTGCGGGTTGCTCCCATTCGCTGATTGGACGCCAGGCGGTTTTCGGCTCGATCAACGGGGCCGAGGGTCAGTCCGGGCTGGTCAGTTTCATCCCGGCAAACGACGGTCCGGCAACTCGTGTGAAATTTATCGATGGCACGTACAGATTCGACGAATCCAACGGGCCTGTGCCGGGTGAGTATCGAGTGGTCGTGCAGTTGGAGAAGCCACGGCCCGAGGGAGCACGGACGGTCCTCGTGAAAGGCGCGCCTGTTCCCGTCGATCAGGCCGCCAGCCTGGAAGCGGAATACGAACAGAGAAGTCTTCAGGTTTCAGTGCCGTCGGAAGGCTCGATGCAGGTGGACCTGAAATTGCCGGAACAGGCGGATCCGGAACCCTCGACTGAGGACGAAGTGAACCTGGTGGATGCAGTGTGAGTGGATGCAGTGTGAACCGGCTCGTACGGCTCGGCAGGAGCCGATCGCTTCCGCCAGGTTGTGTCGACTCGCCAGCCGCAGACAGGAAAAGTGATCTTTCAGGAAATACGACTCTTGCGAATGTTGCCCCGAAATCACCGGCGAGCGTTTACGCTCATTGAGCTGCTGGTCGTGATCGCGATTATCGCGATCCTGGTCGCGCTGCTTCTACCGGCGGTGCAGCAGGCGCGCGAGGCGGCTCGGCGAGCTCAGTGCAAGAACCGGCTCAAGCAGTGGGGCCTGGCGATGCACAACTACCATGAGCTTCACAAGACTTTCCCGATGGGCAAGTCGGCGCTGCGGCACTGGACCTTCCGATCGATGCTGCTGCCGTTTCTCGATCAGGCCGCGCTGCACAAGCAGATCGATTTTGAGCATCAACCTCACTGCTTCGACATCGCATCGACAGCCGGAGCCAGCAACCCGATGCGGGTTCCGCTGACGCTTTATTTCTGTCCGTCGGATCCGAATTCGGAGCAGCTGTTCAAAGGATTTCTCGGCGAGCACATGCCTGGTGATTTTGTCGGGTCGAGCGGGTCCACTGCGGCGGCGACCAATGGCATTTTCTTTTCGAACAGTTCCGTTCGATTTGCCAGTGTGGTCGATGGAACTTCCAATACGCTTGCGATTGGTGAGCGAGGCATTCCTGACGCGCTCAACATTGGCTGGATGCTCTGCGGCGGCAATCAGGACGCTTTCATCAGCATGGAATTCGGACTGGCTCCAGGCGACGGATCGGGGGCTCACAACGATCACTACTGGAGCCGTCACACCGGCGGGGCTCACTTTCTGCTGACGGATGGGGCCGTCCGCTTCGTCAGCGAAAACACTGACTACTCGCTGTTGATCGGCCTCGCGACGCGCAACGGCGAGGAGCTTCGTGGTGACTTCTGAGAGGTCCGCGAAGTGGCTTGCGGATGACCTGCGGCATGTTCCGAGACGGATTTTTGTGTCGGAGTACGTCTGCGGCGGTGGTTGGTCCGAAGAAACGCTGGAGCCTTCCCTGGCTCGCGAAGGGCGGGCGATGCTGCTGGCCGTGACCGCCGATCTGCTGCGTGTGTGTGGCTGCGAAGTCGTGACGACGTGGGACAAGCGGTTCGGTGCGTTTCCGCAGGAAAAGTGTCTGGAAGATTTCGAGGCGGGTGAGGATCGACTCAACGCGGCGCGGCGTCTTGAAATTCACGAGGTTGACGCAGCCGATGAAGCCACCTTGTTCAATGAGCTGTGCGCGAGCAGCGCCGCGGCACTCATTATCGCACCGGAATTTCACGGAATCCTCGCGAGTCGAACGGAAGTTGCCGCTCGCGAAACGGCCCTGCTCGGTTCAGACGTGGCGGCGATTGAGCTCTGTTCGGACAAGTTCTGCCTGGCGACGTTTCTGCTCGAACGCGGAATCGCGGCGATCCCGGCAACTGAGCTGAATCTCAGGGCCCCGGTATCGGATTGGCAATTCCCAATCGTGATCAAGCCGCGCGACGGAGCGGGTTCGCTCGAGACATTTCTGGTCGAGAATCAAGACCAGATGGAAAGCGTCTGCCGCCGAATTGTCGAATGCTCAACCCGAGGCCGAGCGAAGGGGCAACCAGCGTTCGACTTTATTCAACAAACTTTTGTACCCGGCGAACCGCTTTCTGTGGCGGTGATTTGTGGACCCGACGGCGGTCGCTGCTGTCTTCCCGTCTGCCGGCAAACACTCAGTGATGACGGTTGTTTTCAGTACCTCGGTGCTGACTGGAATCCGGATTTGACCTCGCTCTGGCAGGCGAAATGTGACCTGTTGATGAGTCGGGTCCTCGACGAGATTGCTGGCCTCGGCGGGTACGTCGGGTTCGATCTGATTGGTTGCCCGGATGGTTCCGTGCAGATTGTCGAAATCAACCCGAGACTGACGACCGGATATCTTGCCTGGAGAAAACGAGCTGCCGGAAATCTCGCAGAAAACCTGCTGAGAGGGCCACACGCGATGTCATATATGGACATGCCGGGACGAATGTGCGTCAATGACCTATAGGTCTCGAATCGCCTCTGTTTGCGATAGTCCTGTGGCTTTTCGGATAAATCCCGCCCAGTCCGACGTATTGCTGCGCAGGCGTCAGAGTTTCTCCAGACTGCCCGGCCAGTGAGTTGACACATCAGAGGCGGCTGATTCTAATCCTCAGCCCGTTTTCGAAGGCCAACACTCGTTGATCGTTCTACGTATGAGGATGGCCGTTCTGCTGAGTCGGCTCAGCATCCCGGCAAGCCTTCGACATACCCGGCCAGCAATGGTCATGTGAAACAACCTGGAGGAAATTCAATGCGTAAGATGATTGCGTGCGCCGTTGCCGCTCTGCTGGTCGGCTCGGTTCTCTACAGTGGTGCTGACGCTCGACCTCAGTACAAATCTGAATTCGAAAAGAAGTACCCGAAGGTCAAAGCGGCCAACAAAATCACCTGTGACGCCTGTCACGTCACAGGCGAAAAAGACAAGAAGAAGCGAAACGACTACGGCACGGCACTCGCCAAAGCCATCGGTAAGAACGAAAAGGACAAGGGCAAAATCGACGAAGCTCTTGGCAAGACAGAAAAAGAAAAGAGCGGCACCGAAGGCAAGACTTTTGGCGATCTGCTCGAGGATGGCAAACTGCCTGGCAAATAAGTCGGCTGGTTTGCAGTTGATTTGAGTCAATGAAAAGGCCGTGCTCCTCGGGGCACGGCCTTTTCTGTTTTATCGTAAACGGTTTTGAGAGGCAGCGAGATTCCGAATACTTGAAACCACTCTCATTAGACGCCAGACTCGCCCGCTCTCCTGGTCGTCATTGTCGCCGAGCCGGTAACTCGCAGCGAAATCAGCAGTTCCGCCAGCATTCAGCCACGTTTCTGGTAGAGCTTCCCCTCACAATTGAGGTTCTTTGTGTCGGATCAATTGACCCAGCGGATTCTCGGCGAGCTTGAAGCACTCGTGCTGATCGATCCTCACACGCACATCAATCCACATGCGGCCGCGTCGACGACTCTGGCCGACATCATGGGCTACCACTATTACACGGAACTGGCTCACTCGGCTGGCCTGCCGAAAGAGCAGATCGAAGAACCCGGGCTTGATCCGAAGGAAAAAGTCGGACGCATCGTTACCAGGCTGGACGCGCTGGAAAACACAACTCAGGTCAGTTGGCTGCTGGAAATCTGCCAGGCATTTTTTGGTTTTGACGACATCTCAATCACCGCTGACAACTGGGAAGCTCTTTACGACACGGCGGCCGCAAAGATGGCGGAACCGGACTGGGAGCAGCAGGTTCTTTCGCAAAGCAAGCTCGAAAAAGTCTTCCTGACGAACGACTTCGACGATCCGCTGACCGGCTTCGACACGTCACTTTACATTCCGTGTTTACGGACCGACGACCTCGTCTTTCACCTTACGAAGGTTGAGACACGCGAACGGCTGGAAAAGGCCACGAGCACTTCGGTGACAAATGCAGCCTCGCTTCGCAGCGCGATCGGCAGCTTGTTTGAGCACTTCACAAAGAACGGTGCCAGAGCGTGCGCGATTTCGCTTCCGCCGGATTTCTCACCGAGAAAAATCGAAGAATCGACTGTTGAGCCGGTACTTGCTTCCGTACTTCGTGGAGACACGCTGAGCGCAACAGATGCGGACACGTTGAGTTGTTTTGTCTTCTGGTCTCTCGCCGAATTCTGTGCGGAGTATTCACTGCCGTTTGACCTGATGATTGGCGTGAACCGGCGCGTCTACGAGGACGGGGTGTTCCAGGGACAGGACCTGTTCGACAAACGCACCTCGCTGATTCTTTACAGACAATTGTTCAATGCGTTTCCTCAGGTCACGTTTCCGGTCTCGGTTCTCGGTCAGACGAGTAATCAGGAGCTGGTCAGTTACGCGTGGATTTTCCCGAATGTTGTCACGAACGGGCACTGGTGGTACTCCAACATTCCGACGTTTATTGAACAGGACTGTCGCAGCCGGCTGCAGGCCGTTCCGAAAACAAAACAGGTTGGCTACTACAGTGACATGTACAAGCTGGAATTCGCACTGCCGAAATTCGGCATGTACCGCCGGATCCTGGCGAAAGTTCTGGCCGAGGACTTTGTGATGAACCTTGGCTGGTCTGAAGAGCGGGCGGTCGAGCTCGGGAAGCTCAACCTGCGAGGAAATGTCGAGACGATTTTCAAAGTCTGACAAAAGTGCTTTGCAGCCCGGCGTCCGAAGTTGTAGTCGAGTGAATTCTGCGAGGAAACAAGAGTACAATCCGACGGGCTCGGCACCGGGCAAAGAATCCCAGTGAGAGGGCGCGTGCGTCTCAAACTGTGACTAAAGTGAGAGTGATCGACGATGGCTCAATTGGTTTTTCTTCACGAAGGCAAAGCGATTCCGTATGCGGTGTCCCCCGGAGACACAGTCATCGGGCGGCACCCCGACTGCGACATCCAGCTCCAGTCGAACACGATCTCGCGGCGTCATGCCAAAGTGACCGGTGACAGCAGTCAGTTTTTCGTTGAGGATCTTGGCAGCGGAAACGGCACTTTCGTCAACGGGCAGCAGATCGCCGAGCGGACCGCCATCAAGAATCAGGACCGTATCAAGTTTGGACCGTTGCTTCTTCGATTCGAATGCGAAGGGGCAAAAAGTGCACCGACACCAGGAGTGCCGGCACCCGCTCCGTCATCGGCACCGGATCGATTCGACGACTTCGGAAGTACGATCGAATTTTCCGCCGATTCCGAAGACGAAGCCACGATCATGGGCAACGCCGGATCGGGCGGCGGGTTCGGGATGCTCGAAGTTGCGCCGGAACAAAAACTGAGAGCCGTCATCGAGATTACCCGCGCTCTGACGGGTGAAACCGACATGAACGCGATGCTGCCGAAAATCCTCGACACGCTCTTCGATGTTTTTCCACAGGCCGACCGTTCGTGCATCCTGCTGAAGGATCCGGATAAAGGCGGCGAGATGATTCCGCGAGCGTACAAGCATCGCCGCGGTGACGAAGACGCGACAGTCAAACTCAGTCGAACCATTCTTAAAAAAGTCCTGACTGACAAGAGCGGAATTCTCTCCGCCGACGCGGCCAACGATTCACAGTTCGACGCGTCCGAGTCGATTTCGAATCTGGCGATTCGCTCCATGATGTGCGTCCCGATGCTCGATAAGTCGGGCGAACCAATTGGCGTCATCAATATCGACACGCAGAATCCACTCAGCCAGTTTGGTCCGGAAGACCTTGAGATTCTCATGACGGTCGCCGGCCAGGCGTCGTTGACTTACGAGAACGCACGCCTGATGAAAAGCTGGCTTGAGAAACAGAAGCAGGACGGCGAAATGCAGATCGCCATGAACGTCCAGCGGGCGTTGCTTCCGCAGAGTTTTCCACAGCAGGACGGATACAGTTTCTACGCCTCTTACGATTCGGCTCAGGCGGTCGGCGGAGATTACTACGACGCGTTCCGGCTCACCGACGATCTGATCTGCCTCTCCTTCGGCGACGTCGCCGGCAAGGGCGTTCCGGGCGCGCTGATCATGTCGCGTATCGCAAGCTGCGTGCAGACCATTACGCCGTTTATCCACGACCCGGCAGAATCGATTGTGAAGATTAACGAGCACATGTGTGCGAATATGGTCGAGGGACGATTCGTCACGTACATTCTGATCGTGCTCGACGTCAAGAATCACAAAATGAGGATGGTGAATGCCGGCCACATGTCGCCGTTCATTCGAAAGCCAGACGGGTCCGTCGAAGAATTTGATGAAGAACAGACCGGTCTGCCGGTTGGCGTCATGGAAGGTTACCCCTACGAAGTCACCGAGCGGGACATCAATCCGGGCGAGATGTTTGTCCTCTTTACCGATGGTGTGGACGAGGCGATGAATCCGGCAAGCGAGCTGTACACGCTGGAGCGGATGCGGGACTTCGTGAAAAACGGTTCGGACAACGCGGAGACGATGGGCAAGGAACTTCTCGCCGACGTCCGCCGCCACGCAAACGGACGGCCGCAGAATGACGACATTACGATCATGACATTCAGCCGCGACGCCTGAAGCTGACGTCGGATCGACGAACATGACCGTCACCCCGCTCGAACGTGCGATCCGCGACGCCTGTTTCCTGGAGGCCACCGCGCGAAAAGCCGGCAACGTTCATCCGGAAGCCAGTTTCGAACACCTCTCCTACGCGGACTTCGTTCGCTCCGCCGACGCAGTCGCGCCGGTGCTTGCTCGTTCGCGTGAAGCGGGAGTCGGGCAGACGATTCTCAATGCCGTCCGGTCTACGAAGGCTGTTTGTTCTCACAACACGAACCTCGGCATCATTCTGCTTCTTGCTCCGCTCGCCGCCATTGAACCGCAGGCCTCTTTTAAAGACGGAATCGTTTCCGTGCTGTCGTCGCTGACCGTTGAAGATTCGCGGCTCGTCTACGGAGCGATTCGACTTGCGGCACCGAGAGGTCTGGGCGACAGCGAAGCGGAGGACGTTTCGGACGACCCGACTCAGTCGCTCGTCGAGGTCATGCGACTGGCGGCGGATCGCGATTTGATCGCAAGACAGTTTGCGACAAACTTTGAACTCGTGCTCGACTTCGGACTTCCGCTGCTTAATGCAAAGTGTTTTCAGGCTGACTGGGAGTCACAGGTGCTCCGCCTTCAGCTCGAGTTGATGGCCGCGGCACCAGAAACGGACATCCTGCGAAAGCGAGGCCAGGCCGAAGCCGACGAGGCTTCGAGACGCGCGCGCGCGATCCTCGAGGCAGGGTGGCCGAACTCGCGCGAAGCACGATCGCTCTTTGCGGACTTCGATGCCTGGCTGCGCGAATACGGCAGCGAGCGGAATCCGGGAACGGTTGCTGACCTCGTAACGGCCTGCCTCTTCGCAGCGCTCCGGGAAGGTCGCATCACGATGCCGGATTCACTGCCGAGGTAGTCGATGCCCGGGCAACGCTCATCCCTGGCCCAGTAGGACGGACGCCCACGTCCGTCAGAGCGCGTAAAACAAGCGAAATCGGAAAGATTTTCCGGAATCATTCGGCGTCGCCGCGTCTGAAGAACGCGAGCGGCCGTCCTGCAGTCTCAAGTCAACCTGCAAACTGAAACGGCTCAGACACGGCGTCCGTAGTGGGTCTCATCGCGATGTTGACCAGCAGGCCGAGGGCCAGGCACATTGTCAACAGACTCGACCCGCCGTAGCTCATCAGAGGCAAAGTCATCCCGGTAATCGGCAACAGTCCAACGGTCATCGCGGTATTAATCAGAACCTGCGAACCAATCAACGCGACAATGCCGACGGCAAGAAGCCGGCCATACGGGTCGCGAGTGTCCGCCGCGATGAGCAGACCTCGGGCGAACAGGACGCAGTAAAGTAACAGCACAGTCAGGCTGCCGATCAGACCCCAACGCTCGCCGACCAGACAGAAGACAAAGTCCGTTCGCGATTCTGGCAAGTGGTAGGCTCGCTGGCTTTTGAATGGCATTCCCGTGATCTCGCTGCCAAAGACACCGCCGAGAGCAAGGACCCGCTTTGACTGGTGGAGGTGGTAGCCGTCGCCGCGTGGAGCCTCGCCACCCGTCTTCTGAGTGAACACCGAAACGATGCGTGACTTCTGCTCGGCACTCATCTGCATCCACAGAAACGGAGAGGCGAGCACGCCAAGCAGCGCGATCGTTGCCAGGTGACGCGGTCTCGCTCCCGCGGCAAACAGCATCGCGAACAGGACCGGCAGAAACAGCAGCGACGTTCCCAGGTCCGGTTCTTTCAGAATGAGGACAATGGGAACCAGGGCCATGAAAAACGGAATGGCCAGGCCCTTCCACGTTCGAAAACTCTCGCGATGCATCAGGTATCGTGCGAGTGCCGCAATAAATGCCAGCTTCGCAAGCTCCGACGGCTGAAAGTCCATCAGCCCAAGCGGAATCCAGCGGTGCGAGTAATTCTTTGCCGGCATGAAAAACACGAGGACCAGCAACAGCAGACAGCCACCGTAAATCGGATAGCTGATCCACCTCAACCGCTGGTAGGGCCACACCGCAGCGATGACGAAGACGATCGATCCCAGCGCAGCCCAGAGCCTCTGTCGGGGTGCGAACTCGCCGAGATTGTAGAGTTCGTCGCCGCGCGCGATGGCCGACAGGCCGAGAACGATCAGAGCCAGCGCCGTCAGTACGATGACGGCAGGAAATCGGTGATACCAGGGAGACTCGCCCACGACACATCCTTGTGAGAATTCCCCGCGCTCCTGCGGGTCGAAGCGGAATTGTCGTGGAAAGCGGCCGGTGGCGGAACATGATTTCAATTCGCTCTCCAGTTTCAGTTTTCCGGAAGCGATCCTGCCATCACGTTGGCAGCGGAAATTGCGGCTGGCTATGCTGCTCTCGATGATCTGAGTTTGGAACCGAGACGGAAGCAGGGAACGATGGCCGACAAAAAACACAGAATTCTGATCCTTGGAGGAGGCTTCGGCGGCGTTTACACCGCTCTGTACCTCGACAAGGCAATGACGAGGGCCGAAAAGGAACGCACGGAAGTCACGATTGTCAGTAACGAAAATTACATCGTCTTTCAGCCGTTTCTCCCCGAAGTCATCTCCGGCACGATTGAGACTCTGCACTGCATTACGCCAATTCGGCGGATCGCTCGCCGAGCCCGCCTCTATACAAGGCGGATCGAGGAAATCGACACTCAGAAAAAGACGGTTCGCCTCGCACCCGATTTTCTCCCGAAGCCATTGACGCTCGAATACGACGAGCTCGTCGTCGGCCTGGGAACCCGGATGAACTACGCACTTGTTCCGGGGATGCGCGAACACTCGATCCCGTTCAAATATCTTGGGGACGCGTTGCGACTCCGAAATGAATCGGTACGGGCGCTTGAAGAAGCCGACATCGAGCAGAACCCCGTTGAAAAGAAAAAGCTGCTGACATTCGTGGTTGGCGGCGGCGGATTCTCCGGCGTGGAGTGCATCGCGGAACTGAATGATTTTCTGACGGCCGCCATCAAGGATTACTCGAACATCCGCCAGGAAGAGATTCGCTGCGTACTGCTGCAGAGTGCCGATCGAATTCTGCCCGAACTGGGCGAGAGCCTCGCCCTTTACGCTCAGAGTATTCTGGGAAAACGGGGCGTCGAGATTCGGTTGAACACGAGACTGACAGCAATCTCTGCGGACGCGGCGATCATCCAGAACAAACAGACGAAAGAAATTGAGCGGATTGAAGCACGGACGATCGTCTCGACGGTTCCGGCAGCGGCTCATCCGCTGGTCAAATCTCTGCCGTTTGAACTGGAACGCGACCGGATCGTCGTGACCAAATACCTCGACGTTCCGAAATTCCCAGGGCATTGGGCGCTCGGCGACTGTGCTTCGGTGCCGCAGATCGACGGAATCAAATCGCCGCCAACGGCTCAGCACGCTCTGCGCCAGGCAAAGACCTGTGCGACGAACATTGTGGCGCGAATGCGAGGCACGTCGATGAAGCAGTTCAGCTTCACGGGGCTCGGCAAGCTGGCTTCACTGGGCCAGCGGTCAGCAGTCGCGGAGGTCTTTGGAATCAAGATCAAAGGGATTCTTGCGTGGTTCTTCTGGCGTACCGTGTATCTCTCAAAGTTTCCCGGACTGGATCGCAAGATCCGCATCGCCGCCGACTGGACGCTCGACCTGATCCTGCCACGCGACATTACTCAGCTGAAGATTTTCCCGGCGGAGCATGTGCAGCAGGAGCATTTCCACGGCGGGGAAATGATTTTTGACCAGGGCGATTTCGGGAACAAGTTTTACGTTCTAACCGACGGACAAGCCGAGATCGTCAAAAACGGTAATGTTGTGGCGACGATCGATAAAGGTGCTCCGTTTGGAGAAATTGCTCTTGTCGAGAACAGTCCGCGAACCGCTGGTGTCCGCGCAAAAACCAACTGCACGCTGGTCAGCGTTGCTCGACCCGCGTTCAGAAAGCTGCTGACTCACCTGCCGGGCGTTCGGGACAGTGTCGGAAGCATCATGCAGAGCCACGGCGTTGATCCGTCGGGCCTCGATGCTCCGGATGAGGACGAAGATTGACGACACCACCCGCGAGGGCTACTGATGGCTGACTCCCAGAAACGAATCCTCGCCATTCACGCACACCCCGATGACGTCGAGATTCAATGTGCCGGGACGCTCGCGCTGCTCAGGCAGCGTGGCCACCACATCAACTACATGGCGATGACACCGGGCGACTGCGGCAGCGCGGAACTCGGACCGCTCGCGATCGCAGAGACTCGTCGAGCAGAGGCCCGCGCAGCGGCGGACCTTCTCGGAGTCGAATACGAGTGCCTGGAATTCCGGGACCTGGCTATCTGCTTCGACAATCCCTCCCGACAGCGAGTCACAGAGGCGCTGCGGCGAGTCCGACCCGACATCGTGCTGACAGCTCCGCCCGTTGACTACATGCCCGATCACGAGATCACCAGCCGACTGGTTCGCGATGCCTGCTTCAACGCCGCCGTGCCCAACTACGACACGCGCCAACCGAATCCGGCGGCGTGCCTCGAAAAGATTCCGCACCTCTACTACGTCGACCCCGTCGAGGGCACCGACTGGTACGGCAACGCGGTCGAGCCCTCGTTCATCGTCGACACCTCATCGGTCTTCGACCTGAAACGCGACATGCTGGCCTGCCACGCCAGCCAGCGTGACTGGCTGCGACGGCAGCATGGCATGGACGAATACCTCGACAGCATGGAACGCTGGAGCCGCCAGCGTGGCAGCCAGATCGCCGCCGAGCACGGTGAAGGTTACCGCCAGCACCTGGGCCACCCGCACCCGCAGGACAATCTGTTGCTGAGTCTGCTTGGCTGAGTCGCGCTACGCCACGATCCCTGACTCGGCAAGCTCTGCGGCGATCGCCTCTTCCACGGCGAGGATCGGCTTCACAAGTTCTTCGATCTCGTGTTTCTCCGCGTCGGTCAGCCGGCGCTGAGGCGGACGCGGGTTTCCCCAGTCCTCGCCAAACAATGTCATCGCGTGTTTCAGCATCGAGATGTTGTAGCTGTCGCCGTCGCGCTGGCGGTAATCCTCGATCGGAAGAATCTGCTGCTGATATCTCATCCCTTCGTCGTACTCACCGGCGGCAAATGCCGCGTGTTTGGCGAGCGTCAAATGTGGGCAGATATTCCCGGCGCCGGTCGTGTAACCGTTCGACCCGGCGAGCATGTAATACGGCGAAAACCGCTCAGCCGACCCGCAAAGCCACTCGACTCCACTGGTATCTGCGGCGACGGTCGTGCGGAATTCGTGCATCTGATTCCAGGCGTATTTAACGCCAACGACGTTCGGATTCTTCGGTTCTTCGCGAAAAGCTGGGGTTAAGTGTTCAATTGAAAAAGCACGCTGAATTCCATACGGGAGTGT
>JAQBVJ010000073.1 GCA_027623235.1 Planctomycetota bacterium
CGCCCGTTGAAATCACTCATCAATCGTTCAACCGTCACTCGAACTTCAACTAAACGTCGGACATCTCCGAAAACGGTCCGCGAGCCCTCAATGAAACAATCGACGGAGGCATCCGTCGAGCCGGACTCTGAGGCGAAGCGGAATCAACTCGACAAGAAAAGCGGCCGGTCCATGGACCGGCCGCTGTTTTTTTTTTGCGCGTTGTGACAACTGTCAGAACTCAGCTAAACAGCCCGTCAATCGGCGTCCCGTGGGGAATCAGCATCGCCGGGCGACCTGTTCGGGTCAGGTACTCCATGTGGTGGTCAATGCCCAGTGCGTGGAAGATCGACGCGCCGATATCGTCCGGTTTGATCGACGTGTCGTCGGTCGGGCGGACCCCGTCTTTGTCCGTCGCACCGATGAGCTGCGCTTTCCTGACACCGCCACCGGCGAGGACGCACCAGTTCGCGGCCGGGTAGTGGTCCCGCCCGACGTTCTGGTTGATCTTTGGAGTTCGACCAAACTCGCCCATCGCCACGACCAGCGTTCGCTCAAGCAGCCCTTTTTCCTTGAGAGCCGTGACGGCCGCGGTGAGGCCGGAATCCAAAGGCGGCATCAGCCGGCGGTGACCGACGAAATTGTCCAGGTGAGTGTCCCAGCCCTGGTTCGTCACCGTGACAAAACTGACTCCCTTTTCGATCAGCCGCGTGGCCAGCAGCAGACTCTGTTCCAGCTCGTTCGCGCCAAACAGTTTTTGAATACTCTCCGGTTCCTGGCTGACGTCGAACGCCGTCTGAGTCCGCTTCGACGTGATCATGCTATAGGCCTGCTGGCCGAATGTGTCGAACGCCTCGACCAGCTGACTGTCTTTTTCCAGCTCGCGGAACTTCGTGTTGATATCTTTCAGAAGTGCCTCACGGCGGTTGACCTTTTCGACCGTCAACCCCTCGGCCAGAGAAATGCCCCGCACAGCGAACGGCTTGCCAGGCGTCGGTACCGCGTTCGTTTTGAACGGAGCAAAACCGTCGCCCATGTAACCGGCATTCCACTCGGTCTGGGGAATTGCGATGTACGGAGGCAGGTCGTCGAAGCCCGGCAGTTCCTTCGCGACGACGGAACCAAGCGACGGGTACATGACCGCGGGGCTCGGTCGGTTTCCGGTCGAGATGTAACTTTGCCCGAGCGGATGCGACCCGGCCGAGTGCCCGATGCCTCGCAGAATCGTGAACTGATCGGCCATCTGAGCAATCTTCGGGAGATGCTCACAACACAAAAGACCGGGCAGCGAAGAATCAATCGACTTGAACTCACCGCGAGTTTCCGCCGACGCTTCCGGCTTCATATCGAGCGTGTCGAGATGAGCCGGTCCTCCAGCCAGATTCAGAAACAAAACGGCATCCGCAGTCGAAGCCGCCTTGTCGCCGGCCCGGCTCAACCGCAGCCAGTCCGGAAGCGCAAGCCCCGCCAGACCAAGGAAGCCCGCTTTGAGTGTCGTCCTGCGTGAAGGTTGATTTGCCATGAAATCAGTCTCAAAATGGTGATTCTGTTTCTCTGCTACAGCACTCAGTAGAACCCCGAATAAACGCGAATGGACACGAATTCTTTAAGCACCATTGGCGTTTATTAGCGTGCATTCGCGGTTTTTCTATTACTTTGACTGTTTTTCCGTCAGCGACCGCGCGTCAGTGATTAGCCATAAACTCCTGCGTATTAATCAGAGCCCACATGAGGTCACGCAGACCCTCCACATGATTCGGTGCTTCGTCGAGGTGCTTCGTTCCGCGAGCCAGTTCGGCTTCATCCGGTTTTCTGGTGAGCGTCCTCAGGTAAGCCTGCTCAATCAGCGCGGCGATCTTTTCCGGCTCGACTTCTTTACGAACGAGCTCCGGCTGTTTTGCTGCCGAGACCGTCCCCGTTTCCTGGAGCAGCGGTTCGCCGAGCTCCTTCGCGATCTGCTTGAGCCAGCCGTCCGGTCGCTCCAGCCAGCCGAGCAGCTCATGATCGTTCCTCACGTAGAGCGACTGCAGCAGAGTCGGCGAGGTCTGGCGTTCGCAGTCGCAGTTCGTTGTGCGAAGTGGCTTGCCGAAAACGAGCAGCGAGTAATCGATGCCGCGCGCCTGAATCGACAGCGGATGTTGAGCGATCTTTCGGCCGACGGTTTGTGAATTCAGCATCTTCATTTTCGCATCGCCAGCCGTCGCCTGGAGAATCGCGTCAATCGTGGCTTCGGCGGGAAGGCGACGCAGGACCGCGTGGCTGAAGTTGCGTTCGTCTTCACGGTTCGTGTCGTTCGGCTGCCAGGACAACTGATAGGTGCGACTGTTTGTGATCTCGCGGTGCAGCCACCTCAAGTCGTAGCCCTGCGCGACGAATTCGGACGCCAGATAATCGAGCAGTGCTTTGTTGCTCGGCGGGTTGGCCATGTTGAAATCGTCGGGCGGATCAACGATGCCCACGTTGAAGTAGTGAGCCCACAATCGATTGACGATGGCTCGTGCGAAGTACGGGTTGTCCTCGCTGACGAGCCACTCCATCAACACCTCGCGCGGGTCGTCCAGATCGTTGAGGTCCAGCTGCGGGCCACCGAGAATCCTTGCGATGTGAGGCGTCTTACGGGGCGGATCGATGTAGATCTCGTTCCAGGGAATCGGTTTGCCTTCCGCGGACACTCGCAGATACATCTGCCTGCGAAGGGCCGCCGTGTCGAGCTTTTTCGGGACGCCAAGCTTCGCCTTCAGCGCGTTCTGCGCTTCCCGCGATTCCGGTGCGGCTCCCAGTTTCACGCGCGAGAAGAACTCGGTGAATTCCGTGAAGTCCTGCTTCGACCACTGATCGAACGGGTGTTTGTGGCACTGAGCACAGTCGAGCCGCACTCCCAGAAACACGTAGCCGAACGAGAGAGCCCGGTCCGTGTTAGCCGTGATGTTGCTGCGGAACCAGTAGTAGTGCATCGGGTTTTCAAGGTCCGCGAAATCTTCCGGCGTGCCGCGCCGCAGGTTGGCGCTTTGTTCCGACGCGTAGTCCATGTAGGCCTGCCCGGGCCGACGACTGCGGGCGAGCAGAATGCCGGCGACGATGCGATCCCAGCCGACGTTCTGTTCGACTCGCCGGTGGACCCACTGCCGCCACTGATCGGCGGCCGGCGAGTTCATGTCGGTCGAGCCGAGGAACTGCGAGTTCATTCCGGTGAGGTCGCAAATGAGATTCGTCCACCACTCCACGTGCCCCGGATGCGCCAGCAATTCGTCGATCTTTCGGGACCGCTTTTCCGGCGAGGTGTCCGCAACGAACTCGATGAGTTGCTCGGGGGTCGGCAGTGTGCCGGCGATATCGAGGCTGACTCGTCGCAGGAACTCCGCATCGCTGCTGAGCTCCGACGGGACGATGCCAAGCTTCGACAGCTTCGCCACGACGATCTCATCGATCCTGGTCGGCGTCGGCACGGCAGGGTACGACTCGCCGGTCTGATCGGAAACCGGAAGAATCGCCTGCGTTGAAAAAATGCCGTTGTCGTAAAACGAGATGACGTAGGAATCACCCGGCCCGACACACGTCATGAGTCCGTTTTCATCGACGTCGGCGACGGTATCGTTGTTCGTTTGAAACCGGGTGAGCGGCGTGACGTCTTCGCGAGAGCCGTCGGACCAAACGGCAACGACGTGCAGCTGAGCCGTCTCGCCCGGTTTCTTGAACACGACTTCGCGCGGGGTCACGTCGAGCCGCACGAAATGCGGCCGCTCATTCTCAACGCCTTTCGCGCCGGCCTCGATCCAGCGGCGAATCAGCTGGTGTTCCCAGCCGTCCTGCTTGAATCGCAGCCCGCCTTCGTGCTCTTCCTGCTGAGTCGGCTTGAGGATGATGAGGCTCTGTTCGGGATCTTTACGGTCGACACGAGGGAACTCGCCTGCGGTGAGAGCTTGGAGGTCCTCGTCGAAATCGTAGCCGAACATCGAAAGTCGAAATCCGCCCTTGCCCTGAAACGAACCGTGACACGCGCGGCCATTGCAGCCGAGTCGCCCGAGCAGCGGAATAATGTGTCGCTGAAAGTCAGGGACCTCGTCGGACGACGCAAATCGGGTGTCGGCTGACGAGAGGACGTCCTGCAGTTTCCCACCGGGCTGCGTCGATGCGTCATCGCTGGACGATCTAATCGGCTTGCGTCGTGGTTTCTGCAGAAATCGTTCGAGGGCACTGAGTTCTGAACCAGGCTCAGGTGACAGTCGAATTCCCAGTTGCGGATTCGCCTCACGAAGCAGCGTCGAGGCCGCGTGGTCGAGACCCGTGCGACGAAGACTCAGCAGTTTCAGTGACTTGATTCCGGCAAGCCGTTCAGGAATCGCGACGGAAACCGGCGTCGCATCCAGGTCAAGCGACTGCAGTTTTGCGAGGGCAGCGAGATGCCCGAGGCCCTCGCCAGTCAGGCCGGTTCGCGACACATCAAGCACTCGCAGGTTCGACAGCTTCGCGATTTCCGCAAGGCCCGCGTCGCTGACAGACGTGCCCGAAAGAAGCAGCACTTCCAGATTCGGAAGTTGCGAAACGAACGCCAGTGTGGCATCGCCGATCGCGGTATCGCAAAGCGAAAGCGTGGTCAGCGTTTTCAGTCCGGCCAGATGATGTGTGCCGGCGTCTGTAATTCTGGTGCCGTCCAGGTAAAGCCGTTCCAGTTTCGGCAGGCTCGCCAGCGACGGCATTCCCTCGTCACTCAGTTGCGAGTGTGAAAGAAACAGCGTGTCGAGATTCGTCAGCCGCGCCGCGTGAGCGATCCCGGCATCGGTGACGTCTGGCGAGACGATCGCGAGATAATCCAACTGAGCGAACTTCGCGACCGGAGCAACGTGCTCGTCCTTGACCATCGTCTTGCTGAAGCGGACAAAGCGGACGGTGCCGTCGCGATTTTTCTGCAGGTTGGACGCCCAGCCGCCAATTGCCTTGATGGCATCCTGCTGTTCCGGAGGCGTCTCCTGAAACGCCAGGGCGTTCGTTGAGAGCGAGCAGACGACGAAGCATGACAGCGCGAAGGCTGCCGACATTCGGCAAGGTGAAGCGTGCATCAGAACGCTCCTTCTGAGGTGGGCTATTTTTGTTGGGGCGGGTCCGGCTGACAGACGCCAGTCGGAGACTGCTGGCATGAGCGTTGTTGTCAGGAAACGATTGGACTCAAATCCGCGAGCAGACTCAGTCTCTCGCAGTCAGAAGGCCCTTACGCTATCACTCCCGCCCAACAGAAACCACGTCAACACCCCATCGCTCTTATTTCATTTTAAGTCGAAACTACTCATGTCTGCCAAAGCTGCCGAGGAAACCGTGTCCGCGCCGAAGAGTGCCTACGAGCAGCGGCTCGCGGCACATCGCGGGACGCTAAACGACCTTCAGGTGGCAGACGGACGATACGCTACCGGGCGAGGATTGTTGTTTCTGGTCGGTCTCGGGATCGCCTGGTTTGTGATTATCGAGGTGACTCTTCCCTCGCACTGGCTGCTGCTCCCGGCCTCGCTGTTTGCGGTCCTCGTGGTCGGGCACTCGCGGAACGCCCGGCAGATTCAACATGCCAAACGGGCGATCGACTTTTACGAACGCGGCCTCGACCGGCTCGACAATCGCTGGATCGGTGTCGGTCCGTCCGGTGACCGGTACAGAAATCTCGACCACCCGTATTCGGGTGACCTGGACATCTTTGGTGAGGGATCGCTGTTTGAGCTGCTGTGCGACGTGCGGACAAGGCTTGGTGAGGATGTTCTCGCGAAATGGCTGTCCGAGACAGCCGAGCCGGACGTCATCCGCGAGCGCCAGGCGGCCGTCCTGGAATTGCGCGACCAGCTCGATTTTCGCGAGGAGCTCGCGCTGCTCGACGCGGACGTTCACGACGAGCTCGATCAGAATCAGCTGGCCCGCTGGGTGCGGGAAGAACCGCGACCGATCAGCCGCAAACAACGGACGGTGGCGATCATCCTCGGCTTCCTCGCGCCGCTGACCCTGGCCGCCTGGATGCTGGGTTACGGGCTCAGCCCGTTTCTGATCATCGTGCTCATTGAAATCGCCTATTACGGAGTCGTCCTGCGGGAAATTCGTCACATCGGCAGCGAGGCGGACGAAGCGGGTGCGGGGCTGGCGATCCTGTTTCAGGTGTTGGAGCATCTCGAGCAGCAGCAGTTTTCCTCACCCTTGCTGAAGAAGCTGCGAGCCTCGCTGGACACCGAAGGTCACTCGCCGTCGTGGCAGATTGCAAAGCTGCGAAACCTGATTCAGACCCTGAATAACTGCATGCAGAATCAATTTTACGCCCCGATTGCGTTTCTGCTGGGACTGCCGGTGCACGCGGTCCATCGGGTCGAGCGGTGGCGTGAGCGGATCGGACCACACATTGCCGGGTGGCTCGAAGCAGTCGGTCAGATTGAGGCCGTCAGCTCAATTGCCGGGCACGCCTTCGAGCGACCAGAAGACCCGTTCCCCGAGATCGTCGATCCCGCGAACGGTCCGTGTTTCGTTGCCGAAGAGATCGGGCATCCGCTGATCGCAAAAAAAGACTGCATTCGCAACGGCGTCCGGCTGGACGGTGAGCAGAGACTGATCATGGTCAGCGGCTCAAACATGTCCGGCAAGAGCACGCTGATGAGGACGCTGGGGATCAACGCCGTTCTCGCGCTGAGTGGTTCGCCAGTCCGAGCGAAATCGCTGAAGCTCACACCGCTGCAGATCGGCACGGCCATGCGGGTCAACGATTCCCTCCAGCAGGGAGCCTCGCTGTTTTACCAGGTGATCTCGCGGATCAAGTCAGTCGTCGAACTGGCAGGAGGCAAGCCACCGTTGCTCTACCTGCTCGACGAAATCCTGCAGGGCACCAACTCACACGACCGTCGGGTCGGTGCGGAGGGCATCATCCACCAGCTCGTCCGCCAGGGAGCGATCGGCCTGGTGACGACTCACGACCTGGCCCTCACCCGGATCGTCGACAGCCTGGAAGGCCACGCGACGAACATCCACTTCGAGGACCACCTCATTAACGGGCGAATGTATTTTGATTATCGAATCCGCCCCGGAGTCGTCGAAAAGAGCAACGCCCTGGAACTGATGAGAATGATCGGTCTGGAAGTCGGCGACGATGGCGGAACGTAAAGGACCTTGCTCAGTGAACCAGCATGAAGTCGCGGCTGTTGAGCAGCACCCACATCATGTCCTGTACGGCTTCGCTTTTCGTGCCCTCGTAAGCGCCGAGGAATCGCTTGCCGAGGTCCGACTCTTCGGCGGTCGCGTGGCGGGCGAGTGACCACAGATAAAGCTGATCGACGAGCTCTTCCTCAGTGAGCTCCTTCGCAGCAAGCTGGTTGGCTCGACCGTTGGCGGCAGTCACTCGATTGAGGATCGACTTGCCATTGATGAAGTGCAGAGCCTGCAGCATGTTGGCTCCGTCATCGCGCTCACACTCGCAGGCTTCCATCCGCTGTGGTTTTCCGAACAGATTCAGAAACTCGCTCTGCACATTGGCGTCCGGCAGCTGAGCCGCAGTGAATCCAGCGGGTGCTCCGGCAAACGATTCGGGCACTCCTGTGGATTGAACCAGAGAATCCAGCAACGCCTCGGCCGGGATGCGGCGAGGAATCGAGCGTGAGAAATTCAGTGTGTCGTGTCCGTTGGTTTCGTTCGGCACGCTGGTTCGCTGATACGCTTCGGACAGGACGACCTGTCGCATCAGGTGCCTCACGTCGAATTTGTGCTCGATAAAATCCTTTGTGAGTGCGTCGAGCAGATTCGGATTGATTGCCGGATTCGTTGTGCGCAGATCGTCGACAGGATCGATGATGCCACGGTGGAAAAAGTAGCTCCAGATGCGATTGGTCATGCTGCGTGCGAAGTGCGGATTCTCAGGCGAGGTCAACCACTTCGCGTAGACGAGCCGCCGATCCGTACCGGCTGGGATCTCCGGCTCACCTTCGCCGAGAAATCGCGAAGGCTGCAGCTGATTCGTCCTCGGATTTTGCGACAGGCCAGCCGGCAGATTGATCAGAACGCTCTTCGCGTTGGCAACTCCGGTGAGGCGGGGATCAGCCTTGGTGGTTACTTGATTGAAAAAGCTGTGCAGACCGTAGTAGTCGCCCTGCGTCCAGTTTTCGAACGGGTGAGGGTGGCACCTGGCACACAGCATTCGAACTCCGCAGAACACCTGAGTCGCTCGCTGGAGCGTCTCGTCCGTGTCAATGCTGACGGCAAAATAGGCGGACGCCGGATGATCCGAAACCCCACCGCTGCTTGTCAGAATTTCCCTGACGAACTGGTCGAGCGGCATGTTCTGTGCGACCGCCGAACGGATCCATTCCCGAAACGCAAAGACCGCCGGCTCACTGAGACGGTTGCGCGAATTCTGCAGTAGGTCGCCCCATTTCAGCGTCCACCAGTCCGTGAACCCGGGCCGCTTCATGAGCGTGTCGACAATTTTCACTCGCTTCGCGGGATCGTTGTCAGCAAGAAACGCGAGGACTTCTTCGGGGTTCGGCTGCAGGCCGATCAGGTCGAGCGAAACTCGCCGGAGGTAACCCGCATCGTCAACGAGGCCGGACGGCTTGATCTTCAATTCGTTGAGCTTCTCGATGATGTGTCGGTCGACGAGGTTCCCAGGAAGCGGAGTCGGCTGAAAGCTCGGGTCTGGCTTCAACACGATGACGTTCGCCGTCGCGAAAATCCGCTCGAACCGGGCGACGATTGCAGTCTCACCGAGTTCCCGACTGGTCACGAGTCCGACGTCATCAACGCCTGCAACCTGCTCCGTGTTCGCGTCAAAAACGGCGAGTCGTGTGACGTCTCTTTCGGTGCCGTCCGAGTAGCGGGCGATCAGCTGCATCTGATGCTGCATACCCGGCTTCAGAACCGCGTTCGTCGGGAAAATCCGAGTCGACTCCAGCCGCACCGGGTCATCCAGGTCGGTCGGAGCTCCGTCTTCGACCCAGCCGAGAAGCAGCTCATGGAGCAGGCTGCCGTGGTCAAAGCGGATTCCGCCCTGATGAGGAACGTCTCCCAGCGGCTTCGTCAGCAGCAGACTGGCCGGAGGATTGTGGCGGTTGATTCGTCGCTCAAAAAACTCATCAGTCAATGACGTGTAATCGGGAGCCGCATCGGAACCGCGAAGCGAGAGTTTGAAGCCGTTCTTGCCGAGCGAATATCCATGGCACGCTCCCGAGTTGCAGCCGCCCTTGGACAGAACGGGCATGACATCGTGGCGAAAGCTGTGCGACCTCGGCTCCGCAGGAACCTCCACGGTGACCGCAACTGTCGCCGTCTTGCCGGCGGCGCTGACCGTCACAGTCGTAGCGCCGGTTTTGAGTGGCTGCACCCAGCCCAGCAGATCGACTTTCGCGACGGACTCATCCGCAATCGACCACGCGGCCTGAGAACTCAAGTCAACGGACAGTCCGTCCGGAGTCCGCGCAGTGACGAGGATCGAGTGCGGCTGTCGCCGATGAGTCAGCTTGATGACCGCCGGCTCAACATGCAGGTCGCCAACGATCACAAGCGGCTCGTCAGCCAGCGTTTCTGGCACGCCTGCGACCAGCGATAAAGCGACGGCAAAGCCGAGAACAATCAACCACGAATTCCGCATAACTATTCCTTGCCAGAGGGCATCTTTGACTATGGAGTTTTGGGGGCGGCAGCGGGAGGTGCCGTGAGGCTGATGCTCAGCGGAAGCTCTTTGCTGCGCACATCAATCGGAGCATTCGGACGCATCTTCCCGTTGGCGATGACAGCGACTGCAGTCAACTCAGCGGGTTGAAACGTGGCGGGAAACACGACGTTCAGTGCGAATTCCGTCTGGTCAGGTTTCACCACGACACTGGGAACGGCGATTCCCGCGGGCAAGCCCGAAAGCGTGACGGTGACATCCTGATTCATTCCGGCCAGTCGTTCGACTTTCCCCGTGACCGCCACTGTTGAGCCGGATTTCGGATCGATCTGTCCTGCCAACTTGTCGCTTCCCGTTAACGAAACAACGATGGGAATGAGTGTTGTCAGTCGCCGAACCGAAGTGTCGCTTCGCGCGAGCACGGTGTTCTTGTCGCGACTGAGCAGCTCGGCTCGCAGTGCGAGGTCGTAGCCGTTTTCGCTCAACTCGGCCGGAACAAAAATCGAAAAGACTCCGTCGTTCTTCGCCAGAGCGGAAGCCGATTCCGCTGCCTGAATCGCCGCCTGCAGTTTCGTTTCCGCGTCTGTGGTTTTCGCAGCGGCCTCGGTGTCCGCTTTCGCTGCAGCCTCAGTGGCGGCTTTGAGCGCGGCCGTCGCGGCGACCACGATCAGGTCTGCGGCAACGACAGCGTCGTCTGCGGTTTTTGAAACAGCGGCGGCGGCGACAACCGCTTTGCCGGTCGCAGCTTTCTGATCAGCGGTCGTCTTCGCGAGGGTCGCGGCAGCCGCTGCGGCTTTTGCGGCTGCCTCGAGTGTTGCCGCGTCCGCCTTATCGGCAGCCTCGGCCGTCGCCTTCACCTGCGCCACGACTGCGTCGAGAGCTTTCTGAGCCACCGCGTCGGCCTCTCCAGCGACCTTGAGAGCCGCTGCCGCTTTGGACGCTTGATCCTTCATCGCCACCAGCTGAGCCGACGCATTCTTCGCAGCGGTCTCGGCGGCGGCCACGGCCGTCTGACCGCTCGCCGCCACGGTCGCCTGGCTCACCTTTGCGTCAACAACCACTTTGTCCGCCGCCAGTTTTGCATCCCACGCTTTTTGAGCCGTCGCGTCGACGACAATCTCGATCGGTTGGTTGGTCTCAGATCGAATCGTGCGATTCGTGTCGATCTGCTGGTTGGCGACCCGGACCTCACGCTGACTCGTTTCAAGAGTCAGCCTCACAGGACCGTCAAAGCCCGCGGGACGAACTGCCGACACCGGCACATCGAGCTTTCCGCCGAGCACCAGTTGCGCGTCGACCCCCAAATTGCCCCAGTCCGCCTTGAAACCGGATTGGGACGCCGGTGTGACGGCGACTCCAATTTCACCGCGCAACCATGGCTGCATTTCTCCGAGCACGTGACTCTCGACCGTCGCGACTCGTTCGAGGATTCGACCGTCGATTCTGGCCGTGCCGCGAAGCTTTGTCAGGGAATGAGCGAGGCCACCTCCGGCACCGTGAAGAGTCAGCAGCGTCGCACTGGTCCCTGCGGCAATCTGTGTTCCCTGAACCTGAATCCCCGCCGGCAACGAGTCAAACCGAAGCTCGATCGGCCCGTCAAATTCGTTTCGGTCAGCGACCACTTTCACAAGAATCCGGTCTCCCGCCGCGACACTCTGGCTCTGCTGCGTCATCGCCAGCCGAAAGTCAGGCGAGCCGCCCGAACCCGGAATCGGCGTGACGGCGACACGGTAAATGCAGTCAGGACCGAATCGCCCGTCGGTGTCCGTCACGGTGAGCAGCAGCGTCTTCACATCGGCTGGCACGGTGTAGTCAAGCAGCGGGTCGGGCGAGCCGGCCGCGTCATCGTTGAGCGCGAGTCGACCACCCGCCTCATTCTGAATTTCGAGCGTCGCGTCGACCGGAGAGCCGAGCCGAGCGGCAAACACTTCGAACCGCAGCTTTGCTCCCGGGACGACGTCAATCTGGTACTTGTCCAGTTCGCCAGCCGCGAGGAACCGGCCACTGATCGCGACGGGGACCTCTGACAGTTTCTGTGGCGATTCCGCCGGAGGTGCCTCGACGAGCTCAGGAAATTCACTGATCAAAACAGGCGGACGAAATCCGCCCGCCAATGCAACGTCCTTCCAGGGAGCAGAACGAAACGATTCGCCGTTCGAAGACGACGCATCGAACTCAACCTGCTCGCCGTTCGTGCTTCCGCCGAACAGTGTGAGCTGAGTCTTCGTGCCGGCCTGAACGGCGGGCGGAAAGACGAGATCAGCGAGCTGCCAGGAACCAATCTTCAATCGAAAAAAGTTCGGAGCCGGGGCGGCGTATTGCAGATCGTGAAGTTCGACCGTGTACTGCCCATCCGCCGGAGCCGTGAATTTCAGCCGGGCATCACCGCGTAAAGCCGGTGATGGCAGTGTCCAGTCCAGCTGCCGGTTTTCCGAATCGAAAATGTGCAGGACCGGTCGCAGTTGGCCGCCCAGCCGCTGTGCCTCCGCTTCGATCAGCAGTACCTGCCCGGCCTTCGCGGCAAACGACGTTCGCAATCGTGAGCTGCCTCCAACCGACCCATGCAGAGCGACAGGAAGTGCCGCAATCTCGGGTGCAAAAGCAACTTGAGGGAACCGATCCGCGGCAATCACAGCGGGCTGTGAAACGCCTTCGCCGCTGACGACCCACAGGCTGTAAAGGCCGGGTTCAACGCGAGAGTCCAGCGTGACTTCGAACTCGACCCGGGTCGCCGTCGCTCCCGGCTTGACGACCTGCTTCACGATGGGAACAGACAGTGCGGGAACAGACAGTGCCAGTTGTGGCTCGGGAAGCAGGCCCGTTCCGTCAACGACGATTGTCGTCGTCCCGTCGATCTGCAGTCCGCGGATGCTGACGGCTCGAACTGTGGGTTCCGCGAATGACGTCTGCGCCAGCGTCAAAAAAAAGGCGACGCCGCAGGCGGCGAGTCGAAAAGTCATCAGGGAGAAACAGGACATCAGGCAGCTCAAAAAGAGGTGAGTTTAAGAAAACAGTTCGGGAATCGGCTCGGCGTCGATCAGTCGAATCGGGCGACTTCCCGGGCCGGGCATCATGGTCGTCTCCAGGTCGATGCCCATCCCTTTATAAATCGATGCAATCACTTGAGGCGGTGTGATCGGACGATCGTGCGGAGCGGCACCGATGCGATCCGTTGAGCCGATCACCTGACCGCCTTTAATGCTGCCTCCACACAGGAAGTTAGACCACGCTGGCGGATAGTGATCCCGCCCGCCGCTGCCGTTGATCTTTGGAGTCCGGCCGAATTCGCTCAGGACCGCGACGACCGTTTCTTCCAGCAGGCCGCGATCTTCCAGGTCATCGATCAGGCCGGTGAAGGCCTGGTCGAGCTGCGGGCAAAGCATGTATTCGTAGTCTTTATAAGTGTTGTTGAGGCTGCCCCCGTTGGAGTGCATGTCCCAGCAGGCGATGTTGAAGACTGTGTCGAAGTGGTTAATCGTGACGTACCGCGTGCCGCGCTCGACCAATCGGCGAGCCATCAGACAGCTCTGCCCCAGCGTGTTTCTCCCGTAACGGTCCCGCAGCTTGTCCTCTTCCTGGTTGAGGTCGAAGGCGCTTTTCGCCTCGGACGACGTCAACAGATTGAAGGCTCGCGCGTAGGCCGTGTCCCGTTCCAATGTCGAGTTCGTTTCCGTCCGACGCTGCAGGTCGTCGACCTGCTGGAGCAGATTTTTCCGAGCGCTGATGCGGAAATTCGTCTGCCCCTGCGCAGGGGTCAGGTTGGCGACCTTGAAATCCGATCGACCGGGATCCGATCCCAGGAAAAACGGCTCGTAGCCGCTACCGAGGTACCGGGCTTCCTGACCGTTGATCGACGGGCCGCCGGTGTTGCCGATCTTGCCCGGCAGAATGATCGACGGTGGGAGGTTGCTGTTCGGACCGAACACTCGCGAGACGACCGAACCGACGTGTGGCTGCTGGTTGTCGCCGATGGCGTCCTTGCCCGTCATCATCCAGCGCGAGCCGTTTGAGTGAGCGGTTCCGGTTTTGTGATGCAGACTGCGGATCAACGCGATCTTGTCCATCCGTTGAGCGAGCATCGGGAAGTGCTCACAGATATCAGCTCCTTCAACGTTCGATTGAATCGGTTTGAAGCGGCCGCGGATGTCTTCCGGTGCCTCCGGTTTCATATCGAATGTGTCCAGGTGACCCGGTGAACCAACCAGAAAGATCGTGATGCAGTTGCGAATCTTCGCCTTCGAATAATCCACCGCTCCGTAAGCCTGAAGTTCCATCAGTCCCGGCAGAGTCAGCCCGCCAATCCCCGCGGCACCGGCCTGTAGAAAGCTGCGGCGGTTCAAACCACTGCAGTCGGGGACTCGTTCGTTTCCAATATGCAGCATGAGGTGCTCCTGCGAGCTTTCTTTGATCGTGCCAGAATTGGTCTGACGAAAATAAAATCAGATCGAGTAGCTCACCGGTACCGAGATATCGACGAATTTGCTCTCTGTGTAATTCGAGTCCGGGCCTTTGCCATCCTTCTTGAAATTCACATATTTGAATTGCTGCAGGACGATTTCATATTTGCCCGGAGTCTCATCGGGATGCTCGTAACTGGCTTCCGCCCGAGCCGCGACAGTCGCGACAACCTTGTCGTCCTTCTTCACGACCCACTGAATCTTCGAGCCCCAGTCGTTTGTGACGTCCCCGCGAGTGACACGCCGTCCGTCCAAAGAGATGTCCGCTGCCGGAGTTCCTTCAAAGACCTGGTCCATTTGCCGTCGCCTGTGATACCGGGATCAAGCTTCGTGATTCGTGGCAGAAAACGCCGCCGCAACTCATAAACGCGATTCTATGCGTCAAGCGGCGAATCCGGGTATTCGAATGCGGAAATACGAACAGAGGCGCCAGACGCGAAGTGCTGAACGAGTCTGAGAAAGCAGCATGGCGACACCTCACCGCTGGGCTGAGAACGCGCCGAACTCTGCCGCAACTTAATGCCAGCGCGTCGTCGTTTTCCGGGACTGCGTCCAGAAGCCGATCGAGCTTTTGCCAGTGATGTCGCCGACGCCGAACCGGGAGTCGTTCCAGCCACCAAAGCCAAAAGGTTCGACGGGAACCGGGACACCGACGTTGACTCCGACCATGCCGGCACTCGTCCGCTCGACGATCGAGCGGGCAAGGCCTCCATTTTGAGTGTAGACGGCTGCGGCGTTGCCGTACGGAGACGCGTTCTCGATCGCGATCGCCTCTTCCACATCTTTCGTCCGGATGATCGACAGGACAGGGCCGAAGACTTCTTCCTGAGCGATTTTCATGTCCGGCCGCACCTTGTCGATCACGGTCGCACCGATGTAGAAGCCGCCTTCACGTCCAGGAACGACGGTGTTTCGACCATCGACGAGTACGACCGCCCCGGCCTGCTCAGCCTCGGCAATAAAACCTTCGATTCGCGTTTTCGCTTCGGCCGAGATCACCGGGCCCAGCGTCTCGCCGGGCACCAGCCCTCGGGCCACCGCACACACCTGCTCGATGATCGGCTCAACCTGACCCACCGCCAGCATCGACGCGGCCGCCATGCACCGTTGCCCTGCGCAGCCCGCCATCGAAGCAACCACGTTGGAAGCCGTCTGTTCCACAGCCGCGTCCGGAAGCACGATCAGATGATTCTTCGCTCCCCCGAGCGCGAGAACTCGTTTCAGGCGCGTGGCTGACCGAACGTAAACGCTCTTTGCGACCTCAGTCGATCCGACAAACGTGACGGCCTTGATCTCCGGATGATCGCAAATCGCCTCGACAGCCGACCGCGTTCCATGAACGACGTTAAAAACACCCGCCGGCAATCCGGCTTCTGCAAGAAGTTCGGCGGTTCGCCGGGCACTGAGCGGGACTTTCTCGGACGGCTTGAAGAGAAAGGTATTCCCCAGAGTCATCGCAATCGGGATCGTCCAGTGCGGCACCATCATTGGAAAATTGAACGGGACGATCGACGCGACAACTCCCACGGGGATGTGGTCGACACGGCACTCAATTCCCCGGCTGACCTCCAGAACCTCACCCGCAATAAGCTGCGGCAGCGAACAGGCGAACTCGGTCACCTCGATCGCCCGGACGATCTCCGCTCGGCCTTCGTCAGGTGTCTTGCCGTGCTCCTTGTGAATCAGCAGTGCCAGCTCGTCAATGTTCTGCAGAAGTAATTCGCGATACCGATACGCGACCTGAGCCCGCTCCTTGATCGTGCGTCCTGACCAGTCGGGAAACGCCTTTGCGGCAGCCATGACCGCGGCATCGACTTCCGCCGCGGTCGAGAGAGGAACACTCGTCAGCAACGAACCGTCCAGCGGCGATCGCAACTCAGCGTGTTCGACGGAGCTCTCGACGAACTCACCGCCGATAAAGTTTCTGACAGGCCGGAATTTCATGGGAGTCGTCCAGACAAAACGTGTTCAACTTGTACGGCAGCGTTCTACGGCAGCGTTCAAGAAGCGGATTCACTGCCTGGCTCCACAAAGGCGCCGGCCGTGTGCACTACCCGAACAGTCCCTGCAGTTTCTCGTCGTCGGGGACGGCGAGCGGGAATTGTTGACTGAAAGCGTGCTTGTCGATTCCGGCAAGCCGTTGGAGTGAGTCGTGAATGTGTTCAGGACGCACTCGAATTCCCTTATTTCTGATCCAGCGAGACGAATAGGGAGAAACCATGATGTAGTCAGCAGTCGCCAGTGCAGTCGCCAGTACGGTAAACGGGTGGTCGTTGCGGACGATGTGTGCAATCAATTCCAGCGGTTCACGTTTGATTGCGTCGCGGTCAACGTCGGCCTGACGCTCTGTGTCAGACGGAAGCCTTCCAGCCAGCGACAGTGTGACGCGTCGGAGTAACCGCTCGGGAGTCATCATCTGAACGCCGTCGAAGAACGGCGGAGCGTCGTAGTCAGAATGGCCTGCCTCGTCACTTGTCGGGTCAGGAGTGCCGTTTGATCTGCGCACAAAGCGTTCGAGGATGCGATACCCCGACGAATCCGCCGCGAGCACCGCGCCACCGCCGTGATCGAGTCCGCCCGATACTTTCTCCAGCAGGCGTGACCTGCCTTTCTCCATCGAGGTCGCCATCGACAGAAATGCCAGACGATTAGCGTTGATGATTTCTCGATTCTGCGACGTCGCCTGCAGCAAAAGCTTGCTTTCGGACGCGTCGCCGTTCACCTGATGGCATTTCAGGCACGTTCGTTCGCCAACTTTGGGCCAAACTTCGTCCTCGAAAAATCGATCAGCCGCCGCACACTCCAGCATGACCGGCTGGGAAGTGTCAGGTCCGGGCGCTGAGTTGTCTGGATGTGGCTGGGGTGGCGAGTCTTCCCGAGGTTCCGCAGTTGCGGCCTGCTTTTTGACACGGTCGTCTGAACCTTCGTCCTTGAATTGGGCCGCTCCAAACTGCGTCGTAACCGCAAGAAGAGTGAACACCAGCCCGGCGCAGAGCCAGGGGAGAGCGATTGTCGAAGGGGAGATTCGCATCCCGGTATTCTCGCTGGCTGTTTGATTGGAGTTCAGGTGGAGCGTGAGCGTCGTCGGTTGCCGTTGCTCGGCAGGCACCGGGTGTCCGTTCGGTGATCTCCGACAACACCTCGACGATTGTGTCGCGAGGCTGACGGGGAATGAAGGCCGAGCCGACTGTCCGAACAGAATTCCGCAGGGCTCCCAGTCAACCAGTTCAAGCCGCAGACGATTTCCGGTATCGTTAATCAGACGACCTCAATGAATGACCGTTCGGCAACCACACGCTTTGTTCGCGTTTCGTCGTCGCTGAAATCGTTCGCTGCCCGCAAAAAACTGGACCTGCAGGTACTCCTGCTCAATTTCCTCAAGGAATTAGACCATGCCAGCTTCTCATCAAACAACACGCCGTCAGTTTCTTCAGGGACTCGCCGTCGCCGGGGCCGCCAGCATTGTGGTGCCCTCAACCAATCGAGCATTTGGTTATCAGTCGGCAAACGACCGGCCAGTCTTTGCAACCATCGGACTTCGGAACCAGGGCTGGACCATCACCAGCAAGACTCTTCGATTTGCGGATTTCGCCGCGCTGGCCGACGTCGACTCGAACGTGCTGGGTGCCAACGTCGAAAACGTGAATAAGGGGCAAGGCAAGAAACCGGACTCCTACAAAGACTATCGCAAGGTCCTCGACCGAAAAGACATCGACGCGGTCATGATCGCCACGCCAGACCACTGGCACACAAAAGTCGCGGTCGAAGCAATGTTTGCCGGAAAGGACGTCTACTGCGAAAAGCCGCTCACGCTGACCATCGCTGAAGGAAAGCTGATCGAGAAGGTCGTTAAGGAAACCGGTCGAGTGTTCCAGGTTGGCACGATGCAGCGTACGGAATCCGAGCAGCGATTCCTGCAGGCCGTCGCCCTGGTGAAACATGGTCGTATCGGCACGGTCAAGAAAGTGACATGCGGAATCAACGGCATGAGCGCTTCTCCAGTCATTCCTGTCGCACCTGTTCCCGAAGAACTGGATTGGGAAACCTGGCTCGGACCTGCGCCGAAGGTTCCTTATCGAGCTCTCCCCGAAATGCGAAAGGGTTACGGCGGTGGCGTTCCCCTCCACAGCAACTGCCATTACGCGTTCCGAAACTGGCATGAGTATTCCGGCGGAAAACTGACTGACTGGGGTGCCCATCACGTCGACATCGCCTGCTGGGCACTCGGCGCCAGCGACACCGGCCCGAGCAAAGTGACACCGCTCGAATTCACATTGCCGGTTGAGTACAAGGACGGGCATCCCGTGGTCGACGATCAATACAACGCCGCGACGAAATTCCGCATCCAGGTCGACATGCCGAACGACGTTGAGATGATCATTACGAGCGAAGGTGACAACGGCATTCTGTTCGAAGGCACGAAGGGCCGATTCTTCGTCAACCGCGGCAAGATCGTCGGAACGCCTGTCGAGGACCTGAAGGACAATCCGCTGCCGGACGGGGCGATCGCGGACGTTTACGGTGGAAAAGTCAGTGAGAATCACTCCGCAAACTTCATCGAGGCTATGAAGTCCCGCAAGCAGCCGATTTCCGACGTCTGGACGCACAATCGGATGCTCGAAATCTGCCACCTCTCGAACATCGCGATGCGTCTGAATCGAGAGCTCAAGTGGGACCCGTCAAAGCGGGAAATCGTGGGTGACGACCAGGCGAACTCATTCCTCTCGCGGGAAAACCGCAAGGGTTACGAGATCAACATGTAATCGTTGGCCGAGAGGGCGGACTGACAGAAGCTGCGCAGAGCCCCTCTGCGCCTTCACGTCAGCAACTTCCACTGCAGTTGCCAGGTTCTGCGGCGGTCTCGAGGTATGCCGGCACCAGCTGGACCTGTTCCCGATGAGGCAGCCCGCCTGGCGGTCAGCCCGGTCGATACGCTGCGCGAATATCCCGTCCGCTGCCCATCCTGAGCTGAATTCAACTCACTCACGTTGCTGTTCACAGTCGCCACATCCCGTTCGTCCGGTCGCAGCCGTACCAGATTGGCGTTCTCGCATTTCTCCAGACCTGATATGGGTTCGTCGGATTTGCTGCGGACAGGATGTCTGCAGCCGGAATTTCGGCTCGGGAGAAGCGATGATCTCTTTGACGATGCCCCATCAGGCGGCACCTGGAAACTTTGCAGCGTCTCCGGATGACGATTTGAACTGCCTGGTCGTTCAGCCGAAGTTTTCGATGAACAATTACTGGAACTTCGGGACGACTCTGAAAACCATCGGAGCCAAAACCGCCGCTCCGCCGCTGGGTTTGCTCACCGTTGCGGCGATGCTGCCGGAATCGTGGAGCATATCGCTTGTTGATCTCAACGTTCGCGAGATCACTGATCGCGAGTGGGAAGAAGCCGATGTGATCTGCGTTGGCGGGATGATTGCTCAGCAGGCGGGAATTCTGGCGATCGTCGAGCGGGCTCGTCAAAGCGGCAAATACGTTGTCGTCGGGGGGCCGGATCCGACAAGCCAGCCGCAGATTTATTCCGGCGCCGATGCGCTTGTTCTCGGAGAGGGCGAAGTCACGATCCCCCTCTGGCTGGAATCGTGGCGGAACGGTGAGTCGAACGGCGTCTTCGAATCGGCAAAGAAACCGGATGTGACAAACTCGCCGACACCTCGATTCGACCTGATCGAGTTTCGGCACTACCTGTACGTTGGCACGCAGCTTTCGCGAGGCTGCCCGTTCAACTGCGAATTCTGCGACATCATCGAGCTTTACGGCCGGGTTCCGAGGGTGAAATCGAGCGAGCAGTTTCTGGCTGAGTTGAATCTGCTGTACGACCTGGGACATCGAGGCTGGGTCGACATCTCTGACGACAATTTCATCGGAAACAAGCCGAAGATCAAAAAACTGCTCGTCGAACTGGCTGCCTGGTCGAAGGAACGCAACTACCCGTTTTACTTTTCGACCGAAGCCTCGATGAACCTGGCCGACGATCCGGAAATGCTCGATCTGATGCGCGCCGTCGATTTTCGACACATCTTCATGGGCATCGAAACACCCGACCCTGACCTGCTGGCACTGACGCAGAAGCGTGTCAACAGCATGAAACCGATTGTCGAGCGGATCCATGCGATCTACGAATATGGCATATCGATTTCCGCCGGATTCATACTTGGCTTTGATCAGGAAAAACCCGGCAATGATAAGGCGATGATTGCCTGCATCGAAGACACGGGAATTGTCGCGGCGATGGTCGGGCTGCTGACGGCTCTGCCGAACACACAGCTGACTCGCCGATTAATGGCTGAAAAACGGCTGATATCGTCCGATCATCAACTGGTCGAAGATGAGTCCGCGGTCTACGAACTGATCAATGAAAACGATCTCGATCAGACGGTCGGCGGACTGAACTTCGTGACCTCACGCGATCGTGTTGAGATTTACAAAGAGTTTCGGAACGTCATCGACTCGACGTATTCGGCGCAGAACTACATGGACCGTGTGCTCGCGACGACTCGCCTTCTGAACCCGCAACGCCTTCATCTGGGAAGCTGGTTTGAGGCGAAACGGATGCTGCGCGGATATTTCGGCATCGCCTTCCGCCTGACGTTCAAGCGATCGACGTGCCGGCTTTACTGGCGTAATTCGATCCTGACGTTTTTGATGGGACCGGCGAAATTTGAGTACGCTCACGGCCTGATGGCGAGCTTCCTGCACTTCGAGCAGCAGTCCCAGCACATTCGTGATTCGATCGACGTCGCGATCGACTTCGCGACAAACCACGCGACGTATCCGCGTCAGGTTTCTGATCTGCCAGATACTGAGTCAGGAAGTAAAGCGGCATAGCAGTCACCAGGACCAGCGTGGCTACTCGTGACGCAGCGCTTCGATCGGATCCAGGTGAGCGGCCTTTCTCGCCGGATACACGCCGAACAGTATTCCAACGCCGAGCGAGATAAACAGCGAAAGTCCGACAGACCACGGCGCAATGCGTGGTTTCAGGCTGTGGACGATGTCCGGCAAAGCGTCGGGCTTGATCATCGTGACGAAGTCACGCATTCCCTCAAACAGTGGCCCACACATCAATCCGAACAGGACGCCGAGCAAGCCGCCACTGCCGGTCAGCAGAATCGTCTCGGTCAGGAACTGCTGGATGATGTGTTTCCGCTTGGCACCGAGAGCCCGGCGGACGCCAATCTCGCGGGTGCGCTCGGTCACCGTGGCCAGCATGATATTCATGATGCCGATGCCGCCGACGAAAAGCGAAATGCCGGCGATCACGACGAGCAGTACGTTGAACATCGCACGGGTTCGCTCCGCCTGACGCAGCAGTTCCTTCGGCACGACGACCGCGTAATCTTCGACATCGTGATATTTTTTAAGGAGAAACTCGATCGCTGCGGCGGTTTCGTCAACGTCCGCGATGTGCTCGACGGAAATCGTAATCTGACTGAGTTCGACCTGTTCGCCCTGAAAATTGAATCCGGAACCGGTGCGTCTCATGACGAGATCGCCGACGTTCTGACGCATCGTTGCGAGCGGGATATAGGCGTCCTGGTTGTATTCGTGCGAGTCCAGACTGCCGCCGATCGCTGCCGAGGCAGCTCGCGGTTTGGTCTGGCCGATGACTTTATAGAACTCGCTGCCGACCCAGACCGTCTGGCCGATCGGGTTCTCGAAAGGGAAAAGCCGCAGGGCGGTATCGTGAGCGAGGATGACGACTTTTTCTCCGTCGTCGCGACTTTCCATCCAGCGGCCACGAGCGATCTCAAGCCGGTTCAGTTCGAGATACTTCCGGGCGCAGCCGATCAGTTTGCAGTCGACACCGCGGTCCTTCCGGCGCAGCTCAAATCGAAGCTCACGCATCGGGACGGACTCGTCGATTGTGCAGATATTGGTGAGCATTCTCTGGTAGTCAGCGCGGAGAATGCCGAATGTCTGAACTCGCTGCGCGTCGGTTTTCTGATCGCCGGAGTTCGGATTTCTGCTGCGAACGATGATGTTTGTTGCACCGAGTTCCTTGATCTGCTGCTGAGCTTCGTAGCTGACGCCCTCGCCCATCGCAACGAGCCAGATGACTGTGGTCGTGCCAATAAAAATGCCGAGCGCTGCGAGAGACGCACGCATTTTCTGGAGCAACAGGCTTTTTAACCCGAGCTGAATCGTTCGGAGCAGGGAACTGTTCAAATCGCTGGGGGGGGGGGGGCTGAAGGAAGTGTGATGGAGTCACGCGAGCCGTCTTCGAGACGGCTGTTTCGCGTCGGCCTGAGCTTTCTTGATGACGGCGTCCAGTTCCGCTGCTGTGACACTGCCATTCTGGTCGGTATCGTGCTTCTCGAACTCATCCTTGTCTTCGTCGCGATACTCGTCTTTCGACAGGACTCCGTCGCTGTTCCTGTCACCACTCTTGACGAGCTTCTGACCGAGCGACTCTGCCTTCGCAGAGGCGGGCTTCTTCTATTCGGCATCCTTCGAACCGTCTACTTTCGCGCCTTTCGGTTCGGCTGCCTTCCCCGGTGAATCAGGGGCTTCCAGCGGCTTGAGTGCTTCGAGTTCCGCTTCTTCTATGTGAGCGCGAGGATTGATGACGACTTCGTCACCTTCCTTAACGCCACTGGTCACGACCATGAACTGGTCGTTGGTGTCGCCTAATCCGAGTGTGCGCCGTTTGAACCCGTCGGCGGTCCGGACCCAGCAGTAGTACTGCCTTTCGTGTTCGACGACGGCTCCGACCGGAATCGTGACGACGTCCTGGTGACTCGCGATGGTCACGTCGACCTGGACGCTCATACCGGGTTTCAAAACAATGTCTGCACGAGGCTCAAGCTCGACAAGGGTGTCGTACTTGACGACGTTTCCGGTCCACCAGCCTGCCGGCTTTGTGACTGTCGCAATGGACGACACTTTGCCGTCCAGAACCTCGTCAAGCATCGTCACCTGAGCCGGCATACCGACGCGGAGCCGATCAACTTTGGATTCGTGAATGCCGACTTTGACCTGCATTTTTCCGATGTCAGGAATCAGCAGGAGCACCTGGTCCTGGCGAACTGTCGCGCCTTCTTCGACGTCGGGCTGTTCTTTCCATTGGGCAGCAGATGGGTAAATCACCATGCCAGCAGACGGGGCAGTGATGATGCAGTTTTTGAGCTGCTCTTTCTCGCGATCCAGTCGGACTTTCTCAAGCGTCAGGGCTGCGGTGTCTGATTCCAGCGTGGCCATTGCCGATTTCAAAGTGCTCTCCAGCTCCTTCATCTGCTTCGCTTTCGTGAAATCGTTCAGCACTTTGACTTCCGTCTGCTTCAGTTCCAGCTCAAGCGTCGCCTGTGTCAGCGTGAATCCGTTGCTTTCCATTTCCAGTTCGCTCGCGTAACCCTTCTTGAACATTCGCTTCGAATGATCAAGCAGGTTTTTCGCCGTCCTCAGATTGGACTCCGCGATTGCGAGATCCTTTTCGAGCGTTTTCATCGAGGAGACGAAGGTCCCCTCGATGTACTCTTCGACCGAGATCTCTGCGACAGCGACGGCGGTCTCGGACTGTGTGTGAGTTGCTCTTGCGCGCTGATAGACGATTTCCTGCTGGTTGATCCGATCCTCGATGGTCGACGGGTCAAGCCGAACCAGTTCGGCGCCTTCTTCCACTTCGGTTCCCGTTTCGATGACCCACAGCACGGTGCTGCCGCCCCGGACCTTGCATTTGATTTCGGTGTTGTCGGAACTTTCGAGCGTTCCCTGCTCCGTGACAGTGACATCCAGATTGCTGCGACTGATCGTATAAGTCAGCTTCGGCCCGGTGTCTTCCGGAGTCAAACTGCCGAAAATATACGGAGCCACCACCGCGAGCAGCCCGCAGGCGATCAAGCCGGCTAAAGACAGTGTGACGACGGGTTTCATGGCCATTTTTGTCTCCGCCTTCCGATCCAAACGATGCTGGTGGGCAAGCAACAATGCCGTTGAAACAGCTTAAGTAGAGCGGATTCAGAAACCGGCATCCACCTGTCCAGAGGGAGTGCCGCTTGCTGATCGGGTCGCTCAACTGGTTGAGAGACAAGCAGTTCCCCTGCGTGACCGGATCTGCAGGATGCCACCCTGTTCCACGCCGGAAGCCTGGCGGACCAGCGGAGACTCCGGAAGGGACGACTCCTCAGGCAGACATTATTTGCCGCCTCAACGGCTCAAGTCAGTCAACTTCCGTGTTCAATTCGTGACTGAGGCTGGATTCGTCCGTCTCCAGCCCTTTTGAACTGCCTTATTGGCCGGAAATGGCGATGTTCTCCCGGCCGAAGTAACCGGCGCCACATGATTCTGAATGGCCGGTTTTGCCGATCGCGGTGTCGGCAGCTTTTGCGGAAGTGCCTGGCTCGACGCGGAAACGCCCTGTCGCTCTGTCTCCGAAATCGGCCCGAGAGCCACGGGGGCAGGCCCGGCCGCGGGTCTTGTCAGCGTCGAAGTGGCGGTCGTGCCCGGCCTCGCGATTGCTGTGGATCGGGCCGGCGCGGTGCGAGGTTTCGCGTCGGCAGAGGCAACGACGCTGGCCGGGAGTGATTCGGGGGCGAACTGGACCAGATCAACCCATTCGGCTGGCACTGCCGGAGGAATCACCGTTGAGTCGCCTTCCGGGGCGAGACCAGGAATCGGCTTGTCGATCCACCGACCGTTTTCGTCGAGCTCCATCAGGCCGATTTCCCGGGCAAGCCGCATGCGGGCAGCGTGGTAGTTCAGCCAGACGCTCATGAAGTTGTTCTGCGTGTTTCGCAGGTCGGACAGAGCAGTCAGTAGACTCGTCGCGGCAGTCGGGCCGAACTGCGCCGGCGGTCGACCAGGAATCGGTGGCGGCACCGGCGCGTTGAGATCTTCACGCGTCTTGTCGACTCGCCGGATTGCGATCGCGACGGCTCGACGCTGAATTTCCAGGTTAAGCCGCAACTGCTCAATCTCTCGGAGCAGTCCGCGAAGCCCCAGCTCAAGTCCGTCCATTCCCTGAATGAAGCTTCGCCGACTTCGCTGATAGTCGATCAGGGATTGCCGATAGTTGTTTCGTTCAAGCAGTCGGGTAAACGGAGCGTCAAACTGGACACCGGCAGTCATAGTTGAGTTGCGACCGTCGAAACTGATCGGGTTGTCGCCGGACGTTCGAAGGTTGCCGCCGACTGCCACTGACACGTTCGCCTGAAGAGCGTCCGCGTTGAACGCGATCAGCCGCCAGCTGTCGACCAGAGAAGCCCGGCCGTTCATCCAGTCGACTCGATTCGCGAGAGCCACTTTCACTGCCGTGTCAGAATCGAGGGTGATCGTCTCGACTGAGATCGTTTCCAGCCTCGCCCGAGCCTGAATCAGGATTGAACTCTGGACGAGCCGGTGCAGATCCCGCAGCCACACGACGGTACCGCGAACGGTCGCCACTTTCGTTTTATCGGACAGTCCGTCGTTCAGCGTTTTTAACTGGGCCTTCGCTGCGTCGAATTCCTTCAGCAGATCGGCCAGTCCCGCGTGAGACTGTTGTCGGTCCGTCTGAAACATTCGGCGTTCCTCTTCCAGCATGCCTGTTTCGCGATCGACCGCGGACTCATCCATTTTTCTGAGGTCCGTTTGCACGTCGTCGAACTGGCGCTGCACGAGGTCGACGACCTGACTGACATCTGTCAGCGTTGCTCGAATTGCCGCGACGTCCGCCTCGTCAGGCAGTTCGCCAACCTGATCCTGGAACGCGGCGATCGTGTCCTGAACGCTGGTCGCGTCAGGAGCGACCAGTTGAAACTTCGTGATCAGGCTGTCGTCGAGCTCAACCGGCAGCTTTGGCGGAAGGCCGAGGACGCCGGTCAGGTAGCCTTCGACTCCGAATTTCAAACCGTTTCGAGTCTGCAGCAGTGTCGCCTTTTCAGTTTCAATGCTCTGCCGGAACTGGTCGACCTGCGTCAGATCGATGACTCCTGCCTGGAGATGCGCCTCCAGCACGGACAGCGTTCGGAGCTGCTGGTTGAGGCTGTCTTCTGAGTTGCGAATCTGCTGAAGCTGCTGGAGCAGTCCGATAAATCCGCCGACCGTTCCGGCTCCACCACCGGCAAATCCGGCCCCGCCACCAGTCCCGCCTCCGCCACCGCCACCGAAGCCGCCTCCAAAAGTGCCTCCGCCGACGCCACCGAATCCGCCCGCTCCCTGGCCGCTGAATCCGGTCAGACCTGTCCCACCGAAGAAGCCGCCACGACGTTGCGGCCCTCCGACACCCAGATCGCCGATCGCAACGCGAGTGAAAAATCCCTGACGGTATTGATAATACGCTCGAATGTTGCCGAGCAACGCCCGCTCAACAATCGTCAGTTGTTCGAGTGCGACATCCTGACCTGCTCCCCGCAGGAGCGGCTGAACGAGGCTCGCGTTGATGAGCGATCCGGCAAAGTTGACGTCGCCGTTTGCGAACTCCCAGGCAAACGAGTTCGCGACACCGACCAGCAGCTCGCCAGCGTTTGCGAACCGCCTGTCGAGCTGCAGCGCGTTGGACCCACCTCCAAAACGACTCGCAACTCCCTGCGCAGCGTTTCCGCGACCAACGGTCAATAGATTGCTTTCCGGTCGCAGTCGGCCATCGTGTCGAAAGACAGCGTCCAAACCTCCGGTGTACTGCGTGTCGAGCCGAAATCGCTCTGTCGTGACGTCAAGTGCCGACAGATAAAGCGTCTCCAGTTGAGACTGGTGGTCCGGCGAGTGCATGTACGCCATGCGGAGGGCCGAATTGAGCGTCAATCGGATCTCTCCGTCATCGTTGATCTCGACGTATTCTCGGAGAGCGTCACGCCATTCGGGATTCTCCATCTGGTCCCGCTCGCCAAACTCGTGCCACTGATCCCAGCCATCTTTACCAGCGACATGATGCATGAACTCGTGAGAGACCGGATCGTCCGGTGGCATCGGCGGGCGATCCTGATCGAAGGGCTCGTAGTAGCGGCTTCGAGGGTCCATCTCGATGTTGTAACTTTCGATGGCCCATTGCGGGTGGACATTCTTCTCGGCGATCGTCTCATAGACCTCCGCGTCTGCCTGTTCGCGGTACTCTGTCCGTGAGCATCCACAAGCGAACAGAGCGCACAGCAGTGCCGTCAATCCCGATCGAAGTCGTCGCGAGTTACAAACGAACCGCATCCATTCGAGTCCATTCGGCAAGGCAGGAGGCCGCCCGGCCGCGGAAGAAGCGCATAGCGTTCCACAAGAATCCTCCGTCACTCTGTATCGATTAGACCGGTTCCGTCACTGTTGGGAAATCTCCGGATTCCAACGAATGTGCCGGGAATGCGGCTCCGTAGCCGTCACAGTTTACTTGACCTGCCCCCTGTCCAATTCGGACACGCCCATCACGCATATGTCTTTATGTGCGTTAATTCGCAACAATCCGTGCATTTCTGGGGACCACAGACGCTAAGGAACGTGTCGGAAATAAGTTCCCGATTCCTGACCCGGCCGACGTGTGACACCAGGGTTGACGAAGAAGATGGCGCGCAAAGGCGCGAAGCCGCAAAGTTCAGTCGGTCCTTTGCGGCTTCGCGTCTTTGCGCGACATCTCAATCTGAAGCGACCGCCGTCGTCGCCTTGCCGGCGACTATCGGGAAGTTATTTCCGACACATTCCTAACGCGAAATGAGCCTGACCGGCGGAGAGTTCTGCAATGTCGGGGATTTCGTTCACCGCTCCTCAAGCCGCTCATCCAGGTACTTGAGTGCCGCCTGGGCCATGTGGAGCTCGTGTGTGAGGAAGTAGTTTGTCGTCGAGTCCAGCTCGGATTCGGGCGGGAGCTCTTTGACCATCGGAGCGATCGAGTCACGGAGTTCGTCGAGCGTTTTCGTGTCAGCATCGCGACACAGTCGAGGCAGGAACTCGAAAAACGAGTACCGCTCACCCACCTTGAGCTTCGCGGCGACCTTCACCGCAGGTTGGATTGATGCCGCGTCGTGATGCCCAGCCAGCAGTTCCAGCAGTCCGCTGAAGCTCTGTCGCGATTTGCTTCGCTCGGTCTCGGACATTTCACTGAGGTCAATCAGCCACTGGCGAATGTGTCTGACGGCTCCCGGGTGACGGTGATAGGCGAGCGCATAGAACGTGGGATCGTCGAGCGGCTGACCGGCGAGCAGTTCCTTATAGCGAGTCTCTGGATCGTCGGCCCTGGGCGCCTCTGCAACTGCGACAAATCGCTGGATTCTTTTCCGCCACGCGGCCTTCTGTTCGGCCGGAGAGTTCGTGTCGAGAGACGTCATGTCCACAACTCGCCACGAGTGGTCCGCATCTTCCCACAGAAAGATTCCAACACTCGAGCCGGGAGCAAACCGATCGGAAAAACGCTTTGCCCCTGATGGAATATCGAGACACGCATAGAGGTGCCAGTCCGGCGAGTCCTTCACAACAACCTCGCCGTTCTCGACCAGCGATTTGCCTCGAAGGACCTCCTCGATATTCAGACGAAGTTCTTTGTTTTCGGCCTGCTGCTTCGTCGGCTTTTCGATCGTCGCGATCAGGATGACGTGCGAAGCATTCTCCGAAGAATACGGAGCCCGGTCTCCTCCCGGCTCCTCAGTGGAATCAGCCTCGACGGAATCAGCCTCGACGGAATCAGCCTCGACGAGCTTAAGCACAAGCTGGTTTCGGGGACTTGCGGCTGGCTCCAGTGCCGCGGAATCAGACGCCGGCTCAGAACCGCAACCGGCAACTGCCAGCAACGCTGACAAAACGACAAACCTCATCGCTGTGCCGCGATGGTGCTCGCGAAGATTCAAATTGAACATCCTCGTATTTCCTGTGCTGCGGCGACTGCGGAAATGACTCTGGGATAGCTCGGGAGAGGTGATCTTCCTGGGAACAAAACGATCGGCTGTCACGGAAAGAGGCCTCATCTGCGGAGCAAGTCCGCCAGCCTCTGGAATCATTCTTGCGGCGTCCGTGGTAAATTCCGATCCTGTAGGAACGGTGTGAGGACTGACTTCACCAGGTTCTGTGTCAAGCGACGATGAGGATCGCCGAAATGCAATTTCCGTTCTCCGGCGAAGCCTCACGACGCGAACTGTTGCGAGCCGGGTCGTTGGCCCTCGCCAGTGTCGGACTCGCAGACGTGCTGCGAAGGCAGGCCGAAGCGAACCCGGTTAAACCGCAACGGCAAAAGTCCGTGATCATGGTCCACCTGCTCGGAGGACCAAGTCATATCGACATGTACGATATGAAACCGAGTGCTCCGGACGAGTACCGGGGTGAATTTCTCCCCGTCGCATCCACTGTGCCCGGACTGGAGATGTGCGAACTGATGCCTCAGCAGGCTCAAATCGCAGACAAGCTGGCAATCGTTCGTGGCATTCGATTCTGCGGGGCGCACGACACCTACCAGTTGCTCTCCGGTTATCGGGAGCGTCCGGTCACGACCGGCACGGTCGGGAAGAAACCGCGGCCCGCGTTCGGTTGCGTGGTCAGCCAACTGTTCGGGGAACGGTCGAGATCGATTCCGCCATACGTCAGCCTTGGCGACCTGCGATTGCTCAGGGGATACGAGGAAATTGAGACGCCTGCGTACCTCGGACCGGCTCACGCCCCGTTCCGCGTTGACGGACCCGGCCACGAAAACCTGACTCTGAACGGAGTGACACCGCAACGTTTTCGAGATCGGCAGTCGATGATGTCGAGTCTGGACCTCGCCCGCCGCCACGTCGATTCGGCCTACGACAACGTCGCCGCCACTGATCAGTTCCGAGCCCAGGCGCTGGAGATTCTGGCGTCGACGAAGACTCGCGACGCCTTCGACATCAGTCAGGAGCCGCAAGCAGTCCGGGATTCCTACGGCGGTTACGATGAGTTCCTGCAGGCTCGCCGCCTGGTCGAGGCGGGTGTTCCAGTTGTCACTCTGCCCGCACGGTTTCCCGTTCGAGTCCCCGGTGCTCCTGATCCCGGCGGTTGGGACACGCACGCCTACAACTTCAAACTCCTGAAGGAAAAGCTCCCACGCTACGACCACGCAATCGCCGCTCTGATCAAGGACCTGAGTCAGCGTGGGCTGCTCGACGACACGGCCATCGTCGTTTGGGGCGAGTTCGGACGTCGGCCGAAAATCGGCAACGTGACTCCTGATGGACGCTCCCACTGGCCTGCGGCCGGCTTCGCCCTGCTCGCTGGCGGCGGTTTGAAAACGGGACAGGTCATTGGTGAAACCGACCGACTCGGAGAAGCAGCAACGGGGAACCCGTATGTGCCATCGAATATTCTGGCCACGCTGTACCACGTTCTCGGGATCAGCCTGAACCAGACACTGCCCGACCACGCCGGACGTCCGCAGTTCCTGCTCGACGAACGCGAACCGCTTCATCAATTGTTGTAAGAAACTGCGGTGAGCAACTTCGAAGTTTAGCGCCATCGATCGCGTCAGGGCGTCATCAGAATAATCGATCCGGAAAAAATGAAAGCACAGCCAGAGCAATGACAAAACTTCTTCAGATGCTTCTCGCGATCTCGGCCATCGTCGCAACGATCACTCTGCCGGCGAGGGCCGACGAGTCCTTCGCGCTCCCAGCGAATGAAGCGGGCCTGCCTGGCGAGGGGGCTCTTCGGCGTTACGACGGCTACGTCAACACCTGGCTCAAATCGCGAACGGCATGGTCGAAGCAGATTGAGCACGACCAGAAATCGGTCGTCTTTCTTGGCGACTCGATTACTCAGGGCTGGGGAGCACAGTTTCGGGATAAGTTTCCCGGGATGAAGCTGGCCAATCGAGGGATCGGCGGCGACACAACTCGCGGCATGTTGATCCGTCTCCAGGAAGATGTGCTCGCGTTGAACCCCAGCGCCATCGTCCTGCTTCTCGGGACGAATGATGTTGAAGTGGGCATTGATGCTGACGCGATCGGACGCAACTTTGAGAAGATCCTGCAGGCGATCAAGAAACACAGTTCGAAAACGCCGATTGTCCTGTGTCGAGTGTTCCCAAGTTCCGCGTCGAAAAAGCGGCCGAAGGAAATCGTTCAGCGAGTCAACCAGCTTTACGAGGGTGCCGTCAAAGGTGATCCGCAAATCACCGTCGTCGATACCTGGACTTTATTCGCGGATGAGGCGGGAGACGCGAATCCGAAGTGGTTCCCGGATTTGCTGCATCTCAACGCGGCCGGCTACGACCGCTGGGCGGCGGGGCTGCGTCCGATTTTTGCGACGCTGGGATTTCTCGAAACGGAGCCGGACGAGTTTTCGCTTGAACCAGGATTTGTGAGCCTCTTCAACGGACGGGATCTGACGGGATGGGGATTCCGCCCGACACCGCCGCGAAAGCAGCCAGCGGCACCTCGGCCGGATGCGCCGGTCTTCGTGGAAATCAAAGAAGCCGTTTCGTTCGACAAAAAGACGGCCAGCAGTGACGGCAGATATGTCGCGGTGAATGGCCGCCTGGTCGTGACGACCCCCTCGGAAGGCCGCCGGATTCAGCAACTGTGGACGACTCAGGAGTTTGACGGCGACTTCATTCTCAAACTGGAGTTTCGGGCGACACCCAACGCCGACAGCGGAGTCTTCATCCGTAAACCGCAGCTTCAATGCCGCGATTATCTTCTGGCTGGCCCGTACAAAGAATTGAAAAAGTACCGGGAAGGTGACTGGAACGAACTCGTGGTGACAGTGACGGCCGGCGTCGCTCACGCAACCTGCAATGGCGAGCTCCTGACCGACAACATGGCGGTCCCGGAAACCGGACCGATCGGCCTCGAAGGCGACCGCGGTCAGGTCGAGTACCGACGGATTCGCCTCAAGCGGTCGAAGTGACGCTGCGCGGTCATGAGAACTACGAAAAGACACAGGATCTCTGACCAGAAACCGTTCCGTCAGCTGAAATCAATTCCGCTGGAATCTCGTTGGGAAGTCGCTCGCTGATGAAGAACGTCTCATCTCCCGAGTCCGGTCAGCTCTCCCAGCGAAGACGCTGGTTGTGGGTTTTCAGCGGGGCGTTTGTGCTCTGTGTGATTTTCGTTGCCAAATTTTCCAGTCTGGGTATGTCCGAAGAGCAGCTGCTGGAGGCGGCCCGCGCTCGTTCCCTGGAAGGTGATTTTGAGAAAGCCAGGGAGCTGATCGGCCAGTACCTCCAGACGAAGCCTGAATCGTCGGAAGCTCTCTTTATCGCTGGCAACTCAGAGTGGCGTCGCGGCAACTCGTCCGAAGCCCTCTCGTTACTGGATCAGGTTGCAGACGATGGCACGGTCCATTCCATCGCTGGCTGGCAACTCAGTGTCGAAATTGCCTTCAAATCGGGTCAGGTATCGTTCGCAGAGCGGCCACTTCGCCGCATCCTGCAGCGAGACCCGACCAATTACGACGCCAACGACAAGTTGATCACCATTCTCAGGTTTTCCGGCCGGCACTGGGAAATGCTGCCGCTGCTTCGCAATCTGATCAAGACAAGCCACTTTGAGGTCGAGCATCTTCTCCCTGCCGGAGAACCGGAGGTCTTGTGGATCTTTCCTGACGATCACGCGCTGGCTGACCGCTGCATGGATGCGTCCGATGTTTCCGTGCAGATCGGATTTGTTCGAGAGGAGCTCATTGCCCATCGTGTTCATCGGGATGTTCTGCAGGACGTAGTGGCAAGAGCGCCGCAGCAGATTGAGGCGCAGGCGTGGCTGGGGTACGTGTTGCTGGAATTTGCGTCCGGGGAGTCTCAGGCAAAGTTCCGCCAGTGGCATGCCGCGTTGCCAGAGTCAGCGGACAGTCATCCAGAAATCTGGTTCGTCCGCGGGCTGTGGGCTCAGCAGGAAAAAGATTACTCCGCGGCGGCACGTTGTTTCTGGGAAGCCCTGCGGCGCCACCCCAACCATAAAGGCGCAAATTATCGATTGTCGCAGATGCTCGTCGCTTTAAACCGAGAAGCAGATGCTCAGCCGTTTGTTGAGCGATCCAGTCAGCTGGCGAGCCTTAAATATCTGGTCGGTGCCATTCCTACGGACTGGTCGAAAGTGAGTCCGACCGTCGAGATGCTGGAGGCTCTCGGCCGCAACTGGGAAGCCATCGGCTGGTGCGAGGTCGCCTTGCAGAAGTCCGACGTGTCCTGGGCGAGAGAAACGCTCCAGCGGCTGCGTGCCACGACCGACTCCGACGCCCCGATGACGCTGATCAAGGCCGACCCTGCTCAGAAGATCGACCTGTCGGCGCTCCCGCTGCCGAAACTGGATGGGAAAGATTCCGCTCGACCGAGAAGTCAGACTGGCTCACTCAGCGAGTCCGAGGTTTCATTCGCAGCAACTGAATTAGATTTTTCTTACTTCAACGGAGCAGACAGGACGGCCGGTCGGACTTACATGTTCGAATTCAGTGGTGGCGGTGTCGCGGCTCTCGATTTCGACGGTGACAGCTGGGCCGACGTCTATCTGACGCAAGGCTGTGACTGGCCTGTCGACCCGGCTCAGCAGCAATACCACAACCGGCTGTTCCGCAACCAGAGCAACGGGGCCTTCCTCGATGTCACCGGGTTGTCCGGCCTGGGAGACAATGGTTTCGGGCAGGGAGCGACGGTCGGTGATTTCAACAATGATGGCTTCGCGGATGTTTACGTGGCCAACATCGGTGAGAACCGCCTGTATGAGAACAACGGCGACGGAACATTTTCTGATGTGACGTCGGACAGCGGTCTTTCCGGGAAGCAATGGACGCTCAGCTGCGTACTGGCGGACCTCAATGGGGATTCCTTTCCTGACCTTTACGACGTCAACTACCTGGCGGGCCCGGAAGTCTTTACGCGGGCCTGCCTGTCGGACGGCAGACCCATTCAGTGCTATCCAGCCGACTTTCCTGCAGAGCAGGATCGGTTGTACCTCAATCAGGGTGACGGAACGTTTGGGGACGCCACCGTGGATTCTGGGATCGTTGCTCCGGGTGGCAAAGGAATGGGGATCGTTGCTGCCGACTTCGACGGGTCACGTCGCCTCAGTCTGTTCGTGGCAAACGACATGACTGCGAACTTTTTCTTCACGAATCAGACACCGCGGCCAGGTGAAGACGTGCTCTTTGAGGATCACGCTTTGCTGAGCGGGCTCGGATTCAACCAGGACGGCCACGCGGACTCGTGCATGGGAATCGCGGCCGGTGATGTCAATCAGGACGGGATGCTCGATCTGTTCGTTACGAATTTCCAAAACGAGAGCAACAATCTCTTCGTGCAGCAACCAAACCAGTTATTTGAAGATCTGGCGAGAGACTACCGGCTTGGTGATTTCGGTTTCTCGTATGAAGGCTGGGGAACTCAGTTTCTTGATGGCGACCTGGACGGCTGGCCCGACATCCTCGTGGCAAACGGGCACCTAGAGAACATCTCCGAAACCAGCCGGATGCCGCTCCAGTATTACCGCAACCTGGGTCACGGGCAGTTTTCCAACGTGTCGGCAGGCGACTACTTCCTGCGACTGTCGCTGGGGCGGGCGATTGCCACAGCCGATTGGAATCGAGACGGCAAAGAAGATTTCGTCGTGACTCATGTCGACGCCAGGCCGGCATTGCTGACGAACCGAACGGAAAAGCACGGACACTTTCTGGCTGTTCAACTGCGAGGCACGCAATCCAGTCGGGACGCCATCGGGGCCCGCGTGCGAGTCACAGCCGGAGGAAAAACCTGGACCCGGCAGTTAATGGCTGGGGATGGATTCCAGGCCAGCAATCAGCGTCAATTAATCTTCGGGCTTGGGGACGCCGAGCGTGTCGAGTCAGTGACCGTTTCCTGGCCCGCCGGAAGCGACCAGACATTGACAACCATTGAAGTGGACCACGAATTGGTCATCGTCGAAGACGTTCAGCAGGCGTTTTCGATCCCGCGTTAATGAATCGAGCCGACAGCAATCCAAGGCCGAACAAGGGTGTCCTCGGATTTCGCCGGCAGGCTCACCACGGTGTCGGTCGTGAGCCCACGAAGTTTCAACGAATCGCTGAATAATCGGTGGCCTTCATATAGGTTGCCTCTGGAGGCTTGGCCAGACGTCCGACGCCCGATTCCGCTGCGGCTTTTTTCCAGTCGGGATCAGCCAGAAACGCCGTCCACGATTTCTTGGCCGCGTCACGACTTTCGTGCTTGATGATGTAAATCAAAGTGTCTTTCGAATCCGGTTCATCAGTCGGATGCCAGTACGCGACGGATTTCATTCCGTGTTTCTCGAACAGACGAATGGTGTGATCCTGAAAACGGGCGTCGAGTTTCCCGAGCTTACCTTCAGCCGCCTTGTAGATTCTCAGTTCGAAGACATCGTCGTCACCCGCTTCCCCGTTCTTCCAGGTCGGCGAGTACTTTGTGGTTTCCATGAAAACGGATTCCGGACGCTTTGCCAGAATCTGACCGTCCTTCTGAGACTCGGCCGCAACTTTCTTCCATTCCGGGTCAGCGAGAAACGCTGTCCAGGAGGCCTTCGCTGCGTCACGACTCTTGTGGCTGATGACGTAGATCAACGTGTTCTTCGATTTCTCTTCGTCGGTCGGTACCCAGTAACCCACGGACTGCATTCCATGTTTCTTGAAAAGGGCCACCGTGTGATCGCGGAACCGGGCATTCAAATTGTCCAGTTTCCCTTCGTTTGTGGTGTAGGTCCTCAATTCGAACACGTCGGCCGACGACGAATTCGTAAAAGCAAGGACGCCGAACACAGCCGCAGTCAGACGGGTGAGAAATCTCGTCATTTGTTATGTCCTTGATGATTCGCGTCAGAAAACTGTCTTGAGATCGCTCTTGAAAAAGAAACTCCGAAAGCGTCTGGCGAAGCAGCATGACGTCAGCGTTCGAGACATGCCAGCGTTGAAGATTCGCCCGGTTGTGCATGGAACTACGCGCTCGGACCGGACGGCTTGCGCCGTGCCGCTACTTTTCAACGGGCTGCTCAGACCCACTTGTGAACTCGCCGCGAAATCCGGGCATGGCGGAAAATGGCTGCGCGACGGCGATGTTCGGCGGCCGGTTCGGTTCCGGTCGACGACTCGGCAGACCATTTGATCAGTCGCGTGCCCAGGAAACGGCTTCGTCAGGTCGCCTGACAAGGGCGTGACCGCCTTTCCTCCGGCAAAAGTGAGTGGTTTTGAAAGCAGGTTGACATTGGCCTGGTTTTGAAAGGCCTCCATGGGGAAAACATTGGCAGGCGTTGCTGACGTTTGCCTGTTTCCCCGCATGGAGGTGTCGTGATGGTGTTGTCTCAGGAGACTCGGATCAAGGCCCGGCAGGATCTGGAGCGGATGCTGGATTCGGTTGATCAGTCGCTGTCAGACGGTCGTCGGCTGGACGAGATCGAGCCCGAGCTG